>JAHEXQ010000034.1 GCA_023252035.1 Actinomycetes bacterium
CCCGACTGGGGAGAACCCGCTGGAGGGCGGCCCTCTTCGTCATCATCACGGGCATTATCGCGGCGCTGCTATGGGCCCTGCCCAATGCCCTGTCAGTAAAGGGAGACACCGAATACGGCTTGCACGCCATAGCTATCGGCGCGCTGGTCGGACTGGCGCTCTGGTGGAAGGCGGGAAAGGCGCATTCCACGCGGTTGGCCCTGGAGGCGGCGGGTATCACGGTGGTCGCCATCATGCTGGGTGAGATGCTGCACTGGACCATCATCGTGTGGAAGGAGGCTTTCTTCCGCACCGTCTTCGACATCATCAGCTTGAAGTTCTTCTTCACGCACCTGCCCACGATTATGGGCAAGATATTTCCGGAGATGTTCCCTCTGAACTTCCTCTGGATACTCGTCCTGCCCGCACTGGTCGCTTTGGCCATCGGCTTCGGGAGCCCGCCCATCCCCGAGATATTCGGCCAGATGTGGAGGGCCCTGCGGCATGGACACTCCGCCGAACCCGAAAGCGTGGATGGCTCATGAGGCTGCAGATATCCGAAGTGGATAACCAGCCCGACACCGTACTGGCGCGGGTGGAGGGCGTCGTCGATTCCACTACCCTGGAGGAGTTCTTCTCGAACCTTTCGGGCGTCTTCATTCGCGAGCTGAAGAACCTCCTTCTGGACATGTCGCGTATGAGCTACATATCCAGTGGGGGCTTCTCGGTCCTGCAGGACGCTTACAAGAAAGCCGAGGCGCGCGGGGGCACCGTCCGCATCGTGGGAGCTAGTGAACAGGTCGAGGAACTCTTCGGGGTCGTGGGGTTTCAGCGGCTATTCGCTTTCTACGAGGATCTGGACGCCGCTCTGCAAACCCTTAAAGCCGCGGACGCCCCGGGCGGCAGCGGCTAGACGCTCACCACCCGGAGCACTTCCTCCACTGAGGTCAAGCCCAGCATCACCTTCTCGAAGCCATCGTCCTTCATGGTCTTCAGGCCTTCTTCGCGGGCCTGGTTCAGGATGACGGTGGCCGAAGCCTCTTTCACGGTCAGGCGCTGGATTTCGTCGCTCATCTCCATTACCTCGTAGAGGCCTACGCGGCCTTTGTAGCCTGTATTGCTGCACTTGGCGCAGCCGTGTTCACTGGGCTTGTAGAGGACCATGCCGTCCTCTGCCTCCGGGAATCCCAAGGCCGTCAGGGAGCCGGACTCCGGGGTGTAAGGGATCTTGCAGTTGGAGCATAGTTTTCGGACGAGCCTCTGGGCCAGTACGCAGTTGATGGCCGAGGAGACGAGGAAAGGCTCGACTCCCATCTCGATCAGCCGGGGCAGGGCGCTGGGCGCGTCGTTGGTGTGCAGGGTGGAGAGCACCAAGTGTCCGGTGAGCGCCGCCTCGATGGCGGTCTTCGCCGTTTCCATGTCCCGGATCTCGCCGACCATCAGGATATCGGGCGAGGTACGCAGTATGTTCCGGAGCGCGCTGGCGAAGGTCATGCCGGCCTTCGGGTTCACCTGAACCTGGCTGATGCCGGCGAGGCGGTACTCCACAGGGTCCTCGACGGTGGTGATGTTCTTCTCCACCGTGTTCAGCACGTTGAGCGTCGCGTACAAGGTGGTGGATTTGCCGCTGCCGGTCGGGCCCGTCACCAGGATGGCCCCGTGCGGCATGGTGAAGGCCGATGTGTATTTCTCCAGGGATTCGTTCAGGAAACCCAGGTCGTCCAGACGCAGCATGATGCTGGATTTGTCCAGAATTCTCATAACCACCTTTTCGCCGTAGATGGTGGGAAGGATGGCCACGCGGAAGTCGATGGCCTTATCCCGGTAGACCATGCCGAAGTGGCCGTCCTGGGGTATGCGTTTCTCCGCGATGTTCAGGTCGGACATTATCTTGATGCGGGAGACTATACCCGCCAGGATGTTCTTGGGGCTGCGGCGCACCTCCTGGCAGACGCCGTCGATACGATACCGGATGAGCACCTCATCCTCACGGGGATCGATATGGATATCGCTGGCGGCCCGGTTGATGGCCTCGGTGATGATCAGGTTGGTGAAGCGCACGATGGGGGCGTCGTCCACGATCTCGCTGGTCGGACCCGCCTCCCCCTCCTCCATGTTCATGACCTTGGCTTCCAGTGCCCTGTCCACCACGTCCGTGTCCAGGTGATAGTAGCTCTGGATGGCGGAGAGGATATCCTCGCTGGAGCTGACTACCGGGAGCACTTCGTAGCCGGTGGTCAGGCGGATGTCGTCCAGGGCGAAGATATTGCCCGGGTCGGCCATGGCCAGCACCAGCTTGTCGTCCTCGAAATCGATGGGGATGCATATATAGCGGCGGGCCGTGTTCTCATCTATGGATGTGGTGGCCTGAATGTCCACCTTGTAATCGAGGAGGTCAACGTAGCGGTGTCCTGTCTCTGCCGTGATGATCTTGGCCAGATCGTGCTCCGAGATGAAACCCAGGGAAACCAGGCTCTTGGAAAGGGATAGGCTTGTCTCCGCGCGGCGGTTTTGAGCCGCTTGCAGCTGCTCCGGGGTTACCACACCCTTTGACAGCAGCAGGTCCGAGAGCAGGTCAGAGCCTCTTACCATGTTCACAGGACTTGCCTCCTGACACTTTTGTCTCAGCGTACTCGCATATAGGGAATCTATCGGCAGATAGATGCGCAGACTGAAAGAGCTAAAGGGAGTTTTGCTTGCTAAGGACCAAAGCGAACAAAAAGGTACCCGGCCAAGTTCGCTTTAGCGTTCCAGGGACCTGAGGAAATCCTGATAGACGCAGTCGGGGGAGTCGCAAGTGAAACACTCGGTGGACAGGTAGCGATCGCCACGGTCGGGGAGCAGGATCACCATGCGCCCGGCCACCATATCCTCGGCCACCTGCAGAGCGGCATGCACCACCGCGCCGGAGGATATGCCCACGAAGAGGCCCTCGATGCGGGCCAGTACCCGCGCCGTGTTGAAGGCGCAGCCATCCTCGACCCTGATCTTCTCATCCAGGATATCCAGGTTGAAGATGGGCGGCAAATAGTCCTCGAGGTTGCGCAGCCCCTGGATCTTGGAGTTGCGCAGCGGTTCCACGCCGATGATCTTGATGGATGGATAGGTTTCCTTCAAGCGGCTGCCGATGCCCATGAGGGTGCCGCCGGTGCCGATTCCCGCCACGAAGGCGTCTATATCCTCAACCTGGCTCAGGATCTCGCCGGCCGTTCCCTCGTAGTGTGCCTTGACGTTGTCCGGGTTGGCGAACTGGTCCGGATAGTAGTAGCCGGGCTCACCTGCCAGCCGCGCCGCCTCGGCGATGGCTCCGTTCATGCCCAGCTCGCCCGGGGTTAGTACGATTTCGGCGCCGAAGGCCTGCATCACGCGCCGCCGCTCGATGCTCATGGTCTCGGGCATGACTATCTTGAGCTTATAGCCTTTATAGGCGGCGACCATGGCCAGCCCGATTCCCGTATTGCCGCTCGTGGCCTCGATTATGGTCATGTCCGGGGTCAACTCGCCTCGGCTCTCGGCTCCCTCGATCATGTACTTGGCGATGCGGTCCTTGACCGAACTACAGGGGTTGTATCCCTCGAGTTTGGCATATATCTCCACCGCGGAATTCGAAGGCACGACTTTGGTGAGGCGCACCATGGGGGTGTTCCCTATGAGGTCCAGGGTGTTCATGGCCGGGGGCCTCACGGTGCCCGGCGAGTTGCTACCCTCGTTCATCTCCGGCTCCTTCAATTGCTTCTGCCCTGCTGATTTGTGCTTGTATTGTCTCCCTAGATAAAACGCATATTATATTAGCATGGGGTTTTCACCGGGTAAAAGGAGAGGGGCTACGGGCGAGGGGCTGGAAACCATCTCGGGCACTACGGTTATCATGCCGGGCCTCGGGGAGACAACTTCAGCACTTAACGGACCCGGTACACTGGATGGTATAGATATGGGTGGGCGAAACGGCTTTAGGAATGCGGAGACTAACAGGAGATCTCATGGCTTACAACGAGATGCAGTCGGTCTGGAATGAACATCTGGCGGCGCGCTGCCGCGCTGCCGCCAATGCGCTTACCAAGCGAGGGTTCGACGCCCGGGCGGTAGCGTCGGCTGAGGAGGCCTCGCGCGAGGTCCTGGCCATATTCCCACCGGACGTGGCGGTGGGCTGCGGAGGTTCGGTGACCGTGCGCCAGATTGGTCTCCTGGACCGGCTCCGGGAGCGGGGCAACCGGGTAGTAGCGCACGAGCAGGGAATGGAGCCCGTAGAGGCTCTGGCTATCCGGAAGGAGGCGGTCACCTGCCCGTGCTTCCTAGCGTCGGCAAATGCGGTGACCCTGGAAGGCGAGATAATGAACGTGGACGGCATCGGCAACCGGGTAGCGGGGACCATCTTCGGCCCCTCCACCGTAGTCATCGTGGCGGGCGCGAATAAGATAGTCGAGGACCTGGCGGCGGCACGCACTCGCATCCGGGAATACGCTGCACCCGCCAACGCGCGGCGGCTGGGTATCGCGGTGCCCTGCGTCGAGGCGGGCCACTGCCTGGATTGCGTTTCAGAAGCCAGTATCTGCCGGGTGTCCGTCATCATGCACCGTCCGCCAGGACTCACCGATGTGAAGGTCATATTGGTTGCGCAGGAACTCGGCTTCTAGCTGCGGAGCAACGCGGTTGACAAAAGGGTCACCCTTTTGTCAAATGGTCAGTGCTTACCGCAAGATCTCCGTATTCAGCAAGGAGGTAGCCGTTCCCAAGGTCCCGCCCCGGGAGATCGTGGAGGTACACATGATCCCCGATCCCAAGAGGGGGGCACTGGAGATCCGGCTCTGGTGGCAGGATCAGCGCGTTCATTCCGCCGCCTACCCCATGACCGAATTCAGGAGAGTCCACTTTTCAACTTTTCCTAACACCGCGCGAGCGAAGAGTCAGGCTTCTTGTTTTGCGTAGGGCCTCCCCCTGTGGTGTTATAATTACGCCTGCGGTATGTTAAGGCGCACCTGGGGCCAACGCCAGGTGTCGGCACCCAGCCGCGTAAGCGGCTGGGTGCTTTGCTACCCGCCGCCGGAATCCAATCGCACGGAAAGCGGGGAGCAAGTGAGCGTAAACGGGCGTCGCATACTGATGATCGACAACTACGACTCCTTTACCTACAACCTGGTGCAGTTTCTCGGTATTCTGGGAGCGGAGCTCACCGTATTCCGGAATGATCATATGAGTTTGGGGGATGTGAAGCGATTGGGGCCCAATGGGATAGTCATCTCGCCGGGTCCCAAAGCACCGCGCGAAGCTGGCATCTCCAAAGAGGTCATCCGCTGCTTCGGCTCCAGTGTGAAGATCCTGGGCGTGTGCCTGGGGCACCAGTGCATCGGGGAGGCTTACGGAGGCAGGGTGGAGCGGGCTCCCCGCGTCATGCATGGCAAGACCTCGCCCATCCTGCACGACGGAAAAGGGGTCTTCTCCGGAGTGAGCAGCCCGTTTGAGGCGGCCCGATACCACTCACTGACTGTCCTGCCCGAGGGCTTGCCTGACTGCCTGGAGGTGTCCGCCCGCACGCCGGATGGCGTGATCATGGGGCTGCGCCACCGGGAATTTCCGGTGGAAGGAGTGCAGTTCCACCCGGAGAGTTTTCTCACAGAGCAGGGAATGCAGATATTGGAGAATTTTGTAAGAGCTTGAGGAGGGCAGATGATTGGCGCAGAGGCCGTCGCCGTAGATATCGAGCTGGATTCCGTCGTTCTGCCGGGCATTCTGACCGTGCCGCCCGAAGCAAGTGGCCTGGTCGTCTTCGCGCACGGCAGCGGCAGTAGCCGTCTCAGCCCCCGCAACGCTTTGATCGCGGAGGCCATCCAGGCTGAGGGCATGGGGACGCTCCTCTTCGACCTGTTGACGGAAGAGGAGGATCTCGTCTATGACAATCGCTTCGACATCGACCTGATAGCCAACCGCTTACTGGGAGCCACGGACTGGCTTCCGGAGCGGCCTGAAGCCCGATCCCTGACCTTGGGATATTTCGGCGCGAGCACCGGAGCGGCGGCCGCCCTGAAAGCGGCCGTGCACGAACCTCGTGTCCGGGCCATCGTATCGCGCGGAGGCCGTCCCGACCTGGCGCTGGACGTGCTGCCCCGGGTGAGAGCGGCCACGCTCCTCATCGTAGGCTCCAAGGACACCATCGTCATCGATCTGAACCGCCATGCCTACAACAAGCTGCAGTGCGAGAAGTGCATGGAGATCGTTCCCGGCGCCAGCCATCTCTTCGAGGAACCCGGAACGCTGGAGGCAGTGGAGCAGCTGGCTGTGGCCTGGTTCAAAGAGCATCTCCAGCCATGAGGGAACTCAAGGTGGCGCTGTTGCCGGGCGCGGCCGGCATGGAGGACCTCTGCAACCGGGTGGCTCACCTGCCCTACACCGCCTGGCTGGATACGAGTCTGACCATGAATAAGCTGGGGCGTTTCTCCTTCCTGGGTTTTGAGCCTTTTCTGGTACTGACCTCCCGCGGCCGGGAATGCATCCTGCACCGGCGTTCCGGCACGCAGGAGCGGCTCGAGGCGGACCCCTTCACGCTCCTGCGCGATATCCTGCAGCGCCACCGGCAGCGCCCGCTCGCAGGCCTTCCGCCTTTCCTCGGGGGCGGCATCGGTTATCTCGCCTACGAGCTGGGCCGCCTGATAGAGCGGCTTCCCGGCCGGGCCGTGGACGACCTCGGATTGCCGGAGATGACCTTCGCCTTCTACGACCAGGTGGTGGCGCACGACCACTCCTCCGGCGAGACCTGGCTGGCAACCAGCGCGGCAGCTGTAGAGGAACTCGACCTGAAGGAGCGGTGGCAAAGGGCCAGCGAGCTGCTCGCGGCCGAGCCTCCCTCCTACGGCCAATCCGCCCCACCCGCAGAAGTGGCTTTCGAACGCGGTTTCAGCCGGCCCGACTACCTGGAGGCGGTGCGCCGGGTCAAGGAGTACATCCTGGCGGGCGACATCTACCAGGCCAACCTCTCTCAACGATTCTCGGCGCCCATGGCTGAACATCCCTGGATGTTTTACCGGAGACTGAGGCGACTGAACGCTGCTCCGTTCTCCGCGTATCTGAACTTCGGACCCGTGCAGGTCTGCTCTTCCTCGCCGGAACGTTTCGTGCGCATCGATGGAGATAGCGTGGAGACGAGGCCTATCAAAGGGACCAGGCGCCGTGGCCGCGATGAAGAGGAAGACGGCCGCCTTGCCCAGGAGTTGCAGGCGAGCTCAAAGGACAGGGCCGAGCTATCCATGATCGTTGACCTGGAGCGTAACGACATGGGCCGGGTCTGTTCCTACGGGAGCGTGCAGGTGGAGGAGCACGCCGTCATAGAGTCCTATGCCACGGTACACCACCTGGTTTCGACGGTGGCAGGCAAGCTGCACCCCGGCCGGGACGCGGTGGATCTGCTGCTGGCCTCCTTCCCGGGAGGAAGTATCACGGGCGCTCCCAAGATAAGATCCATGGAGATAATCGACGAATTAGAACCGACGGCGCGCAGCGTTTACACCGGCTGCATAGGCTACCTGGGCTTCGACGGCCGGGCGGACCTGAATATCGCCATTCGCACGGTGCTGGTCAAAGGCCAGCGTGCCTACTTCCAAGTGGGGGGCGGCATCGTGGCCGACTCCGTGCCCGAGGACGAGTACCAGGAGACGCTGGATAAGGGAGAGGCGATATTTCGCACTCTCCAGGGGAAGTGAGATGACGCAGGTTTACCTGAACGGCGAATTCCGGGAGGAGGCCGAGGCCTGCATACCAGTCTGGGACCGGGGTGTGCTCTTCGGCGACGGTCTCTTCGAGACTCTGAGGGCGTACCAGGGCGTCGCCTTCGGGTTGCCGGAACATCTCGCTCGCATGCGCGATTCGGCCCTTCTGTTGCAGATTCCCATGCCCTGGGAGGAGGAGCGGGAGGCCGAGCGCATCATAGCCGAACTCCTGGAGCGGAACGGCCTGGCCGGCCCGGGTGCCGCCGACGCCTACATCCGCATAACGCTGACAGGCGGAAGGCACGGCGGCGGGCTGGGACTGCAGAGGCCAGGGCCATCCACCGTCTTCATTGTTGCCCGCCCGTTTGAGGGGTTCCCGGAATCGTGGTACCGCCATGGCCTGCGCCTCATCGTTTCGGGCATCCGCCGCAATTCCGGCTCGCCCATCACCCGTATGAAGACCATCAACGGATTGGACTCCCTGCTGGCCAGGCAGGAGGCGCTGGATGCCGGGGCCCAGGAAGCGCTCTTCCTGGATAGCCGGGGCTTCCTGTCGGAGGGGACTTCCTCCAATTTCTTCTTCGCGTGGGGGGAGAAGCTCTGCACGCCCTCGCTCGAGTGCGGCGCACTGCCGGGAATGGCCCGCACGCTTATCACCGGGCGGCTCTGCCCGCAATTGGGGGTTCCGGTGGAGGAGGGCGAGTTCACCCTGGAGGACCTGGAAACCAGCTCTGAGGCTTTCATTTCCAACTCCCTACGGGAGATCGTGCCCGTTAGTGAGGTGGACGGAGTTGTCTCGCATGGAGAAGTGCCGGGTCCGCTCACGGCGCGCCTGGCGGCAGCCTATAGCGCCCTGACCGCTGCTTAGCGCTCAGAGGGCGCGCCCCAGGATTATCGCTACTCCCGCGCATATGATAGCGATGCCGCCAACGACGATAGCCACCCTCAGGAATTCGGGGTTTCGGAAGCCCCGCCCACCCGGTTTCGCCAACTCCCTCAGCTCGTTCCGGAAAGACAGGACAAGGATGCCCCAGACGATGGCCACGCCGCCGATAATGGTATCCTGCATAACCGCACTATAGCCCCGCCTGACGTTGTACTCCAGTACAAGGCGGCCGGTCGGTTCAAGAAATCCCGGAAAAAATCCTCGCCGCCTATTGACAAATATAATTAAGATAATTAAGTTATATAACTAGCCACAAATGGAGAGCAGAACCGCAGGGCATCAGGGTAACGCAGGAGAGACTCATGACCGCACTACCCGCGCCGGGCACCCGCATCGCAGGGCGCTACAGGCTCAAGGACAGGCTGGAGCAGCACGCATTCGGCGGCCTCTTCACCGCCGCCTACGAGCCCTTCGAGAGCAAGGTCTTCATGGAGTTGATTCGACCGGAGTGCGTCCGTGCGGTTGGAGGCGGTGAACCCGGCGGCCTCGGTGATCCCAAACTCGCCTGGGACCTGCGGGAATGCCTACAGCGGGCAGCCCAGGTGCGCGGCCCCAATCTCTGCGGTCTTATCGAGTGGTTTGAGGAAGGCGGGTTTGTCTGCATTGCCTTCGAACACACCGCAGGCGTGACGTTGCGCGAGTTGCTCGATGAGGTAGGCAACCTGCCTTTGGAGCAGGGGCTGGAGGTGCTGCACGCCTGTGTGGAAGCGGCCGGCGCTGCCTACGGTTGCGGTATCTGCTACCTCGCACTGGACCCGCGGAACCTGCTGATAACGCCCTCCGGGCCGGTCAAGTTGATGCGCGCCGGCTATTTCCAAGTGCTCGAGGCCGGCGATCCCATCCTGCGGCATGAATCCATGCTGTATCGGGCCCCGGAAGCCGTGCGGGGCATGCCCAGCCGACCCTCAGATGTTTATGCACTGGCAGTGATGCTGCGCGAGATGCTGGGCCCCTCGCGGCCTCCCCGGCTGGAAACGATACTCTCGCAAGCCACAGCGGCAGACCCGGCTTCTCGCCCCGCGGCGCGCCCTCTACTGGAAGCCCTGGTAGAGGAGGCCGGCTACGCGGAAAAGCGTATCCGGCAAGATTCCGCGAGTGACCCGGCCCTGCCCCGTGTGGCTGCGGGCTTCCCGAAACCCGCAACTGGCAGCCCTATGCCATCGGACCGTAGCCATGCCATCCGCCGCTATCTAATAGCTCTTGCGATAATTCTGGCGGCAGCATACTTGATGACCCGGTTTATCGGTGGATGCCGGCCGCCGCAACAACCGGGTTACCCTGGTCGTGTCACCGGCGTGCGAGGATGCGCCGTTACGTGCCTGGAACCGCCTGGGCCGGCGCAGCCTGCATTATCCCCGTATAAAAATCAGGCGGCTACCGCGCGGAGCACTGCCTGAAAACCCCCCCGAGGAGGCCCCTTTGGCATACCGAACCGCCGCTTTCATGAAGCGGGCCGGGCGGCGCGGCGATATCTCGGCCTCGGCCAGGCGTTCGAGGGTCGGGCTCCTCTCACTACCCCTCCTTCTAGCCTTCCTAATAACACCGCTTGCAGGTTGGGCGCCGGCCGCCGAGGCCGCGCCCGGCCATCCCTCCTCCGGCCGGTCTGCGGGTATCTTCCAACGGCCGCTGAACGGTCCGGTCATCAACGGTTTTCGTGGTGCCACCGACCATTTCGGCCAGGGCGGCCATGCTGGAATCGATATCGGTGCGAGCACCGGGTCAACCGTAAATTGCGCGGCCGACGGCACCGTCTCTTTCTGCGGCTCCACCCCCGTAGGCCTCTGCGTCAGCGTTGAGCACACAGGAAATGTGAAGACGACTTACGTAGCCCTCTCCGCCGCCTCGGTCCGGCGTGGAGAACGTGTGATACGCGGGCAGCCCCTGGGGCTGAGCGACGGCTCCCAGGATCGGTCGAGTTCTGCTCCCCATCTGCACTTCGGGGCGGCCCTTAACGGGCGGCCCTTCGACCCCATGCTGCTTCTCTCTGGCAGATGGGACCCGTCCAGATGCCTCTTCTTGGGCCCCTCCGAGCGGGGCGCAGCGGACGCCGCTTATTACATCTCGCAGTCTATGAGCAAGGGCGGCGGTCCCTTCTCCTCGCTCGGCCGTGTTTTCGGCGCCGTCCTGGGTTTTGGAAAGAGATGCGCGGGTGCGGCCCTCTCCGCCCTGGCCGCTCCCTTCAAGTTTGCCGACAGACTGATGCGTCCCCTCTTCTCCTCGCTCGACCGTGTCTTTGCTCCGGTAGGCCGGGCTGCCGCCGCTCTGGCCAGGCAGGCAGGCCAAGTGGTGCGCTCTGCCTGGGATAAGTTCTATGCGGCGCTCCACTGGGTCTTCTCCAATAAGTACGTGCAGGCCCTGCTGGCCGCCGTCTGCGCCTGCGCCCTCACCTGTGCCGCAGTCCTGGCCATCGCGCTGGCACTGGGCATCTCGCTGGCGACGGCACTGGCCGCCATGGTGGCCGCCGCAGTAGGCTGTATCGTTTTTGCCATCTATTACGCGGCTGGTAGCGGTGACGGCTTCAGCTTCGGACGATGTTTCTCCGGCTGCTTAATGGTCGGCGGGGCAGCCGCTGCTACGACACTCCTGGGTTCCTACCTGGCCGGCTTCATCGGTTCAGGCCTGGCTCGCGTCGGACTCGCTGGGGCGTTGAAGAGCTTTCTCATCAATGGCGTCATCGATTCGGGAATCAACGCCTGTCTCTCCAGACTGCTGACGGGGCGCGTTGGCCTCCTCTCCCTCGTGACCGGATTCCTGCTGGGGGGCGTCATCGGCACACTGGGCCGGCTTTTCGGCGCCGGATTTGCCGCCGCGAGAGAGAGCGCTCTGGCGGCTGGGGCGGCAGCGGTAGAGACCTTACGATGCGGATCTTCGGCTCTCACCCTCTACGTGCGGGATGGGGCCTCGCTGCTGGCTGGCTTCGCCGGGCGTGCGGCTTTTTTCCTCGCTGGTCGAACCACCCCCCGGCTCGCGGAGAAGTGCGCTTTCGTACTTGCCTCCGGCTCCGTGGGCATACTCGCCGATTTCCTCATGCGCGTCGTGACGGGAAAACCCTTCTCTCTGTCCGAAGGCCTCGTGGCATTCGCCTCGGGCATCATCATGGCCGGAATCAGCCTCAGCTTCGAGGGCGGTGGCCTGCCGGCGCTCATCGCCCGGCTGAGCAGGGGGCGGTTACTGGTGCGCGGAGAGGCGCTGCAGGCGCTGCTGGGCAAGCTCACTGGCCATGGAATCAGGTCCGGACTCAACTGGCTACGCAGCTATTTTGCCGGCCGTAGCGGCGGGGAATCCGCGCCGCCCTGATCTCCTCCGGCACGGCGATCGCAGACCGGGATATCGAACCTGAATTCGACAGGAGGTGCTCATGAACCGGCTTAGAAACCCAAATCCTCACGGAGAGATGCGGGAAGTGGCGGTGCTCGCCACCCTGGCCATCGCCGTCCTTTGTTTCCTGGTAGGCTTTTTGAACGCCACGGTCCGGCCTCCCGGCGGCGCGGGAGTTCCCGTGGCCCGGCTCTGGTTCTTCGGGCCGGCCTGCCTGCTTTCGGCGGGACTCTTCTTTATCTACGCCTGGAGGGTCTATTTCGAACCTCAGTACGGCCGGCGCGCGAGGCGCGTACTGGCCGGTGTGCTCTTCCTGCACCTGGGATTGAATCTGGCGCTCCTGGGGCCATTTCTCAGGAAGTAAGCCTGTGGGCCCGGAGGATCAAGAAAAAATCGAGTATCCGGCTGTGGAGGCCCGCCTCGCAGCGGGAATGTGCACGGTCGCCGCTTTTCTCTGCCTGCCCGCTATGAAATGGTGGCTGATTACGGGCTGGCGGCGTACCGCTGTTGCCGCTGTCGCCGTAATAACAGCCACGCTGGCCAGTTCTCTCTACCGGTTCATGGTGCGGGGAGATTTCAAGAGCTGCCTGGTTTTTTCCGCGGCGGGGGCACTGGCCGGCCTAGCCATGTGGGCGCTGTTCAACCTGCTCTAGGAGCGTGGATCAAAGTACGCCGCCCGGTTAGGGAGAGAGCCAGGTCAGGTGCGCCGGAGGCTGATTCGGCTGGGAAACCGGGATGACCTGCGGCGTGCACGCAGGAGCGCCGGTACGAGCAGCAGCAGCAAACAATAGCTCGCGAGCAGCACGCAGGAGATGATGAAGAGAACGAGCATCGCGCGATCTTCGATGGCCAACGCCAGCAGCGCCGAACCGGCCGCCGCCAGGGCAAAGGTCGTGAGAATACGATTTCGTTTCACCGACACTTTGCTTCTAGCCCTGGCGGCGGCCGGTGGACGGCCGCTACTGTCCACAGGTTTCCGTTGCTCGACTGGCTGCCACGCAACGGCGGGCGCCGTCTGCGTGGATGTGGGAGCAGCCGCCGTGTATCTCACGGGCACGCCCGCGTTGTCTTCAGGCGCAGGGGTATTCTCCAAGTCCAGAGAAGTGCCTATCCGAAACATGCTGCGCTGGAAGTTCTCGGTGGTAGAAAGCGGAGAGGCATCTAGCTTGCCCCGGATTATCGGCGGCACAATCGCCAACATTGCGATTAAACCAATGAGGAGAAATGCAAGTATCTCCAACTTTACCTCTCGCAAATTGTGGCGGCATATAGATACTACATGTTGCCTTAAAACTCAAGTTACTACACCATATACGGTATTTCAATAGGCATTGGGAAAAAAGTTCGCAAGATTATGCCAACAAGGGTTTGGCTCTCTGCGATATAGATAATCGACTAATGGCACATGTTCAACAAATGCAACAAGGGGAGCAGAAATAATGGCTTAACCATGCCATTTTCATGTATGCAGGCATTGAGGGCGACCAGCAAGGTCGGGTGGCGCTCGGAAGGGCGGTGCTATAATATCGTGAAAATAGTGGCAAGAAAGTTGAAAACCGGACAGCCGCAATGAGGAGGGCGGGTTTTCGAGGGCTGAAGATATGGCGGAATCGGATCGAGGAACCGGAAGAAGCGGCGTCGCGAAGCGCAACCGGACAGGCAGCTACAAGAAGAAGCCGAGCAGGCGTCAGCGCATTACTCGCACAGGCATCGTATTCGCCGTGATCATCGGCCTGACGGCCGGCATCATGGGGATCAACTCCATAAAGATATGGGCGGCCAAGGCCTACCTGCGCATGAAACTGGCGGGCATGGCCATCACGCAGCAGGAAGACCCCGGGGCTTTTGAGCAACTGACCCAGTGGATGGATCCTTCCAAGCCCCTGAACGTCCTGATCCTGGGGACGGATGAGGGCAGCGTGCCGGGCGAGACGGGCAATTTCCGCACCGATGTGATGCTCCTCGCCAGCATAGATGTAGCAGCGGCCAGAGCCGCCGTGGTCTCCATCCCCCGGGACACCAAGGTCGTGCTTCCGAAGCACGGAGAGCAGAAGATAAACGCGGCCAATGCCTTCGATGGTCCTGCCGGAGCCATCGCCGCAGTGAAGAAGCTCTCGGGCATGGACATCAATTTCTACGTGGTCTTCAATTTCAGAGCTTTCCAGGACCTGGTGGATGCCATGGGCGGCGTGCCCTTCACGCTGGAACTGGATATCAAGGACGAGTACGCGGGCGTGCTGTTCAAGGGCCACTACGAGCACCTGACGGGAGAGGAGGCGCTCACCATAGTGCGCGCCCGGCACTCCCTTCCCGATGGGGACTTGAGCAGAGTAGAGAACCAGCAGAAGTTCATGAAGGCGCTGGTCCAGAAGGTGTTCAGCATCAGGGACAAGTCGATCCTGCGCAATATTCTCGATGCCGTGGATAAGAACGCGAAGACATCGGCCACGCCCGAGTTTATCCTAACCCTGGCGGAGGCGCTGCAAGGCATGGACGCCGGCAATATCGAGATGGCCACGATTCCGGGGAGCGCGCCGGAGCCCAAGGCGGGGCAGCCCTGGTACTTCATCCCGGACCCGGCGGGAACCGCACACCTGTTTGAGAACGTCAAGAATTATGTCTCGATAAAATCGCCGGATGACGCCAAGGCGGAAGAGCTGGCAGCCCAGGCACAGGCGCAGTCAACTCAAAGCTTGGACCGGTCCCGGATTCAGGTAAAGGTACTGAACGGGACGGCAAGGGCTGGCGTGGCCTCAAACCTGGCGGAGAAACTGATGGGCTGGGGGTATAAGGGAATTGTGGCCGGCGATGCGAAGAACAAGTACAGCCGGACCACCGTCTATTTCGCCACGGGGAATGAGGCTGCCGCACGGCAGGTAGCCTCGGATGCGGCCTTGACGCCTTCCGTCGAGGAGAATGATTCTGTAGCAGCGCAATACGCGGCGGACGTGGTCGTGGTCATCGGAAGTGACTATTGATTTGACCGAGAGCTTTGTGCGCAGGACGGAGTTGTACGGAGCGCAGCGGTGGAAAAAGAAACGGCGCGCCCTAAAGATCGTCGTGCTCGTCCTCGCCGTGATCGTGGTAGCCAGCGGGATAATCGCGTTCCGCCCCATCAAGACCTGGGCAGCCAAACACTACCTGCGGCTCCGCCTCGAGGCTGTGGTCATCAACACCGGGGCCGAGCCCGATGCTTATGACGAGTTAGCCAAATGGCATGACCCCTCGCAGCCTTTCAACATCCTGGCGGTGGGGATAGACAAGGGCAGCAACCCTGGTGAAACGGGCTATACGCGCTCCGACGTCATGCTGGTAGTCTCTATCGATCTCACAAATAGGAAGGTCGCCGTGGTCTCCATCCCGCGCGATACCAAAGTACAGATACCGGGCTACGGCACGGAGAAGATCAACGCCGCTCATTCCTTCGGCGGCCCCAAACTGGCCACCACCGTGGTCAAGGAGTTCACCGGCCTGGATATCAACGCCTTCGTGCGCGTGGACTTTCAGGCTTTCCAGTCCATAGTCGATGCCATCGGCGGGGTGCCCTTCACGCAGCCCTACGACATCAAGGACGATAAGGCGGGCTATCTGTACAGGGGCCATTACGAGGCGCTCACCGGCGAGATGGCTCTGACCCTGGTGCGCAGCCGCAATCTGCCCAACGGGGATCTGGACCGCATCGAGAACCAGCACAACTTCTTGAAAGCCCTGTTGGAGAAGATGTCCACGATTCGGGACAACCAGACGCTCATCCATACCCTGGACGCCACGATCCCCTACCTGGAGACAACCATGTCGCCGGACCAGATAATCACCGTGGCCGAGTGCATGCAGGGCATCACTGCGGACGATGTGGAGATGGCCACCGTCCCGGGCACCGCGCCGACGCCGGCGCCGGGCGCCCCCTGGTATTTCCTCGCCGACCCCGTGGACACGAGGGCTCTGTTCGATAACGTCCGGCTGTACACATCGGTGGTCTTGCCGGAGAATGACGTGCCGCGGGACGCCGCCGGGAACGTCAACCGCCCGCTCATGAAGGTGAAGGTCCTCAATGGGGGCAACAAGACCGGCGCAGGAAACCAGGCAGCTCAAAAGCTGATTGCACTGGGCTACGCCAATCCTAATCCCGGCAGCAGTAAATACCATTACGCCTTCACTGCCATCTATTACGCCCCCGGGCTAAAGCCATGCGCGGAACAGGTCGCCGCCGACCTCGACCCCAGCCGGACTTTCCTGGTCGAATTGGGGGAACAGGTGACGCACGATTGGGGCGATATGCAGGTGGTCGTGGTACTGGGCGACGACTACTGATTGGCGGCGCGGATATCTCTATGTCGCTCCGGCCATAGTCCTGTTCGGCACTGAGGAGGTGGTCTCCAAGTATCTCCAGGAAGGAAGCGCGGGCTTGCTCATAGGGAAGGTGGAGATGGCGCCCTCCCGCTTTGTCTCCGGAGCTCTCCTGGTGTTCGCGGCCGCGGTCGCGCG
>JAHEXQ010000035.1 GCA_023252035.1 Actinomycetes bacterium
GCGAGAGTGGCGGAACTGGCAGACGCGCTGGACTTAGGATCCAGTGGTTTAGACCGTGGGGGTTCGAATCCCCCCTCTCGCACCAAGGATTCCTACACCGCTTAAGGGTGCGGGTTTTATTTTGGCCGGCCCTGTTTGGCGCGATGGGTTGCGGGAATTGGGAAAAGGGAAGGGAGCGGCATTGAAGACAGATCTGGAGGAACTTGAGGAAAATAAGGTCCTGTTAAAGGTAGAAGTACCGGCGGAGGACTTGCAGAAGGCCATCGACAAGGCTTTTCGCGAAGTGGCGCAGCATGTGGCGATCCCCGGTTTCCGCAAGGGCAAGGTACCCCGCAGGGTGCTTCAGACGCGGCTGGGCATGGAGGCCATCTACGACGAGGTGCTCGAGCACGACCTGCCCGGTTACTACAGCGAGGCCGTCCGCAGCGCGGGCATAGAGCCTGTCTCTCAACCCGAGGTCGATGTCGTGGAGATCGAAGAGGGCAAGCCGCTGGTCTTCACCGCCACGGTCGAAATACTGCCTGCCGTCGAATCGGTCGATTGGAAGGGCGTGGAGATCGAGAAGCCCGAGTACGAGGTGACCGATGAGGAACTGTCCAAGGCCCTCGACAACCTGCGCGAGAACTTCGCCAAGCTCGAGGACATGCCCGGTAAGAAACTGGCCGAGGGCGACTTCGCCCTCATAGACTACACCGGCTCCGTGAACAACATGCCCATAGAGGAAGGCACCATCAACGACTACATGCTGGAGATCGGGTCGGGCAACATCTGGCCCGAGTTCAACGAGGAGCTGAAGGAGAAGCGTAAGGGAGATATTCTGGACGTCAAAGTCACCATGCCCGAGGACTACAAGGATCCGGCCATGGCGGGCCAGGTGGCATCCTTCAAGGTCATCGTGAAGGAGGTCAAAGTCAAGAGGCTGCCCTCCCTCGATGACGATTTCGCCAAGGAGGCCTCGGAGTTCGACACCCTGGACGAGCTGAAGGCGGACCTGCAAGAGAAGATGGGCGAGATGAAGAAGCAGCGGGTCGATCAGAAGGTGCAGCAGGAAGCGCTGGCCAAGCTGGTGGAGAGCACCGATATCGAGGTTCCGCAGAGCATGGTAGACGATTATGTGAAAGACCGGCATGCCCGGCTCGAACAGATACTGGGGAGCTACGGCATCGGGGTCGAGGATTACATGTCCTCTTCCGACACGGACAAGGACCGCATGGATGCGGAATTCTCCGAGGATGCCCGTAAATCGATCAAGGCAAGATTGATTCTGGACACGGTCGCACGCACCGAGGAGATCCAGATAAGCGACGATGAGCTGGAGAGTGAGATCGAGACCCGCGCCGAGTCCATGCAGACGACTGCCGAGAACTACCGGGCATTTCTGGAGCAGCGCAGTTCCCTGGAGGCATTCAAAGAGGAGATGGCCCGCGAGAAGGCCCTCAAGCTCATAGTGGAGAATGCCGTTTTTGACTGAGAGAGGCCGGCGATCTTCCGGAAGGTCGGGAACCGCGCCGGACCGCGCAAGCAGAGCGCCAGAGGGGAGCAAGCCCCGAAACCGTTGATGCCGGGCATTCAGCTTGTCCCTGGAGCGCGCTATAATGGCGCAAAGATTCCAAGACTTAAGGAGATTGATTCATGGAAAGTGCATTGATACCGATAGTGGTCGAACAGACCTCGCGGGGAGAGCGTTCCTTCGATATCTATTCCAGGCTTCTGAAAGAGCGGATCATCTTCCTGGGTACCGAGATCGAGGATAACATCGCCAACCTCGTGATGGCCCAGCTCCTGCACCTCGAGAGCGAGGACCCGGAGAAGGATATTCACCTCTACATCAATAGCCCCGGAGGGGTCGTCACATCCACGCTGGCCATCTACGACACCATGCAGTACATAAAGCCGGACGTCTCCACCATCTGCATCGGGCAGGCGGCCTCGGGAGCGGCCATCCTGCTTGCGGCGGGCGCGGAGAATAAGCGCTATGCGCTGCCGCACGCGCGGGTGCTCATCCATCAGCCCACGGGCGGCGCCCAGGGTCAGGCTATCGACATAGAGATCCACGCCAAGGAGATCCTGCGCATACGCGAGGTGCTCGACGAAATCCTTGCCAGGCACACCGGGCAGGCCCTGGAGCGCATTGGGCAGGACACCGACCGCGATTTCATCATGACCGCGCCGGAGGCCAAGGACTACGGCATCATCGACGAGGTCATACTCAAGAAAGAGCTTGGGGAGAAATAGACCAGGAGAATACGAGTGTCGAAATTCGGAGAAGGAAGCGACCTGCTCAAGTGCTCGTTCTGCGGTAAGAGCCAACGTCAGGTCAAGAAGCTCATAGCGGGTCCGGGGGTTTATATCTGTGACGAGTGTATCGACCTCTGTAACGAGATCATCGAGGAGGAACTGGGCGAGCCCACCGAGTTCAAGATCGAGGACCTGCCTAAGCCCAAAGAGATCTACGATTTTCTAAACGACTACGTCATCGGCCAGGAGAGGGCCAAGCGCATCCTCTCGGTGGCCGTTTACAATCACTACAAGCGCATCCAGGTCGGCGCCTATGGTGGCTCCGGCGAGGTGGAGCTGCAGAAGAGCAACATCATCCTCATAGGGCCCACGGGATGCGGCAAGACCCTGCTCGCCCAGACGCTGGCGCGGGTATTGAACGTGCCCTTCTGCATCGCCGACGCCACGGCCCTCACCGAGGCCGGCTATGTGGGCGAGGATGTGGAGAACATCCTGCTCAAGATAATCCAGGCCGCCGACTACGACGTGAAGAAAGCGGAGACGGGCATCATCTACATCGACGAGATCGATAAGATCGCCCGCAAGAGCGAGAACCCCTCCATCACCCGCGATGTCTCGGGCGAGGGAGTGCAGCAGGCCCTTCTGAAGATCCTCGAGGGAACCGTGGCCAGCGTGCCTCCCCAGGGTGGCCGTAAGCACCCGCACCAGGAGTTCATCCAGATAGACACGACCAACATCCTCTTCATCTGCGGGGGAGCCTTCGCGGGGCTGGAGAAGCTCATCGAGAACCGTGTGGGCGAACAGGGCATCGGGTTCGGTGCCAACGTGAAGCGTAGGCGGGAGAAGGACATCGGCGAGATTCTCTCGCACGTCATGCCCGAGGACCTCTTGAAGTACGGATTGATCCCTGAATTCGTGGGACGATTGCCGGTCATCGCGGCCTTCCATGACCTGTCCGAAGACGACCTCATCCGCATCCTGACGCTTCCCAAGAACGCGCTCATAAAGCAGTACAAGAAATTCTTCGAGTTCGACGGGGTGGAACTCAAGTTCACGGATGGCGCCATGAAAGCCATCTCACGCCAGGCCATGAAACGCTCCACGGGGGCCCGCGGGCTGCGAGCCATCCTGGAGGAGTCGTTGCTCAACGTCATGTACGAGCTTCCCAGCCGCAACGACATCATCAAGTGCGTGGTGACCAAGGAAGTGGTGGATAAGGGCGCTGACCCCACGCTGGTCACGGCGTCGCAGCCGCCGCAGATAGAGGAAGAATCGGCCTGAGTTCCCAGGGCGTCAGTGCCCGGAACGCCGCTCCGCCATACGCACCAGGGGGTGCGACTTGATCTCCTCGGCGATACCCAGAGTCTCGTTCCAGCTCCTCTCGGTCCGCGCTGCGATCTCCGAGAGCTCTTCGCCCATGGCCTGGAAGGTTTCCACTCTGGCGGCGATGTTATCGCCGAATTCCCGGAACCGCTCCATCCAGGGCTGTATGTCCTTGTAGGCATAGCGGGCCGTCTTGTAGACGCCGAATCCGCAGATGAAGAAGGCCACGATGGTGGCTATCCAGAATCCTATGGCGGCAAATACGATGATGGCTGCCAGCCAGCCCGGGCTCATAGCGCTCCTTTCGGCCGGGGACCCAGAAATGTGGTTAAATTATAGGGCGCGCCGGGATTAATTGACAAACAAAAGCCCACGTAATTAGTATTTTTAGGATTGGCCTGATGCCCAATACGCGTGAATTCACCCTGAGTGCCTGGCACTTTTGGTGAATCCTAGAGGGAAGGTTGAGAGTTTGGACGATGAGTTGTTGAACAAGCCCTACGAACCGGCGGCGGTGGAGGCCAAGTGGTACGACCGCTGGCTCGAGAAACGCTACTTCCACGCGGAGATCGACCCCGACAAGGAGCCTTTCTGCATCGTCATTCCGCCGCCGAACATCACCGGCTCGCTGCACATGGGGCACGCGCTCAACAACTCCCTGCAGGACTTCATCACCCGGCGCAAGCGTATGCAAGGCTACTCCGCGCTCTGGCTACCGGGCTACGACCACGCCGGCATCGCCACCCAGAACGTGGTCGAGAGGGTCCTGGCCGGTGAGGGCGTGACCCGCCAGGAACTGGGCCGGGAGAAGTTCGTGGAGCGGGTCTGGGAGTGGAAAGCGAAGTACGGCGACGCCATCATCGGCCAGCTCAAGCGCCTGGGGTGTTCCTGCGATTGGGACAGGGAGCGCTTCACCATGGACGAGCGCTATGCCGTATCGGTGCGCGAGGAGTTCGTCCGGTATTACGAGGAAGGCCTCCTCTACCGTGATTATTACATCGTCAACTGGTGCCCGCGCTGCCTCACGGCCCTCTCCGACATAGAGGTCGAGCACGAAGAGGTGAGCGGGAATCTCTGGTACATCCGGTATGACCTCGAAGAGAACGGGGAGCCCATCTACGTGGCCACGACGCGGCCCGAGACCATGCTGGGCGATACCGCGCTCGCCGTGAATCCCGAGGATACCCGCTACGGACACCTGGTGGGCAAGAGGGCTATCCTGCCCCTGGTGGGCCGGCGTCTTCCCATCATCGCGGATGAGATCGTGGATACGGACTTCGGCACCGGCGTGGTGAAGGTCACGCCAGCCCATGACCCCAACGACTTCGAGATGGGCCGGCGGCACGGGTTGGAAGAGATAAACATCCTCACCCCCGATGCCCACGTAAACGAGAAGGTTGGCAAGTACGAGGGCCTCGACCGGTACGAGGCCAGGCACCAGGTGGTGAAGGACCTGGAGGCCATGGGCTACATAGACCGCATCGAGCCACATCTCCACTCGGTGGGACACTGCTACCGCTGCCATACGGTCATCGAGCCCTACCTTTCGCTCCAGTGGTTCGTGCGCATGAAATCCCTGGCCGATGTGGCCATCAAAGCGGTCGAGGACGGCCGCATCGCCTTTACGCCCGAGCGCTGGGCGCGCATCTATTTCGACTGGATGTACAACATCCGCGACTGGTGCGTCTCCCGGCAACTCTGGTGGGGGCACCGCATCCCCGCCTGGTACTGCAACGACTGCGGCGAGATCCTGGTGAGCCGGGAAGATCCCACAGCCTGTCCCTGCGGCGGCGAGCTGCGGCAGGACCCGGACGTGCTGGACACCTGGTTCTCCTCCGGACTATGGCCTTTCGCCACCATGGGCTGGCCCGAGCGTACGGCCGACCTGGATTACTTCTATCCCACCAGCGTGCTCGTCACGGCCTTCGACATCATCTTCTTCTGGGTGGCGCGCATGATCGTGAACGGCCTGCACTTCACGGGCGACGTGCCCTTCCGCGAGGTTTTCATCACCGCGCTAGTGAGGGACGAATCAGGCAAGAAGATGAGCAAGTCGGTGGGCAACGTCATCGACCCCCTGGAGGTCATCGATCAGTTCGGGACGGACTCGCTGCGCTTCACGCTCGGAAACATAGCGGTGCCCGGGAGGGACGTCTTCCTCTCCGAGGAGCGCATCGAGGGCAGCCGCCATTTCTGTAACAAGATATGGAACGCGTGCCGGTTGGTTCTGAGAAACCTCGCGGACTTTCATCCGGCTGAGGTTGACCCGGCAGGGCTGGAACTCAAGCTGGCGGATCGCTGGATCCTGAGCGCACTCCAGCGTGCCATATATAAAGTTGACGATTCGTCAGACGCCTACAATTACAGCGAGGTCTCGAGAGCCTTGCACGATTTCTTCTGGGGGGATTTCTGCGACTGGTACCTGGAGCTGTGCAAGGAGCCCCTGTACGGGGAGGACGAGTCCGCCAAGACTGCTGTGCGATGGGTCCTGTGGACCGTTCTGGATACCGCTCTGCGCCTGCTCCATCCGATAATGCCCTTCATCACCGAGGAGCTCTGGACCAGGTTACCGGGTACGGGAGAGACGCTGGTGACGGCCGCCTGGCCGGTGCCGGATAGCGGCTACCTGGATGCCGAGGCGGAGCGGGAGATGGGCTACCTGCAGGATATCATCACCTGCATCCGGCGCATCCGGTCGGAACTGCGCATCGCGCCTTCTCAGAAGATCGCGGCTGAATTTCTCTTCCAGGATCCGTCCATCGAGAGGGTAGCCCGGGCGCACATGGCCGATATCGTGTCCCAGGCCCGCCTGGCGGAGGCCAGCTTCGTGGCTGCCGTAGAGGATCCCTCGGCCTATGCCCGGGGAATAGCTGCCGGATGCGAGATCTTCATTCCGCTCAAAGGCACCGTTTCTTTCGGGGACGAGATAAAGAGGGTTGAGAAAGAGATAGCGCGTCTTGAGAAGGACGCCGAACGGTCGCGCGGAAAACTCGCCGACGCGCGTTTTAAGGAGCGCGCTCCGGAGGCCGTCGTCAGCAAGGAAAGGGACAAGCTGGCGGAGCTGGACCTCAAGCTGGCGAAGCTCAGGGAGCAGCGGGAGTTGCTCGGTTAAATGGACTTTCGTGAAGCCGAGCGATACCTTGATGCTGCCGCCCGTTATGGTATCAAGCCCGGGTTGGACCGCATGCGCAGCCTCTGCAACCGTATGGGCAATCCACATCTGGCCTTTCCGGCGATCCACGTAACCGGCACCAACGGCAAGACCACTACAGCCCGCGCGGCGGCGGCCATCCTCGAGGTGAAGGGAAAGCGCACCGGGCGCTACATATCGCCGCACCTGCAAAGCGTGACGGAGCGTATGTGCATAGACGGCCGTCCCATCAGCGATGCGGATTTCGCGTCCTGTATGCGGGAACTGGTGCCCCTGGTGGAGGAGACCAACGCGGAGACGGGCGATCCGCTATCCTATTTCGAGATAAGCACGGCCCTGGCCTTCCGGTATTTCGCCAACCGGAATGTGGACGTGGCGGTGATAGAGGTGGGCATGGGCGGAGTCTGGGATGCCACCAACCTGGTGCGGTCCCAGGTGGCTGTTATCACCAACGTAGGCCTGGACCACGCGGTGGAACTGGGTTCGGAGAAGACGTCCATCGCTAGGGAGAAGATAGGCATCATCAAGCCGGACTCGACGGTCATCACGGCCGAGGTGGACCCGGTCATCCTCAAGATGATCCGTGAGAAGTGCGAGGCGGAGCGGGCGGAACCGCGCGTTTTGGGCCGCGATTTCAAGGTCCTCTATAACGTCTCCTACGGCGTGGGCAGCGGGAAGATCGGCCAGGTCTTTGGCATGCGCGGCTTGCTGCGCCAGTACGACCAGCTCTACCTGCCTCTCCTGGGGGAGTTCCATATCAACAACGCCGCCTGCGCTGTGGCCGCGGTGGAGGCGTTCCTGGGAAACCGCAAGAACCTCTCTCCTGAGGACGTAGAGAAAGGCCTGGCACGCGTGGCCTCGCCAGGCAGGCTCGAGGTGGTCGCCTTCCATCCCCTGCTCATCCTGGACGGTGCGCATAATCCCGATGGGGCGACCAAGCTGGCGGGGGTACTCAAGAACGACCTGGACTACGAGAACCTCTTCCTGGTCGTAGGCATCCTCGAGGATAAGGATTACGCAGAGATGCTGGACATCCTGGTGCCACTGGCGGATACCGTTATCGTAACGCGTTCCAGCAACCCGCGGGCGGCGCCGGCCGAAACCCTGCGCCGGCTGGTGGAGGACAGGTTCAAGAAGAAATGTGAGACCGTGGGGACCATTCCCGAGGCCATCAAACGGGCCAAAACCCTGGCTTCGGTGAGCGACCTGATCTGCGTAACCGGGTCGCTCTATACGGTGGGGGAGGCCCGGGACGCCCTGGGACTCCGGCCCGCCTAGAGGTTACGGATCGATAGTTAAGGAGGCAAGGTCAAGTGGAGAGGACCCTGGTTCTGGTAAAGCCGGACGGCGTAAAGCGCGGGCTCGTCGGCGAGGTCATCTCGCGCTTCGAGCGGCTCGGATTCACCATTAAAGCCATGAAGCTGATGTGCATAGACGAAGACCTGGCATCCCGGCACTACGCCGAGCATATCGGAAAATCGTTCTACAGCGACCTCGTAGAATACATCTGCTCCGGCGGCGTTGTGGCCATGGTGGTGGAGGGGGAATCGGCGGTGGAGATAGTGCGCAAGGTCATGGGAGTAACCAACGGCCGCGAGGCCGCTCCCGGCACCATCCGGGGTGACTACGCCGTGAACATCAATGAGAACATCGTACACGGCTCGGACTCCCTGGAGAGCGCGGAGCGTGAGGTGGCGCTCTTTTTTCCGGAATTGTGAGAACGAATCCGGCGGGAGGGCACGTAAGCGAAGGGCTAAGCACTTTGCGTACGTGCCAGCGCAAACCCCCGACAGCGCCACTCAACGCAATCAAGACGCCAGACCCTTTGCTTGCAAGAGGCGTAAATCAACGCAACAAAGAGGTCACCCCGCGTAGCGTCAAGGCCTGGTCCCCGGGCTTCGCAGCATAATGCGATTGTTGGGGCAAGTCGCCCACGCCACGTTAGCGGCGCCAGCAGGGGATGGAAATGACGCTATTTTCGGAGCAGACCCTTTGGATGCATTGCAGCGGAAATCATGCAAACCAAGGGTCAAACCCCTTGTTTGCTTGCGCGCCGGTCCGGCTCCGTTGCGCCGCCGGGTTCCAGCTATGTGATAGAATATGGGTTTGAAAACGATAAGGAAAGCTATCTGTAATAGCGGTAGCTCGGTTTTCGTCTAGAGGTGGGAAATGTTCTCCTCCTGGGAGATGTTAGGCAGGGATATGGCCATCGACTTGGGAACGGCCACCACCCTGGTATATGTGCGGGCCAAGGGCATCGTACTGAACGAGCCCTCCGTCGTGGCCCTGAACACCAGCAACGGAACCATCCTGGCTGTAGGCGCGGAGGCCAAGCGCATGATCGGCCGCACGCCGGGCCATATCGTGGCGGTGCGCCCCTTGAGGGACGGGGTCATCGCCGACTTCGATGTCACCGAGAAGATGCTCCGGTACTTCATTCAGAAGGTGCACCGGCGGAGGCTCTTCGCCCGGCCGCGCGTAGTCGTGTGCGTCCCCTCCGGCATCACCGGTGTCGAGCAGCGCGCCGTGGAGGAGGCTTGTATCCAGGCCGGCGCCCGGGCCGCCTACATCATCGAGGAACCCATGGCAGCCGCCATAGGCGCGGGGCTTCCCATTCATGAGCCCATGGGCAACATGGTGGTGGACATCGGCGGCGGCACCACCGAGGTGGCGGTCATCTCACTGGGCGGCATCGTTACCGCTGAATCCATACGCGTGGGAGGCGACGAGCTGGACGAGGCCATCGTCTTCTACATCAAACGGCAGTACAACCTGATGATAGGGGAGAGGACCGCGGAGGAGCTGAAGATAGAGATCGGCTCCGCTTTCCCCACGGAAGACGAAATCAATGCGGAGATCCGGGGCCGGGACTTGGTCACGGGACTCCCCAAGACCATCATGGTATTGGCTGAGGAGATCAGAGAGGCGATTGAGGAGCCGGTTTCGGCTATCATAGACGCGGTCAAGACAACCCTGGATAAGACCCCACCCGAACTGGCGTCCGACATCATGGACCGGGGCATCATCCTTACCGGAGGAGGATCGCTCCTGAAAGGCCTGGCGGATAGGCTCCGCCAGGAGACGGCAATGCCCGTGCATCTCACCGAGTCGCCGATATCCTGCGTGGCGTTGGGTTCGGGCAAATGCCTCGAGGAGTTCGACATCATGAAGAAGGTTCTGATCTCCTCACCGCGGCATTAGCCCGGGCGGGAGACCGATGTTCAAAGAAAAACAGCATAGCCGGATAGTCATCGTAATCCTCACCATACTCTGCTTCGTACTGGTAACCCTCTATTCGCGAGAAAGCCAGAACGGCCTGCTCCACCGCTTGCAGCGTTTCTCACTGGACGTGGTTGAGCCCCTCCAGGCGGGCGTCTCCAAGATCCTCAGCCCGGTGCGGGACGGCATCGAATACATGGTCGACCTGAAGGATGCGGCGGGAGAGAGGGACCAACTGCTCAAGGACAAGCAGGACCTGGAGAACCAGTTGAGCGGCATGCGCGATCTGGAGCGGGAGAACCAACAACTGGCCGAACTCCTGAAGCTGAAGGAGAACAATCCGGGCCTCGAGGTCATGGCCGTCTCCGTCATCGGCGCGAACCCGGATAACTGGGAACAGTCCGTCCAGATAAGTGCGGGCTACGACGACGGCGTGCGTGAATGGATGGCTGTCTTGAACAACGAAGGCCTCGTGGGGCGCGTGGTTTTTTGCACGGCGCACTCCTCCATGGTGCAGTTGATAACCGACGACAAGAGCCAGGTGGGAGCCCGCTTGCAGAGCAATGGCGAGGAGGGCCTCATCAAAGGAGCCGGCCGCGGCGAGCTGAGGCTGCAACTCATAAACCAGGATGCGGAGGTGAAGGAGGGGGACTGGATCCTGACCTCGGGCAGCGGAGGAACTTGCCCTGTCGGCATCCCCATAGGAACGGTCACGGCTATCACCGAGAAGAGGCCGGACCTGTCGCGAGGCATCAGCATCGCGCCCGCCGTGTACTTCTCCCGCCTGGAGAAAGCGATAGTGGTCATCAGCCCCGCTCCCAGCGAACTCCCCAGCCTGCAAGGGGGGAGCTAATTGCACCGGCGTTTGTCTTTCTTTGTGGCGCTCGTGGCCGGTATCCTGCTTCAGGTGACGGTGGCTCCGGAGCTGACCATCTGGGGGGTCAAGCCGGATTTCCTCCTGGCCATGACCGTCTGTGTGGCTCTCCTGGAGGGGCCGGTGAACGGAGCTTTCTTCGGATTTGCTTCCGGGTTTCTCGCGGACATATTCTCCACGTCGCTGCTGGGCGTGACAGCGCTGGCGAAGACGGCTATGGGTTTCCTCACCGGCACCTTTCAGTCGCGCGTCATATCCAGATCGGTGCTATGGCCGGCGCTGCTCTGTTGGGCGGCGTCCATATTCCACGAGATCATCAAGTTCCTGGCGTGGAAGATAGTGGGCGCTGAGGGCACGCCGCCCTTCCTGTTCCTCTCCGTCCTGTGGCTGGCGACTTACAACATGCTGCTGGTCCTGGCCGTTTACCCGCTGCTGAAGCGGATCTTGCCCGAGCGCGAAGAGGCGCTCGTGATGTTCAATAGGTGATGAGACGAGAAGCCGCGCCGGCCCATCTGGACGAGCCGGGTGCAGACTGAGCTGGAAAGACCGAGAAGAGGTGATGAGAGATGCCTGAACCGCAGATGCGCAGCGGCATGGTGCATCGCCTCACCATCTATATATTCTTCTTCGCCGCTTTCGTGGCGGTTATATTCGTACGGCTCTGGTTCCTGCAGGTGGTGCAGGGCCCGCAGTACAAAGCCCTGGCTGAGGGCAACCGCATCCGCGAGATATCCCTGGAGGCGCAGCGTGGATATATCCTTGACCGCAACGAGCAAAAGATGGTCATCAACCGGCTGGCGCTGTCCGTCTTCATTCAGCCAACCGAGTTCGACAAGCTGGACGACAAGCAGGCCAAAGTGGAGGAGTTGGCGCACCTGCTGGAGATGAATGCCGAGGATATCACCGAGAAGGTCCAGGGCGCCGATGTCCAGCAGCACCAGCCTATCCTCATCAAGAAGGACGTCAAGCCGGATGTCTGGTTCTGGATCGCCGAGAGGCAGGTCGAATACCCCTGGGTGAGCACGGTGGAGCTGCCGGTCCGCGATTACCCGGCTGGCGAGGAGAGCCGGGCGTCGCATGTGCTCGGCTACCTGGGCGAGATCTCCAAGAGCCAACTGGACCAGTTGAAGAGCAAGGGCTACAAACTCGGTGACATCGTGGGCACGTCAGGCGTGGAGGCCTACTACGAGAGCGAGTTGCGCGGCGATAACGGCTACCAGAGCGTGGAGGTGAATGCGCAAGGTGTACCGCTGCGCGAGGTGGAAAAGGTCGATCCCACCCCCGGGCACACCCTGGTGCTCACCATAGACCGGAACGTGCAGCAGGTGGCGGAGAAGGCGCTGAGCGATGCCATGGCTCTCGCCAGAACGAAGAGCGATACCGAGGGCAATCCCTACCGCGCCAGCGCCGGAGCCGCCGTCGTACTGGATCCGCGCAACGGAGAGGTCATCGCTATGGCCAGCGAACCTTCCTTCAACCTGAAGAAGTTCGTCGGCGGCATAGAGCAACAGGAGTGGGACACCCTGATGAACCCTGCCAACAATTACCCGCTCAACAACCGGGTTATCGTGGGCCTGTACCCGCCGGGGTCCACCTTCAAGGTGGTCACGGCGCTGGCGAGCCTGGGAGAGCATTTCGTAACGGCCGGTTCCCCCTTCTACTGCAACGGCGTCTTCAACGAGGGCGAGTTTGGGGATTACCCGAAGACATGCTGGAGCATCCATAGCAACATCGATTTCACCAACGCCATCATTCAATCCTGCGACACCGTCTTCTACTCGCTGGGTTACCAGTTCTACCGCAACTGGAGCCACGTGAACCCGGACTGGGAGAACCGCTTGCAGAACTATGCGAAACTGCTGGGGCTCGGGACGTGGACCGGCATAGACCTGCCGGACGAGCAACCCGGGCGCGTTCCTACGCCCCAGTGGAAATTCGACTTCAACAAGGGGTTCCCGGAGTACCAGAGCTGGTACCCTGGGGATACCGTGAACATGGCTGTGGGCCAGGGCGACATGCTGGTGACGCCCATCCAGCTGGCGGACGTCTATGCCGCCATCGCCAACGGCGGCCCCTTCTTCAAGCCGCACGTGGGCAAGTCCATTCTGAGCTGGCAGGGCGACAAGCTGCAGGACATCCCCATCGAGCAGTTGGGCGATATCACCAACCCCACCAACCCCACGGGCTTGAGCATAACCCCCCAGGAGCTGGACGTAGTGCAATCGGCGCTGCCGGGCGTGGTGCAGGGCAAGGGTACCGCGGCCAGCACATTCCAGAATTTCCCTCTGGCGTCCATCCCCGTAGCGGGGAAAACCGGCACGGCTGAGGTTGCCGGCAAGCAGACGACGGCCTGGTTCGCGTGCTACGCGCCGGCCTATAACGCCCAGTACGTGGTCGTCGTGATGATCGAGGAAGGCGGGCACGGCGGAGCTGTGGCGGCGCCTGCGGCGCGGCGCATACTGGAGCAATTGTTCGGCCTGCCGGCCACGGACTTCATGTCGAGCGGCGGGGACTAGGAGGGGAGATGCCGGAGAGGCTGGGGCGGGTACTCTCGCCCAAGGTCAAAGAGCGCAAGCAGACGGACATGCTGGCCCGCCAGATCATGTCGGCCATGCCCCTCCGCAACGTGGACCTAGTCCTCGTGGGATGCGCCCTTTTCCTGGTCGGCTTCGGCATGCTCATGATCTACAGCTCCACGCGCATGGACGTCCCCGGCAATCCCACCCACTACGTGATGCGGCAGATCGGCAGCCTGGTGATCGGGCTGATACTGATGGCGGTCTTCATGCTCTTCGACTACCGCCGCCTCAAAGTGGCCACGCCCTTCATCTACGGCCTGGTGGCCCTCCTCCTCATCATCGTATTCCTGACAAAGGAGGCCTTCGGCTCTCAGCGCTGGATCACACTGGGTCCGCTCACCATCCAGCCGTCGGAGTTCGCTAAACTGGCGGTGATCCTCGTCCTTGCCAACTTCTTCTCGGAAAACCGGCAGGAGCCGGATACTCTGCGCAGCTTTGCCGTGCCCGTACTCTGGACGGCGCCCATCATCCTCCTGATCTTCCTGCAGCCGGACCTGGGCACCACGCTGGTGATCACAATCATTCTGCTCGGGCTGCTCTTCCTGGCTGGCGCCAAGCTCCGCTACTGGTCGGCGCTGACAGTGGGCGGCGCCGCTTGTTTCGCCATGGGCTTCGTTTTCCACATCTTCCAGCAGTACCAGATAGACCGCTTTATGGCTTTCCTCAAACCAGGTCTGAACCCGAAAGATGTCGGCTACCAGCTCGTGCAGTCCAAGATAGCCGTAGGCTCCGGGCAGTTACTGGGGAAAGGTCTGACCCGCGGAACCCAGATCGGGGGCGGGTTTGTGCCGGTACACAGCAGCGACTTCATCTTCTCGGTCATCGGAGAGGAACTGGGCTTCGTGGGGGCCCTAATACTCATGGCCGCATTCTGTTTCCTGCTCTGGAGAACCCTGCGTATCGCCAACAACGCCCGCGACTACTACGGGTCATTGTTGGGCATGGGTATCTTCACCATGCTGGCGTTCCAGTTGGTCGTCAACGTCGGGATGACCATGGGCATCATGCCCATCACCGGCATCCCCTTACCCTTCATAAGCTCAGGGGGCAGTAACCTTATGGTGAACCTTATCGCCGTAGGGCTACTGGAGAATATCTATATGCGCAGGTTTGCCCAGTTCTAGGGGCACCCGCGGGCTCTTTACTGGCCCCGCCGCATTGTGGCATCCTTTTCCTGCAGGTTCGGAAGAAAACGGGGGTCTTGGATGGAAGAGAGCGAAGGAGGACCGCAGCCGGACAGACCGGAAGGTCAACCCTTTAAATCCGGTTTCGTGAGCATCGTGGGACGGCCCAACGTAGGGAAGTCCACACTCCTCAATCACCTGGCCAAGCAGAAGATAGCCATCATCTCCGATAAGCCTCAGACGACGCGGAACCAGATCAGGGGAGTGGTTAACCTGGAGGCGGCCCAGGTCGTCTTCATCGATACGCCGGGGCTGCAGAAGCCCAAGAACCTGCTGAACGAGAGGATGAACCGGTCGGTACGCGAGACCTATTCCCAGGTCGATGCCATCGTCTTCATGCTGGATGCCTCCCGTCGCATTGGCAGCGGAGACCTCTTCGTCGCAGGAGAGCTGGGGGCTCTGGACACCCCGGTGATCGCCTTGCTGAACAAGGTGGATCTGCTGGATGAGCGGCAGGTGGAGGCCCAGCGGCTTGTCGCCGAGCAACTGGACAAGTTCCGCGGTCTGTTGCCCATATCGGCACGTACCGGGCAGAACATGGGGGCCTTGCTGCGGCAACTGGTGGAGCTTCTGCCCGACGGCCCCAAGTACTATCCGGATGATATGGTCACGGACCAGCCGGCCGCCTTCCTCATCGGGGAGTTCATCCGGGAGAAGGCCATTGACCTGACCCGGGAGGAGGTCCCTTTTAACCTGGCGGTCCAGGTGGAGGAGATATCCCCCCGCGAGGGGAAGGACACGATCTACGTGGAAGCCGTCATCTATGTGGCCCATGATTCCCAGAAGGGCATCATCATAGGCAAAGGCGGCAGGATGTTGAAGGAGATAGGCAGCAAGGCGCGGGCCGAGATACAAGCCCTGCTCGGCAGCAAAGTCTATCTCAACTTGAGGGTTAAAGTGGAGAAGGAGTGGGCTAAACGCCCGCAGAGCCTTCAGAAGCTCGGGTATTGAGTGGCGCGGATATCCCCGCATGGCCTGAACCACGGCTGGAAAGGCAACCATGGAGGAGCACAACGAGATAGTCCTGAAGACCGTAGATGAGCTCCTGGGGCAGGGCGACAGGGCGAGAGCTTTGGACGTCCTGGCCGGCGTACACGGCGCGGATGCCGCGGAGATCCTGCTGGAATTGCCCCGGGAGGAGCAGGTGGCTCTGTTCGAGGTGTGGGACCCGGAGGAATCGGCCCCGGCGCTGGCCGAGATGCCTGAGGACGTCCGGGCTGAGATCGTCGAGGACCTGGAGCTCCTCCAGGCCACCCGCATCCTGGAGGAATCTCCCCCCGATGAGGCCGCGGATATCCTGGGACATCTGAACCGGGAGAGGCGGGAAGCCATACTGGACAGGCTGGGGTTGCTACGGGCCGGCTCCATCCGCAAACTGTTGCAGCACGGGGAAAAGACAGCCGGCGGCCTCATGACCCCTGAAGCGGCCAGGTTGTCCGAGGACCTCAAGGTGAGCGATGTGATAGAGAGGCTGCGCCGCATCCCCGAGAACGTAGAGATGGTCTATTACCTCTATTTCGAGGACGAGGAGGAAGGGCTGACCGGGGCGGTTTCCCTGCGCGAATTGATCGTCGCAGACGCCGAGGCGATGGTCCGCGATATCATGCACAAAGACCTGATCACTGTGGGGACCGAGACCGATCAGGAGGAAGTGGCCAGGCTGATCGACCGCTACGATTTGCTGGCCGTTCCGGTCATCGACGGCCGGGGGCGCATGCTCGGCATAGTCACGGTTGACGACGTGATGGACGTTA
>JAHEXQ010000178.1 GCA_023252035.1 Actinomycetes bacterium
ATCCGAGCTTGCCGTCGATATCATCCTGTGGATCCTGGCTTTTCTACAGGCCTGATAAATAGGGGGAAGCGAGGTGGCTACCTGTCCACGCTGCGAGCAACCCATGGACACCATCGACCTCGAGACTTTTCAATTGGACGTATGCCCGCACTGTAAGGGCATCTGGTTCGATGCGAGTGAACTCGAAGAATCCCTGCAGATCGATGCGGCCGGGTTGAGCGCGAGTCTGGGCGAATATCTCACGCGCATACGCAAACCGGCGACTCTGGATCAACCGCCCGCTTTCTGTCCGCGCTGCCATGCACCTCTCGAAGCGCATCGTTTTGACATGGGATTAGCCGTGATCACCGATGTATGCGCGAAGAATTGCGGAATCTGGCTGGATGAAGGCGAACTGGGCAGCATGATCGACTTCCACCGGCAACAGATGCATCCGGAGGAGCCAGGCTGGGGGCCGGTTGCCGATGTCGATGCGGAAGAGAGCCGCAGGATCATAGAGGAAGACGAGCGCATGCTTCGCCATGCCGGGGCCATAGGAAGTGTAGCTGGCTTCTTCGTCAACGTAATCCGTGTCTACGGCCGGATTTATTATCCGGGATTCAGGATGCGTCGAACTAGCGCAGAATCCTATAGACGGTTATCCGGGGGGGCGAGTAGTTCGAAAGGAAAAGACGGTCGCCCGTCGGACTGACCGTCATCCCGCCGCGACCACGCGGCAGCGGCCCCCCTTTATTTGCATACAACCCTCACCTTCGCCTCGCATACAAACCCCATGGAATTAACCCAGATGTTACCTCTTCGGGCTGAGATTTAACCGACTATTAGCTCCCGGTTAACCCTGGCGTGCTTAAGTAGGCCTATGAGTCGAAGATACCGGGGTGGCGCCGGGTGGCGCCCGTAAATGCGAGGAGTGAAGCTTGATGGACAGCAACGAGAGAGCACGCGGGATCGTAAGCGGTTTTCTGGCTCTTCTCCTACTCTGCGCACTGGCATTTCCTTTGGCCAAAGCGCGGGCGGCTGGAGTCACGGGCACCGCGCCGAATGCATCCGTGGAGCAGCAAGAAACGGAACTGCTCAGCGGAATGCATCTCTATTTCGGAAACCTGCATAGCCATACGGGGAATTCGGACGGGCAGGGGACTCCCGCGGAGGCCTTTGCTTGGGCGCGGGATACTGCGAAGTTCGATTTCTACGCGGTGACCGATCACGCGGAGTATTACATGGATTCCAGCAAGTGGGCCGACACGGGTGCCCAGGCCGACAGTTTCAACCAGGACGGCAGATTCGTGGCCCTGCGTGGCTTTGAATATAGTAATCCCTATAGCGGGCACGTATGCGTATGGAACACCGCCTCCTATACCAACGCCATACTCAGCCCGTCGGTCTCTCTTTTCTATGCGTGGCTGGCGCAGAACAACGGCGTTGCCCAGTTCAACCATCCCGGAAGGGAGCCCGGAGTTTTCAATAATCTGGGCTATGAAAAGTCGGTTGCCGGCGATATGTGCGCGATAGAAGTGGGCAACAAGGGAGACAGCATTACTGGAAATGCCTACTATCCCTATTACTCACAAGCCCTGGACAATGGCTGGCGCGTGGGCCCCAGCAGCAATCAGGATAATCATACTCTGAACGCAAACAGCCACCGTACGGTCCTGGTGAGTCCCGAGCTGACCAGGGCAGGGCTTCTGGATGCCCTGGAACAGCGCCGTTTCTACAGCACCGACGACCCCGACATGCAAGTGATATTCAAATCCGGAGGCAAGTGGATGGGCTCCACCGTTCAACTTGATCCGGGCAATGCGACATTCTCGGTCTTGGTCTCCGACGACGAGCCCATCGCCAAGTTGGAGCTTGTAGGCGGCGGCGGGCAGGTCGTCCAGGAGAAGGATTTCGATGTAAACCAGGCAAGCGAGCAGGTTACCTGGAATCCCACCGTAGATGTGCGAGCGTCCAGCTATTACTTCCTGAAGGTCACGGAAAGGGATTTGCACAACGATGAAGGGGCGGGGAGCAGCGCCACGCAGACGGCGGTGACGGCGCCGATCTGGGTGGACCTCAAGATCCATGAACCCGAGCAATTGCCTCCCGGCAACTGGTACAAGGGAGACCTGCATTCCCATTCCACCTACAGCGATGGCGATTGCGACGTGGCGACGGTTATCTCCATAGCCGAGGGCAAGGGGCTGGATTTCTTCGCGCTCACCGATCACCAAACCGATGCGGCCTGGAACGACCCCGGCTATCGTTCCAACAAGATGACCCTCCTGAACGCAATAGAATGGACCACTTCCAACGGGCATGCGAACATCTGGTCCAACAAGCCCTTCGATATAAGCAGCATAATTCCCACCTGGCAGGACCCGGGTGATGCGAAAAAAGCCATAGATATAGCGCACGGCCTGGCCGGTGAAGGGCAGAAGATCCTCTTCTCGCTTAACCACCCCTATTCGCCGGGCTATGAGTGGAATTACAGCTTTGAGGACAGCGAGAATGCCGACTCCATGGAGGTATGGAACGCGGGCTATGTATGGCCGAATCTTAATTTCCTCAGCGACTCCCAAATTCTGGATCAGTACTACGGCCAGCGGAAACGCATCAGCATGGTCGGCGGCAGCGACAGCCATTATCATAAGGCGGACTGGATCAACGATCCGCTAAACGCGGTCCAGACTCTCTACCACGATATCGGCATGCCCACGACCTGGGTCTACGCCCAGTCAAATAGCGCTTACGACATCCTGGACGGTATTCAGAAGGGGCACGTTTCTATCAGCCACTCCTCCAACGGCCCTCAACTTCAGCTCTTCGCCGATGCGAATTACCAGGACGGAGGGCCCACGGTCTATGGCATCATGATGGGCGACTCCATTCCCAGGGGTGCGCGCGGCAAGGAAGTGCGCTTCCGGGCAGTGGTGAAGGACGCCAAGATGACCGATATCCTGGCCGGTCCTTCGCTCCTGGTGGTTATCAAGAACGGGACTCCCCTCACGGCGACCGTAGGGATGAGCGCGGACTATTCCTTCGATTTCAACGACACGCCCCAAGAGGGAGATTATTATCGGGTGGAGCTCAGGCAGCTCGAACTGACCGATACCACGCTGGGTGATCTCACCCAGTTGGGCTGGGTAGTGGCGCTGACGAATCCCATCTACGCCTGGGACGATCCTGCCGAGACTCCCCCAGCCCCGGCTCCCTAGGTCACGTCCATCACGCCGGATCACGCCGGATCATGCCGGGAGTGGCAACATCGTAAACATCAGTGATCTGGTTGGTTCGGACTTTAAACCCGGCGCGTCGGTAAAACTGGCTCAGGCCGGCCAGTCCGATATCGTCGCGAGCAACGTGAGCATACAAAGCCCGGAGAAGATATCCTGCGACTTTGATCTGCAGGGGGCGGCGCCCGGTGCCTGGGACGTCGTCGTCACCAACCCGGACGCGCAGATCGGCACCCTGCCCGGAGGATTCCATATAAGCGCCCCCGCTCCAACCGTCACCTCGCTAACCCCGCAAATTGCGATCAACACAGGGGCGGTGAACATCAGCGATCTGGCGGGGGCCGATTTCCAGCCGGGCGCGGCGGTGGCTCTGAGGAAAAAGGGAAACCCCAGCGTTATAGGCACGGATGTCAGCGTGGTTTCCCCCTCCAAGATAACCTGCAGGTTCGATCTGGCTGGCGTGGCCCCCGGACTCTGGGACGTGGCCGTTACCAATCCCGATGGCCAAACCGGCGGTAAAGTGCGAGCTTTCACCGTGGTGGGCCTGCCGAGCGTTACGCTCAACGCCGTCACCACGCGCTATTTTGCAGAGGGCTATACCGGCAGCGGTTTCCAGGAATGCCTCTGCCTGGTGAATCCCCAGGAGAATCCAGCGCATACTACCGTCACCTATCTATTCAACGACGGAACCAGCAGAGATCAGGACCTGACCCTGGATCCGGGCTCCCGCTGCACCATCGACGTGAACCGGGTAGTCGGCGAGGGTAAAGAGGTCTCGTCCATGATAGTCTCCGACCAGCGGATAACTGCCGAGCGCCCCATATGCTTCAACTATCGGGGCCTCACCGGCGGCCACGATACTGCGGGCGCCGAAGCGCCGTCCAAGACCTGGTACTTCGCCGAGGGTTACACCGGTGAAGGATTCGAGCAGTTCATCACGGTCCTCAATCCGGGAGATTCCA
>JAHEXQ010000179.1 GCA_023252035.1 Actinomycetes bacterium
CCAGAGTGTGCGTGGACAGGCGCCGCAGGTTGCGCAGATAGTCCAAGTAGTCCTGTATGCACTGCTGTATCTCAGGCATATCCGGCCCTCGCATATTGCTCCTCTCACCTCTTGTTGAAATTATCTACTATTTTAGGTTAATTATGACTATTGTTAAACATTGCACGCGAGTTTTCGGAAATCAGGGGGGGGGAGGGTGAAAGCTGGTTAACCGCAATCCGTGGCATGGGCGATTGTTCCGAAAACAGCGTCATTTTCGTCCGCTGCTGGCGGCACTATAGTGGTATGGACGACTGACCCCGGATTGTAGTTACAAAATTTGTCGCGGAGTGCGCCACCGCACGACGCTTAGTCGAGTTCCCAGGGAACGCGCCGGAAGCGGCTTCCGCCGCCGTCCTGCACGAGCCCGGCTATGCGCAGCCGCGTGAGGATCTCGAAGAGCTCTCCCCACTCCAGGCAGGTCAGTTCGGCCAGATCATCCAGGTACAGCTCCTGTTCGGTGAGGGCTTGCAGCACTAGCTCGTCATGCCGGCCAAGTTTCATGCCGAGAGAAGGACTGGAGCCGGGGGCTCCCGGTAGAACCAGGCGCGTATGCTTCTCGGGCGGGAAGCGGATGTCGTTGAGGATATCCTGGGCGCAGGTGCACAGGCAGGCGCCTGCCTGAATGAGGCGGTGCGGCGATACCGCCAGCAGGTTTCCGAGCTGCCCGGGTACCGCCCAAACGTCGCGACCCTCCTCCAGAGCAAAGTCTGCGGTGATGAGCGCGCCGCTCTCCGCCGCCGCTTCCACCACCACGACCGCCTGGCTAAGCCCGGCGATGATGCGGTTGCGCTCGGGGAAATGCTGCCGCAGGGGCCTGGTTCCCAGGGGATATTCGGTCATGAGGCAGCCCTTTTCGGAGATCTCCCGGTACAAGTTCTTGTGCTGGGGCGGATAAACGATATCCAGCCCGCATCCCAGCACGGCGACAGTAGGCCCGCCCCCCTCCAACGCTCCCTTGTGGGCAGCGCAGTCTATACCGTAGGCGGCGCCTGAGACCACGGCCACATCCGCATCAGCGAGGTCGCGTGCCAAACGAGCGGCGACGCTTTTCCCATACTGTGTAGCCTTGCGCGACCCCACGAGGGCAACGCATGCCCGCGCTTCCACCGGCAACTCCCCCTGAATGAATAGCAATTCCGGTGGGTCGAAGGTGCAGAGGAGCGGCTCGGGATAGAAAGGATCGCCGCGCGCCATCAGCCGGATACCTTGCGCCTCCAGCTTGGCGGCCTCCGCCTGGAAATCCCATTGGCGCGCCTGCTTCAACCAGGCCGCCCGGCGGTCTTCGGGGTTGCCCGTTCCCAACAGCCGCTTGGGCAGATCCGCGAGGTGTTCCCAGGCTGCTTCCTCGCTGCGGGTATGTTCCAGGATTGCCCGTAGCCGGCGCCGCGTCATACCCGGCAGACAGGACAGAGCTAGCCGGTAGCGATGCTGTTCCATATGATCAGAGCTCCGTGAAGGCCCCGATGGGTGCCCGGTACTGGACCGCCTCCGCCAGATCCGCCAGGCGCACACCGTCGCGGCCGTCGAGGTCGGCGATGGTGCGCGCTATGCGCAGGCAGCGCTCATATCCTCGCGCCGTCAGGTGCATGGCCTCCATAGCCCGCGCCAGGAAGCCGGACATCTCCGCATCCAGCCTGCAGAAACGCGCCGCTTCCCCCGGCCGCATGCGGGCATTGCACCGCCCGTCGAGCCGGCGCGCTTGGCGGTCGCGCGCCGCGACCACGCGCGCTTGAATCGCGCTAGAGGGCTCCCCGCACCTCTCCTCGCTTAACTCCGAGGCCTGCAGGCGAGGCACCTCTACCATGATGTCGAAGCGATCCAGCAGCGGGCCGGTTATCTTCTCGCGATAGTTGTGCAGGCGGCCGGGGGAACAGGTGCAGACGCGCGCCCGGTCTCCCCAGTATCCGCAAGGACAGGGATTCATCGCCGCAATCAGCATGGTCGAGCAGGGAAACCGCACCGGCGTCATCGCCCGCGATATGGTCACCCAACCGTTCTCCAGCGGTTGCCTGAGGGATTCCAGCGCATCACGCCGGAACTCGGGCAGTTCATCCAGGAAGAGCACGCCTTGATGCGCCAGGGTCATCTCCCCCGGCCGCGGCAGCGGGGTGCCTCCCCCTGTCATGCCGGCCTGGGAGATGGAATGGTGTGGCATGCGGAAAGGCCTCTCCGATATCAAGGCGCCGCACCCGTTGAGATTTCCCGCCACGCTCATAATGCGCGTGACGTCCAGGGCCTCGGAGGGAGTGAGCGGCGGAAGGATTCCGCAGAGGCGCCTCGCCAGCATGGTCTTGCCGGAACCGGGAGGGCCGAGCATGAGGAGGTTGTGCCCCCCCGCGGCTGCCACCTCCATCGCCCGCTTGGCGTGCCCCTGCCCCTTGACCTCGCTAATACAGGCCGGCGCCTCTCCGTCCTCGTCACTGCTCCCTGCTGGCAGTTCCGGAGCCGTGATGCGCCCCTCCAGATAGTCCACGGCTTCGCGCAGGCAGCTCACGCCGATAACGCCTATACCCGGGCAGAGCGCCGCCTCGGCGGCATTGGCGAGTGGCAGGATAATGCCCCGCTTGCCCATCTGCTCCGCCTTCTGCGACATGGCCAGGCCTCCGCGCACAGGCCGCACTCCACCGTCGAGGGCTAACTCCCCAGCCACGGCGTGCTCCCGCAGCGGTTTCCGGCTCAGCCATCCGCCCGCCGCCAGTATGCCCAGCGCTATGGCCAGATCGAGCAATGAGCCCTCCTTGCGCAGATGCGCCGGGGCCAGGTTCACGATCATAGGGTGCAGGTAGTTCGGGTATTCCGAGTTGCTGATGGCCGCCTCTACACGGCGTCTGGCCTCCTTCACGGCGATATCAGGCAGGCCCACCATGAACATGCGGGGCAAGCCCTTGGCGGCCAGATGCACCTCCACTTCCACTGGCACCGCATCTATACCCGAGAGAGTGAAACTGCTGACACTCGCGAACATCCTGACCCCTTCCGACCCATATCTATTAAGTTATGAAAGTTATATATATTATACGTAGGGGGTATGTCAAACTGCGCAGGCCCGGACCGGGTATCCCCTGGTTTGGACAGGGCGTTAGTTTGGCGCAGGTGCCTCGAGGCTATAAAATAGAGACGTCCCATGCTCTGCTATCGGCTGGGAGGTTGAGTATGGCCGAGAGTTTTCCCTGCTGTGTGCGAAAGGCCCGTGCTGTGCTGGCCGGGGCGTCGGGGCTCGGAGCCTATGCTGACCTGCGCGAGCTCTTCTGCAGCGATTGCGAGTTCTACAATCCCGAGGAGGATGAAGAGCTGGAGTGCTCCAGTTTTAAGCTGTTGCGGCGCCTGGTGGAGAGAGGCCTCGTCACTCCGGAGGACCTCATCGATGCCGCGACGGGCTGAACCGGGCGACTTCCCGGCCCTTGCACCGAGCTTGATGCTCACACGTATGGAGGCACCTTCTCTCTACGATACCTCGAGCGATGAACTCTACGAACTCACGGAAGAAGCTTTCGAGCTGCTGCGGCGCTGCGACGGTTCTTATACGCTGGAAGAGCTGGCGCTGCCCAGCGAGCTCCTCGACTACTGCGTGAAAGAGGGCCTTCTCGATATCGATCTCCACCCGCGCGCCAGGCAGATCACCCTGTTCCGCAACGAGGTCCCCTCTCTGCGTTACCTCATGGTGGAAATCACGGACCGCTGTAACCTCCGCTGTCGCCATTGCTACCTGGGTGATGCCGGGAAGCGGGACATGGACGCAGGCCTTTTCCACGATGCGGCGTGCGCCTTCGCTGAGATGGGCGGGCTGCGCCTCATAGTCACCGGCGGGGAGCCGCTCCTCCACCCGGATTTCGAGAGGTTCAACGCAGAGGTCGCCGGCCTTCCCTGCCGGGCGGTGCTGGCCACTAACGGCACCCTTCTAGAACCCGGCCTGGCCGGCAAACTCAACTTTAGGGAGGTGCAGATATCCCTCGACGGCACACACGCCAGCCACGACGATCTGCGAGGCGACGGCTCCTTCGAGAAAGCCCTGGAGGGCTGCGAGGCGGTGCGGGAGGCGGGGCTGGATCTCTCCATCGCCACCGTAATCCACTCCCGCAACCTCCGCGATCTGCAAGAACTGGAGGCCGTGGTGCGGGAGC
>JAHEXQ010000036.1 GCA_023252035.1 Actinomycetes bacterium
TAGACTATATGGCTTCACTAACATGCAGACATGTCCTTGTCAATATCATCCACCCGAAAAGGGAGTGGCGGCATCATATTCCAGACGTCAGCACTTGGAGTCCGCAATGTTTGCTTCCGCTTCCTGGAGGAATAATGTCTTCGCCTATCCTTCACACGGATATCAGCATCGTAACCGCTGGCAACCTGAAGAAAGAGGGATCGGGGGCAGTCGTCTGGTGAAGGAACATAACGAGCACAGCTACGCAGACCATAGCGGGCGGACAGGTCACCCATCCATGGTTGCCGCTTTTCGAACCCGCTTCTGGGTCTGCTTGATTCTAACGCTGCCCGTGCTGCTCCTCTCCCCGAACGTCCGCGGGCTCTTCGGGGCTCGCGATGCCCTGGCGTTCAGCGGGGACAAGTACGTCGTCTTTGGCCTCTGCACCGTTCTTTTCTTCTATGGCGGGTGGCCGTTCCTCAAGGGTTTGACCGGGGAATTGCGCAGGCGCGAACCTGGGATGATGACCCTTATAGCCCTGGCTATAACGGTCGCTTACGCCTATAGCAGCCTGGTCACTTTTGGCCTTGAGGGCATGCCCCTATTCTGGGAATTGGCCACGCTGATAGATATCATGCTGCTTGGCCACTGGCTGGAGATGCGCTCCGTGATGGGCGCATCGAACGCTCTGGAGAAGCTCGTACAACTCCTGCCCAGCCAGGCACATCTCGTAGAGGAGAGCGGCACCCTGCGCGATGTCGCCGTACAGGAGCTCAAACCGGGGGACCGAGTACTGATAAAACCGGGCGAGAAGGTTCCCGTCGATGGCCGTATCGACACGGGAGAGACGAGCTTGGATGAATCGATGCTCACTGGGGAATCGAGACCCGTATTCAAGGGACCCGGACGGGAGGTGATTGGCGGCGCCATCAACGGGGAGGGGGCGATAGAGGTCGTCATAGAGAAGACCGGTCACGATACCTATCTCTCGCAGGTTATAGAGTTGGTGCGGGCGGCCCAGGAAAGCCGCTCGAAGACCCAGGACCTGGCAAACAGTGCCGCTTTCTGGTTGACCCTCATCGCCCTGGCCTCAGGTTCCATAACCCTGGCCACATGGTTGAGCCTCGGTAAAAGCTTCGCCTTTGCCGTAGAAAGAGCTGTTACGGTCATGGTTATCGCCTGCCCGCACGCCCTCGGTTTGGCTGTCCCACTGGTAGTATCGGTCTCCACGGCTTTGGCGGCCCGAGGCGGCCTGCTCATACGCGAGCGCTCAGCTTTTGAGCGATCCCGGCTTCTTCAAGCAGTCGTCTTCGACAAGACCGGCACCCTTACGGAAGGGCGATTCGGAGTCTCGGATATCGTGCTCTTTGACTCCGCTACAGGCGAGAATACGCTACTGGCCCTGGCTGCCTCCGTCGAATCGCTTTCGGAACATCCCATAGCGAGAGCGGTGGCCGATGAAGCACGGATGCGCGGGCTGCATATACCGGAACCGCTCAACTTCAAAGCTATCCCCGGCAAAGGGGCAAGAGCGCAGGTCGATCGGAGAGAGATCCTGGTAGTGAGCCCCGGCTACTTGGCCGAGCAAGGTAAGAATCCGAACGACCCGCGGATAGACGCAATCGCCAGCCAGGGCAAGACAGTGGTATATGTAGTGGTCGGCGACGAGCTGGCGGGAGCGATTGCCATGGCCGATATCGTCCGCCCCGAGTCCCGGGAGGCGGTGAGGCGGCTAAAGGATCTGGGCGTGCAATGCATGATGCTGACCGGAGATAACCGGTATGTAGCGCAGTGGGTTTCCCGGGAGCTCGGGCTGGATGACTACTTCGCGGAAGTGCTGCCGCACGAGAAATCCCAGAAGATAAAGGAGATCAAAGCGCGAGGACTGGTGGTTGCCATGGTGGGCGATGGGGTGAACGATGCGCCCGCTTTGACTGAAGCGGACGTCGGCATCGCTATAGGCGCAGGTACGGATGTTGCCGTAGCTTCGGCGGATATAGTCCTGGTCAGAAACGATCCGCGCGATATAGTGGCGATCATCGGTCTAGCCAAGTCCACTTACAGGAAAATGGCCGAAAATCTGGTTTGGGCGACAGGTTACAACGCCTTTGCCATACCGGCTGCCGGAGGTGTGTTCTATCCCCTGGGCATCGTGGTTACGCCGGCACTCGGGGCGGTCTTTATGTCGCTCAGCACGGTGATTGTCGCCATCAACGCTAAGCGGTTGAAAGCGTGAAGGCCTGTTGCGCATCCTTTAAAATAGGAGCATGGACAAAGGTCGAGTGATGATGGCCATGAGCGGGGGCGTGGATTCCTCGGTCGGGGCATTGTTATTAAAGGAAGCCGGATACGAGGTGGTTGGCGCCACCATGCGACTCTGGGTAGAGTGCGAGGCCGATTCCATGGCCGCGCCGCGCAGTTGCTGTTCGCTGGCGGATTTGGAGGATGCAGCCGGAGCGGCTTCTCACCTGGGCTTGGAACACATGGTGCTGGACATGCGGCGCGAGTTCCGGGGGCTGGTAGTGGACCGCTTCGTGGATGAATACCGGCGGGGCCTCACCCCCAATCCCTGCATCCTCTGCAACCGCCATCTCAAGTTCGAGTTGCTGCTGAACGCGGCGAAGCGCATGGGAATGGATTTCCTGGCCACAGGGCACTACGCCAGGGTGCTTTTGGACGAGCAGGGACGCTACCGGCTCTTCGCCTCCGAGGGCGCCGGTAAAGACCAGTCCTACGTCCTCTACATGCTCAACCAGGAAACCCTGCCCGCTGTCCTCTTCCCCAACGGGGACTATCCCAAGGGCGGATTGCGCCGGCGGGCGGCGGAGTCGGGCCTGGAGGTGGCGGAAAAACCCGACAGCCAGGAGATCTGTTTCCTGCCCGCGGGGGATTACCGCGAGTTCCTGCGCGAGCGTATCCCCGAGGCCTTCGAGCCCGGGCCCATCCTCGATGTGCGGGGCCGCCGGCTCGGCGAGCACCAGGGCATAGCCTCCTATACCGTCGGACAGCGGCGCGGGCTGGGCATCGCCCATCCCCATCCCCTCTTCGTGGTCTCGGTCGATGCGAAAAGCAATACGGTGGTGGCGGGTACACGCGAGGAAGCGAGCCGGCAGCGCCTGACGGCGGGGGAGGCCACCTGGGTGGCGGGCAAGCCGCCGGCCGCGGAGTTCGATGCCGGGGTAAAGACCAGATACCGGGCGGCCGCGGCGCCCGCCCGCGTAAGGGTGATCTCGGAGGAGACCTTCAAAGTGGAGTTCCCCGAGCCCGCCTGGGCCATCGCGCCCGGCCAGGCGGCCGTGGTCTATCGGGGCACAGAGGTCCTGGGCGGCGGCACTATCCTGCGCGATTGACCACAAATATGCCGCCTGTTCCTAAATAGCGTCATCTTCGTCCTCTGCCGGTGCCACTAGCATGAGCTACTGACCCGGGATTGTAATTAATCAACTTACGTGGTGTATCATCTTACTGTCGCTGCCTTATCTCATCGGTGAGAAAGGGGATTACTGATGGACGAGCGCACTTCCCGTACTTTAGCTCCCAGACCTGACCTCAAACCATTTCCCGAACGGACGGAGCGCATCTCGGCAATAAGGTATGAGCTTCTCTCCACGCCCTATTCCATATGTCTGGAGCGGCCGAAGCTCTTCGACCGCTTCGCGCGTAGCCCCAAGGGGAAAGCCGCGAGGCAGGAGCACCCCCTGGTGCGGCGAGCGCAGGCGCTGGCCTATGTCTTCTCCCAGCGCCGGCCCCACGTATATCCCGACGAGCTTATTGTGGGCAACATGACCTCGAAACGCATTGCTTCCAACTATTACCAGGAAGGGGGTTCCGTCAACATCGTCGAGGACGTATGGAGGCTGAAGCACCGGGCTATCCCCCTGCACCTCTCGCTGGGCGAGAAAGCTTACCTGGTGAGTGTCGCGGCGCGCAAGGGCGTTACCAGTGTGGGTGGACGCGCCATGCTGCGGCCCGGCCGTGTATCCCATTTCATCGATATCTTCCGGGCCAAGCGCCACTTCGTCACCGAGGAAGCCGGCGTAGGACATCAGGTGGGCGACTACCGGATGGTCGTGCACGAGGGATTGCGCAGCGTGGATGAGGAAGCCGCCCGGCGCCTGGAGAGCGGCACCATGCCTGACGGCGTGGAGCTGACCAAAGACCAGGAGGCTTTCTTCCGCTCCGTGCGCATAGCCATCGAGGGCATCCGCCAGATGGCCGCCAACCTGGCCGGCGAAGCGGAACGCCAGGCGCAAGAGCCGGGGATCTCCCTGGAACGGCGGGAAGAGCTCCTCGAAATAGCGCAGGCCTGCCGCTGGGTTCCCTACGAACCGGCCCGCACCTTCCAGGAAGGACTCCAGGCGATCTGGCTCGTCCATATCGCCTTCAACCTGGAGGACTTCGAGCAGGGCCTCTCCTTCGGCCGGCTGGACCAGATCCTCTACCCGCTCTATCTAGCTGACATCGAGGAAGGCCGGCTCACGGAGGAGCCCGCCTGCGAGATTCTGGCGAGCTTCTGCCTCAAAGCCTGCGAAACGCTGCCCCTCTACTCGGAGCGCATCGATAAATTCTTCAGCGGCGGCGGGGTGGCGCAGGCCATCACCGTGGGCGGCACGGACGCCGAAGGCAGAGACGTGGCCAACGAACTTACGGGCCTCATCCTCGACTCCTACGCCCAGGTGCTCACACGCGAGCCGGCACTGCACGTTCGGGTGCACCCGGACACTCCTGATTGGCTGATGCGCAAAGCGGTCCAGGTCATCCAACTCGGCACGAGCCGTCCTTCGCTCTTCGGTGACCCCGCCGTAGTGCGGGCTCTGGAGACGGCGGGCATGAGCACCGAACACGCGCGGGATTACGCCGTCATCGGCTGCGTAGAGATGGCCAGCCAGGGGCGCACCTACAACTCCTCGGACGCGGCTCTCTTCAACCTGCCGCTCTGCCTGGAGCTGGCCCTGAACCAGGGCCGCCGCTTCCCGGGCAAACGGGCCGGGCAGCGTAAGAGAATGGGCGCCGCTACCCCACCAGTGAGCGAGATGAAGAGCTTCGAGGACGTGCTCGCGGCTTTCCGGGCGCAGGTCGCAGACGGCGTCGCGGACATGGTCAAGGTGATCACCTGGCTGGAGGAGGCGTACAGGATATGGAGACCGACGCCGGTGAACTCCATCCTCACCCAGGGATGCATGCAGAGCGGTAAGGATGTCACCTGGGGCGGCGGATTCTACGACTACACTTCGGTGCAGGCCGCGGGCCTCGCCGACACCGGGGATTCCCTCTACGCCCTGATGCGGGTAGTCTTCGATGAGAAACGGTTCAGCCTGCCGGAGTTCGTGGAGATCCTCAAGTCCGACTTCCGCGACCACGAGCCCCTGCGCGTGGAGCTGGCCACGCGGTTCCCGCGCTACGGGAATGGCGACCCCGAGGTGGATGCCATGACGCAGGTGGCCGCGGACATGTACTCCGATGCGGTTATCTCTCATCACAACTCGCGGGGCGGGCTCTACATCCCGGGGTTCTACTCCATGACCTGCCACATCGGATTCGGACGCAAAACCGGTGCCCTGCCGGATGGCCGGCATGCCGGTGCGAGGCTATCCAACGGGCTGGCGCCGGCGGATGGGACGGAGCGCCAGGGGCCCACCGCCGTGCTGCGTTCGGCTGCTTCGCTGGACAGCAGCAAATGGAGCAACTGCTGCGCGCTGAACATGAAATTCCACAAGGGATTAGTACAGGGCGAGACCGGCGTGAGGGCTCTCTCAAGTCTCTTCCGCAACTACTTCGACCAGGGAGGAATGCAGGTCCAGGTGAACGTGCTCGACGCGGATATGCTGAGGGCAGCCAAGGAGGATCCCAAGCTCTATCCGGACCTGGTGGTGCGGGTGGCAGGTTATTGCGCCTACTTCAATGACCTGCAGCCCGCGGCTAAGGACGAGATCATAGAGAGGACGGCACACGGAATTGGCTGATGAGGACAGGGGCAAGAACGCGGAGGATAACGTCGGCGCGGGTGCGTCTCCGGCTTCCGATTCACCCGTAGTGCCTGACCCTATTGGCGAATTGGCCGGGAAACCGCTGATAATCTCGGTCCAGCATTTCTGCCTGCACGACGGGCCGGGAATACGCAGCCTGGTCTTCTTCAAGGGCTGCCCGCTGCGCTGCGCCTGGTGCCAGAACCCTGAGACCTGGCGCGCGCAGGCCGAGATCGCCTTCAAGGCGCACCTCTGCATAGGATGCGGTACCTGCGTGGACGCCTGTCCTCACGGAGCGCTGGCGGAAATCGGCCGGCGCGATGCGGAGCGCTGCCGCCTCTGCTTCACCTGCACGGAGGCGTGCCCCTCGGAAGCCCTGCATCGCTTCGGCCTGCCTCTGAGCGTCGAGGACGTGCTCGCGCGGCTGCGGCCGGAGTTCCCTCTGTTCAAGACCTCCGGCGGGGGCGTCACGCTCTCCGGCGGAGAGCCGTCGCTCTTCCCCGGCTTCGCCACCGCCCTGGCAACCGCACTCCGGGCGGAGGACGTGCACGTGGCCATGGAGACCTCGGGCCGTTTTTCTCCCTACCGGACGGCGCAACTGCTCCGGCATCTGGACCTCCTTCTCTACGACGTGAAGGTCTTTGACGACGGGCTGCACCAGAAGCTCTGCGGAGCCAGCAATGAGCGCATCAAGGCGAACCTGAGGGAGCTGGCCGCGGCCGCCAAGGGGGACGAGGTCCCGGCCCTGTGGCCCCGGTTGCCTTTGATACCCGACATGACCGATGCACGCGAGAACCTGCTGGATTGGGCAGCCTTTCTTCTGAAGCTCGGCATCGACAGCCTCACCCTCATTCCCTACCACCGGCTGGGCGCGTCCAAGCGGGGATGGCTGGGGTTGGAGGCGGAACCGGACATCAGCGAGCTCAGCGACTCCCGGATCGAGTATGCCCGGGCGTTGTTAGCAGACGCCGGGCTACGGGTATTCATGCCGGGTGAGGAGAAATGGGACGGCCTGCAGCCAGGACCGGCCTAAGGAAGGGGACATGGTGTACCGGGATAGTGGCTTGCTTCGCTTTATCGACCGCGAGGCGGCCGGCCGGGAGTTGGCGCGGCGCTACGAGGGGCGCCGGCAAGACCTGCTGATACTCGGAATCCCGCGGGGCGGACTGGCCGTAGGCATGGCCTTGGCCCAGGCCCTGGACGCGGAACTCGATGTCATCGTCACGCGCAAGCTGCCTGTACCCTGGAGCCCCGAACTGGGCTTCGGAGCCATCGCGCCTGACGGGAGCATCTCCCTCAATCCGGAGGTGCTCGACGTGGTCGGTCTGCGGGATAACGACATCAGCGAGATCGCCTCGGAGGTCCTTGAGGAGGTGAAGCGGCGCGAGCAGGTTTACCGCGGCGAGCGGCCTTTCCCTGGCGTCGCCCGGCGCAATGTCGTCATCGTGGATGACGGCCTGGCGACCGGGTACACCATGATCGCAGCCATCAACATGCTGCGAAACATGGAGCTTGCCTGGCTCGGCGTCGCCATACCAGTCGGCCCCGCCGATACCGTGGAGACTATTCGCCGGATGACGGACTACCTCCTCTGCCCCATTATCGCGGGCGGGGCCCCCTTCGCGGTCGCCTCCTACTACGAGGACTTCCACGACATGAACGACGCCGAGGTCATCGATTACCTGGAGAGGGCCCGCAAGGCTTCTGGCTGAGCCGCAAGAAGACCCCGCAGCAAAAGCACAGATGTACGCTTTTTCCATGCACGGGGACAGGTACGATGTACGCCTTAGGCCTTCTTGGTCTTGTCCGCCAGCATGTCGCCGACCTTCAGCCAGAGAGGATAGGTGGCGAAGATCGCCGCCGCAATGCAGTGACCCTTGGGGGAGACGTTCTCGTGGTCGAAGTGAAACACGCCGGAGTTGATCATCCAGTCGCGTCCGGACTCCGCCCGGCACATCTCCCAGATCCAGCGGCTCCATTCCAGGTTGAAATAGAGGGAGATGCTGGTAATGTAGAAGATGGCAACGGTGGTGGCGCCCAGGAACTTCCGCGCCTTCTTATTGGTTACCTCGTTCTTGAATAACTTATCCGAAAACCTGGCAAAAAACCATCCAAAGGAAACGAGCCACGGGCCGTCGATCAAGAAACTATCGTAGGGTAGCAAGTAAACCTCCTCCTTTTAATCGCCCTCCTTACCTGCCTCACACCTAGCCATTATATACGCAGAAAACCCAGATGTCATTTGAGAGATGTGGCGGACAATGACACCTCCTCCGGGATGGCCGCGAAGAGGAAGATCACCTCTTTCACCGGCTTGCCGCAGATGGCCGCCGCCGCCTCCGCGTAGAGCTCTCCTTGCCGCCGGTAGTGTTCGGCGCGCTCGGGCAGATCCTTCTCGGCCACGGCATCGGTCTTGTAATCCACCAGGACCAGTTCGCCGTCTTCCTCGAAGAGCAGGTCGATACGCCCTTCCACCAGGCGTCCCTCTTCCAACAGAGTGAAGGGCACCTCGCGCAGGGCACGGGACGAGCGGGCGGCACGCCGGATAACCTCGCTTCCCAGGCAGTTGCGGCCCAGCTCGACCAGCCGCGCGGTTTGCTCGCTTATACCGGATACGAGCGCAAGCCCTGCCGCCAGCACCTCCACCCCAGCCGGGTCTGTAAGATCCGCCTGCTCCATCAGCGCATGCAGAGCCGAACCCATCTTCAGGCTGCGCCCCATGAAAGAACCGGCGGTCTCCTCCGGCCGGTCCTTCTCGGCCGAAGGGGTCTCCCGGCGCCAGGGGCTGATATTGCCCGCCTTCAGAGCCTCCAGGCGGGCGAGGCAGTCGGCGCGCGAAGGCGGGGTGCCGCGTTGCGCCTCTGCGGCCTTGCTCTGCGCCTCGGGGGCGGGTGACCGTTCCGGCCTCTGCGAGCTCTCTATCTCGGCCATGGTCACCTCCTTGAGAGAGCCGGCCTCGACCAGAGGATCGAATCCTTCGCGCAGGGGCAGCAGGTCCTTGATATAACCCTGAGGCGTCTCGGAACTGAATAGCGGTACCAGGAGATAGTCGCGGGCCCGGGTCGCCGCCACGTAGAAAAGGCGCTGGCGTTCGGCCGACCTGCGGCGTGCCTCCTCCTCTTTGGCCGCCCTCCACCCGGCGGAATATATGGGGAAGTCTTTGTCGCGGGAGAGCCTGGTGAAGAAGCGCCCGCCGAGCCGGTCTGCAACCAGGCTCTCCGAGCCGGACGAGCTGGCCCCCATGTTGGCAATGACCACCGCGGAGAACTCCAGGCCTTTGGCTTTGTGGATGGTCATGATATGAACCGCTCCTTCCATCTCATCCGAGACCATCTCGGGCTCCTCCGCCCGTCCCGCCTCCATCTCTCCCAGCCAGCGTACCAGTCCACGCAGGGTCACTCTTCCGGAGCTGTCCAGGTAGCGCACCATGGCGACTATCTTGTCCAGGTTCATGACCGCCTGCTCGCCCCGGGGCAGGAACATCAGGAACTCGCGTACCTGGGTCTCCTCGAGAAGCATCTCCACCAGGGCAGGCAGGGACAGGCTGTGCCTCATCGCATGCAGGCGCGCCATCTGCTCAAACGCCTGGCCCAGCAGATCCGGCGCCATTGGTCCCGGCCGCAAGTAGTTGAACCGGCCGCCGTCTGCCCGGAAACCGGCCAGCTCGCGGTTGGAGATGCCGAAGAAAAGGGACTGAAGGGCGCCGACGACCGCCAGCTCATCTTCCGGGTTGTCCAGAGCGGCGAGCATGACTCCCAGGTCACGCACCTCCCGGCGGAAATGGAAGCGCTTACCCCCCTCGAACTGGTACCCGATGCCTCGTGCCTGCAGCGCCTGCTCGAAGGTCTCGATCTCCGTGGTGCCAGGGAAAAGGAGAGCGATATCTCCCGGGCGGACGGGCCGGAAGCAGCCCTCCTGGCGGTCGCGCACCGGCCAGCCCTGGTCCAGCATGAGGCGGATGGAGGCGGCGATACACTCGGCTTCCGCTGCCCGTGCGTCCGCGGCCTTCTCCAGGACGGCATCCTCGGGGGGGACCAGCAGGACCGTGCCGGTCGTATGATCGGGAGCTTGGGGCGAGGGTGCCAGCGGTATGTAAGCCGGCTGGTAATTCCCGTCTTCGCAAGGCTGGATCAAGATGCCGCAGACATGGTTCACCCAGTCGATGACTGATACGGATGAACGCCAGTTCGAAAATATCGTCGCAGAGGCCCCCTGTGCGGCCACGACCGCCTTGGCCCGCTCGTATATCTCGATATCGGCGCGCCGGAACCGGTAGATGGACTGCTTGGGATCGCCCACGATGAAGAGCTTGCCCGGCCCGAGCTTCACCTCCGTCCAGGTAGCTGCGCGCGGCTCCGCTTCCGCCAGGAAGAAGATTATCTCCGCCTGCAGCGGATCGGTGTCCTGGAACTCGTCCACCAGGAGATGGTCGAACTGCTGCTGAAAGTAGCGGCGCACGGTCAGGTCGTCGCGCAGCAGGTCGCGGGCGAGAATCAGGAGATCTTGAAAGTCCAGAACGCCGCGGGCCCGTTTCGCCTCTCTCATCGCATCCAGGAAACTTCCCAGCTCCCGGAGCAACTGGTGCAGGGCGAAGGCGCCTATACGCGCCGCCGCCTCAGCGCGCCGCGCCTCCAGCTCCGCGCAGAGTTCTTTCTGCTCCTTACACCTGCCCGACTTCCACTTCTTGGCATCTCCGGCCGTAGTGGGTATTTTGGTAATCGCTCTCAACAGTTCCAGGAGCCGCTCTTCGGGCTGCGACTCGCGCAGGGAAGCCACTACGCCCTGAAGCCTCGCGATGGATTGCCAGCCCCTGTCCGAGTAATCCAGACAACCCTCCTCGGCCATGCCCGCCAGGCGGCCGACGCCCCCGGTCAATGCCTTCAGAGTGGGGGCGGCATCAATAGGCGCTGTCGGGGGCGCCGCCGGCTCCAGATCGCGATTCTCGTAATAGCAGCGTGCGAGAGCCTCGATCCGGTCGAGGGATGCTCCCAAGCGAAGAGGCCGGGCGAAGGCGGAATCCTCGCGCTGCAGGTTGCCCTCCAGCCAGTCCGCCCAGGTTTCTTGAAAGAGGAGGTCGGCCTGGATATTGTCCATAGTCTCGAAGAAGGGGTCCACGCCGGCTTCCACCGGCCGCTCCCGCAGCAGGCGCGCGGCGAAGGAATGGATGGTCGATATCTGCGCGCCCTCCATCTGCAGCAGCGCGCGGGCCAATCTCTCCGCCACGAGCGCATCCTCGGTTTTGCACCGCTCCTCCTCCAACCCGTCCCGGATGCGCACCTTCAACTCCGCGGCCGCCATCTCCGTGAAGGTGATGGCGACCATGCGGTCAACCGTCGCTCCCGCCTTGATCAGGTTGAGGAAACGGTCCGTGAGGAGAGTGGTCTTGCCGGTACCCGCACTGGCCTCCACACAGTAGCAGCGGGCGAGGTCCTCCGCCGCTCGGAGGCGCTCCTCGTAGTCGGCTGGCCTGGGGCGCTTACCCGGCATCTTTCAACCCCCCGAAACGAGCGACCAACTCGTCACCGCTCTTGCGGCTGAAGATGCTCATGCGCTCGGCAGGGCAGGCCGTCCGGTAATCACAGTTCTTACACCTGAATTCTTCGGGATGGATGAAGTAGTAACCCGCTTCCATCAAGTCGAGCATGGTGCCCAGCAAGACAGCGAGCTGTTCGCGCAGAGCGGCGGCGGACTCCGCCGTATAGGGGGAACAGCGCTTGTCGGCCTGTTCGCTGAGATAGGTATATCGGGCTCGCAGTCCGGTCGAGGCGGCCAGCTCCGGCAACCCCAGAGCGGCCAGCAGGTAGATGGGCAACTGTAGCTGCTCGCCGCCTTTCAGGGACTCCGGCTTCTCCGTCGCCCTTCCCGATTTGTAGTCGATGACCAGAAAGCCATCTCCGTCCGGCGAGACGTCGATGCGGTCGATCCTTCCGCGGAAGGCGAGCTTTCTGCCTCCCTGTAGAGCGAGCTCAGCCGCGGGCAATTCTACCCGGCCGCCGCGGGACATGCCGAAGACCAGCTCGAAATAACGCGGCAGCATGCCTTGCGCGCTCTCCGCCTCACGCATCAGGTGAGCTTGCAGCTCCCGCTCCATCCGCTGCCGTTCCAGCTTCCAGAGCAGCGGCAGGCCGGTTATCAGTTCGTCGCCCCGCGCGGCCAGTTCGCACCGGATATGCTCCTCTAGTATCCTGGCGCAATCCGGCAGGTTCTCCTCGCTCAACGGCAACATGCCTTTCTGCCCCAACTCCTCGTAGAGGGACGCGAGCACGGTATGCATCAAGTCTCCGCGGTCGAGCGCGGATATGGTCATGGCTTCCTCCGGCTCCTCCAGCGGCGACAGTGAAAGGACACACTGCAGGAAATAGCGGAAGGGGCAACGGGCATAGCGCTCCAGAGCGGTCGCCCCTGTGGGGCTGCCGGACCCCGTGCCGGGCCCCACCAGGCCGGTCACCAGGTGAAAGGAGTCGAGAGCCGGCGAGCGCGTGGCGGACTCGGCCACCACCCGCTGCTCCCAGAAGGGCGAGATGTCCTCCCGCGTGAAGCCGGCTACGTCCGCACCGGCGCGAGCTCTCGTCAGGGCATGGCAGCGGTCGTATTCGGAGGCGCTGAGCGCGGCTTCCGGGCTTCGCACCGGAGCCGGGCTGGCCGGGACCCTGGCGAACCCGGGCGTGTTCTCTATACCGCTGTAGCCGGCTTTCTTCCCCGAGATGCGCTCCGCCGTCTCCAGCACGAAGGGCGAGGGTATGCGCTCCCTCTGGCCCGCCCCTTCCGCCCGCGGGTAGGAGAGCAGCAGGCGCTTGCGGCCGGAGCCCAGGGCCATTCGGAAGAGCAGCTCCTCCTCTCCCCGGTCCACCCCCTTCAGGACCAGCGCCTCCCTCCCGCACTGCTCGTTCAGCGCCGCGCGCTCCGCATCCAACAGGAGAGGGTCCTGCCTCGGTGTCCTGGGGAAGACGCCGCTGGTGAGGCCCGGAAGCACGGTCATGCCGAAGGAGAGCCCGCGGGCGGACATCAGGTCGCAGACGTTGACACCCGAGGCCTGGAATCGCCCGGCCGGCTCGCGCGTACGCTCCCAGAGATCCTTCAGGGTCTGGCCGAATTCCGCCAGGGTCACCTCGGGGGAAAGCAGGTCCAGCTCCGCCAGCTCCTGCATGGACTCGAGCAGTCTATCCCGGCGACCGGAGGGGGCCAGCAGAGAGCGGCTCGCCTCGTCCAAAGCGGCGACGAAAGCGCTCCAGGACGCCTTCGATGGCAAGCGCGACCCTATGCGGACGAGGATGCCGAGCATGTAGCGCAGACCTTCCGCCGCCTCGTAGCGCTCCCTTACCTGCGCGTTCTCCGGCTCGTGGGCGGCGCGCCGCTTGAGGGCTGCCGCCTCCCTCGCCAAACCCTTCTTCCATTGCTCAGCCCCTCTTACGATACCGGCCTTGCGGCTTATCAGGTCCCATAGACCCGGGGTGTAGGCGTGGCCCGCCTTCTCCAGGCTGCGGGTATTCAGGGGCGCGTAATCGAGGAACTCCGTGACGGCGAAGCGCTCCATATCCCGGGCCAGCATGTCGAGGAACATCAACAGGGCACGCGCTTCGGGCGTGGCGCCCAGCGGCCGCCCGAAGGCAGAGAAATACGGTATCCCCAACCAGTCCATGGTATCCGCGTAGAGAGCCGCGTAAGAGCCGTCGCGCAGCAGGATTCCCACATCCCCAAGGCTCCCGCCGCTCGCCGCGAAGTCCATCACCCTCCGCAGCGTCTCCCTCACCTCCGATTCCGGATCGGGCGCCGAAACGAACCCGACGGCCGCGCCGTTGCTGCTGCCGGTACTCTCGACTGTGGAAGTGCTCCCGACTTCGTCGTTGCTCTCGCCCTGCTCCAATCCCAATTCCCGGGCGAAGGACGCGGCGCCGGTCTCCGCCGCCGCATAACCCTCCGGCACGAAAAGGTCGAGCCGGCAAAGGCCGGAGAGAGCCGCTAGAAGGGCTCGCTGGGCCGGGTTCAGGTCATAGATGCTATAGACCAGCAACCGGTCGGTGTTGAACGCAGCGGGGAATCTGGATGCGCAGGCGGCCGATGCGGCAAGCAATGCCGCATCCGTATAGAAGCTTCCTTGCAGGCCTTGGCGATAGCGCCTGTAGAGACCCGCCAGGGCATCGAGCTTGGGGCTACCCGAGATCCCCGCCGGGAACTCCTCGAGGCCCGCGTCCTCGATATCCGTGAAAGTGGCGGCCAGCGCCCTGGGGAATCCCGGGAAATCCGCCAGCGGCTTGAAATAGTCCGAGTCACCCAGCCCCTTCGCCAGGCTGCGGCAGAGCGCCATCTGCCCCTCGCTGGTGAGACGGCGCATCCCCGCTTCCAGGAAGCTCTGCTGAGCCAGCGTTTTGGCCAGGTCCATGAAAGTGAGGAAACGGATGTTGATATGCGAGCCCCGGGCCTCCGCCAGCCGCCTCTGCAGATAGACGCGGGCCAGGTTGGAGCCGGCTAGCACCACGACGGGTGCGAGAGGATCGCCCCTCTTCAGCTCCTCCACGCAACGAAAGAACTGCTGCTCCAATCGCTCGAAATTCCCCGTGTAGATCATTCCAACTCCTGCGGCATGAGCATCTTCCACTACCCGGGGGTCATCTTATCAAGGGGCAGCGACAAGGGGGGGCCGCGGACTCAGGTGCAGCCGTCCTGCCGGGAGCCGTTCTTCAGATAGAGGTGATACTGATAGAGCCCCGCCAGGGCCTTGGCCGCCTGTTCCGGCGCGGTATAGGTCACCACTGTGGGCTTCCCGCGGCGGGAATGCTTCTCCTTCATGAGGGATACGTTCACCACCGGCTTGCGCAACTCTTCCACGTGCAGCTCCACCGAGCGCATGAACTTGTGTTCCCGGCTCAGCAGATGCCAGCCCGTCTTCAACCACTGCGGCGACATCAGCAGCGAGGACCACCAGATGAAGAAGATGCGCTGCAGGTTGTTGAGGATATAGCTTAGGGGGTTCAGATTGCGCACCATGTCCGCGATTCCCGCCGAGGAGGAGAAGCCGGTCATGCTTCCCAGGGATATGACCGCGTCCACCTCGTCGCTGTCCACCAGCAGGGAGAGGGTCTGGGCGTGCACTCCCAGGTCGAAGATGCCCACCATGTCCACCGGATTGGAGCGGCTCCAGAAGGGTGGCAGCATCACGTCCAGAGCCTCGATGGTATCTGCCGAGAGCTCCGCCAGCTCCAGCCCGCTGGAACGGCAAGCGTCCGCCGTTATGACGCCCCAGCCGCCCCCGCGGGTCATGATGGCCACCCGGTTGCCCTTGGGCACCGGCAGGAACTCGAAAGCCTTAGCATAATCCAGGAGCTCGCCGGTGGTCTCGGCCTCTATCACCCCGGACTGCCGGAAGGCCGCGCTGGCTATCTGCTCCGAGCCGGCCAGGTGGCCGCTGTGCGACATGGCGGCGCGTGCGCCCACATCCGTCTTGCCGGCCTTGAATGCGACAATGGGCTTTACGTGACTGACTCGGCGCGCCACCTCCAGGAAACGCCGCGGGTCCTCCAGCCCTTCAACGTAGAGAAGGATGACGCGGGTCCCGTCGTCCCCCTCCAGGTATTCCAGGTAGTCCTCTGTGGCGTACATGCCCTCGTTGCCGCTGGAGATGAACTTATTCACGCCCACGCCCTGCTCCTGCGCCCAGGAGAGCAGTTGAAGCCCGATGTTCCCGCTCTGGGAGATCATGGACATGCCACCCGAAGGCACGTGGATGGGAGAACCCAGGGCGAGCAGTTTGGCGCGGTTGGAGAGAATACCCATGGTGTTGGGGCCGCAGATGCCGATGCCCAGTCCGTTCGCCAGCTCCACGACCTGCTGCTGCAGGGCGCGCCCCTCCTCGCCAGTCTCGGCGAAGCCGGCGGTGATGAGGATGACGAATTTCACCTTCTTGGCGTCGCACTCCTCCAGGATCTCCGGGACCGCCGGGGCGGGGCGGCATATGGCGACCAGGTCTATCTCGTCCTCGGGCACGGCGGCCAGAGTGGGATAGACCTTGATACCCAGGATGCGCCCTCCTTTGGGGTTTACGGGATAGAGGGGACCTTCAAAGCCACCCAGGGCTATGTGGTTGGTGATGAGCCCGCCCCACTTGGTGATATCCGCCGAAGCGCCGATGACCGCTACGTTGCGGGGGTAAAAAAGATAGTGGAGCAGCTTGA
>JAHEXQ010000037.1 GCA_023252035.1 Actinomycetes bacterium
TACTCTTCTCATCCTTGTCCTCCCCTTTCAAGCTTGCAATCCGGGAACAACTACGTGGGGAATGTGTTCGAATTGCGGGGGAACCCGTTGGAAGCTGAGTTCGATTTCGTCCCCCTCGCATCCCCGCAGACGCCGATATTATATCAGGGATTCAGCTTGAAAACCTTAAGGGCAAGCGAACATCGCGGACGGCTGCAGCCGTACCTTCCGGAGCCGGTCTTAAGCCCCGTGGGCAGTCGGCCCGTCCAGGTCAGGCGATGCGCCGGTCCCGGAGGAAAGGGCTTCTCTCCGGCTCCCTAAGGGCCGGGATATCGGGCCTCCAGATGAAGGAGCCGCCCTCTTCCTTTCGCACCAGAGTAAAGAAGTCGCACTGGCCGCAGAAGAACAGTTTCGAGGCTTGATAGTTTCGCCCGAAACTCCCGTATAGAGTGTTGTTCACCATCCAGCAGGCTCTGCCCCCGTTTCTGCCCCCGTTTACACCGTAGAGCCGCTCCTCGACTGCGGCCGGGCACACCCCCAGTAGCGGAACCTTGACTCCACCCGGCTCCCGCCCGCATTGGCAGAATTCCCAGCAGTTCTTCTTCATGTCGGGCCTTGCCTCGCTTTCTAGTCCCGATGCGGCGATGCGCAAATAACTTGAAAGGCCGGCCCGCGGCCCTGTCTGCCCTGCCAAACCTCCACGCCGGCCTGAAAAGCGTCCTGCGGTCCCAAAGGAGGATTCGCTTTGGCACGGAGACCAGGTCGAGCGTTCACGACCCGCAAACCGGCCTTCCTCTCGTCTCCCCCGAATTACCTAGAGCTGAGTGAGGGGGATGTATTCCTTGGATACGACTTCATTCTGGAACTGGGATGACGCGACGAAATCGATGTAGAACTCAGCTACGCCCTGCGCCTCTCCCTTGGTTAGCATATGCAGGTACCGCGCCAGCGGGTACTTCTTGGCCAGCGCATTTTCTTTGGTTGCATCCACGCCGTTGAACTGGACGGACTTGACCGCGCTCGTGAGGTAACCCAGCGAGATATAGCCGATGGCATTCCTGGTCGAAGCGACGGTGTCTCTCATGATGCCGTTGGAGTTCGTCTCCATAGCACTGGTAACAGGCTCCGCCTTGTCCAGAGCCTTCTCGTCGAACATCTCGCGCGTGCCCGAGGCCTTGTCCCTCACCACCACGGCGATGGGAGTATTCTCTCCGCCAACCTGCTGCCAGTTGGTGATAGCTCCGGTGAAGATGCCCTTGACCTGATCCTTGGTGAGGTTGGTTACCTTAACGCCGGGATTCACGATAACCGTGATGACATCATAGGCGATCTTCGTGTCCACCAGGCCGAGGGACTGTTCCTCGGGCTTGAGGTCACGAGACGATGTACCGATATCGACCGCCCCCTGGCTGACCTGAGTTATGCCCACACTGGAACCGCCGCCCTGCACATCGACCGTCACATCCGGGTGGGCATCCATGAACCGGCTGGCGGCCTCCGATGCTAGTGGTAGCACCGTAGTGGAGCCGGATACCGAGACCTTCCCTGACAGCTTTTCCTCGGTGTTTCCGCTGCCGCTCGAGCCGCATCCGGCGACCGTGGAGAGCGTGACTACGGCAGCCACGCCTAACGCGGCTGCGGCAATAAACGACTTCCTTACTTTCATTCATACCTCCTCTGGTAGTGGTTCTTATGAACCCTTTGGTTCCATTAAAGGAGACAGGGATGAAGAAAGGGTTTACGCATTTATAAAATTGCGTAAATGCGAGGTTAATTTTGCCTTACAAGGGGTCAGCTTAAGTCCTCGCGTCGGGGTCATTAGCCGAATTCCGGGCCCTGTCCGGAAATAGCATCATTTCATCGAGAATTCACCGCCTGGGCAGGGCCTGCCGCGAGAGCGCCAGCCTTGACCCTTTGAAAGGCAGGAATAGAAAGCAGGGTGGATTCAAATGCGGGACGACTGTCCCCGGACGACGGGAAAACACGAGGCCTGGAGGGAAGATGCAAGGGTCGGATGCCTTGAAGGCGGCGGTACCGGGTTTCGTGCGCCGGAAAGGACGTTCTAGTGGTAGACTATCAGCGTTGGAGGCGGCACATGAGGAATACCGGTTAGATCGAGAAAAGGGGAGAGGAACAAGGAGTGGGAATGCTTCCGAAACGGCATATGGGGATTGAGATAATCGTAAATGCTTCTCATGCTTCCTACAATAGCCCACTGAAGGTACGTGAATAATTCCGAAGCTTATGTTGAATGCCACCGCCGCACGGCGGGTACGTCGAAAGGAGTAGTGATGAGGAAGATATTGGTCCTTGCGTGCATCATGTTGTTGCTCGTACCGGCTGTTGTGCTGGTTGGGTGCGGGGGAGGCGACACTGGGCAGGCCAAGCAGTATGTGAAACAGGGGGACCAACTTGCAAATGAGAGAGGGAGCAAGAACACTGAGCTCCTCGACGCGTGGAGAACCGTGAGACAGGCCACCGACTCCGCTGCCAAGGCGACTGCCTGGGAACAGGCCGAGAGCATATACAGCGAAGTACAGGCGCTGGTTCAGAAGGAGAAGGCGGAATACGCGAAGATCGAGGGGCTCAAAGGTGTTGAGGATTACGCGAAGTACGCGGAGCTCAAGATCCAGGAACTGAATGCATTTGATGAGATGCTGAAAGTAACGAATGATTTCTTGCTGAAGCTCAACAACAACGGATTTGGGTCACAGCAGGAATTGGAAGCCGCCAATCAGAAGTACCAGGCGGAGGCGCAGAAATTGCAGGAGGAGAACGAACAGGCCAACAAAGAGGCCGAGCAGCTCAAGAAGGACAAAAACCTCTAGGGTCTGCAATGAAGTCAGGAAAATGCGCCGCCTGGCAAAATCCCCGATAAAACGTGCGTTGGTCGGGTGTATGAATGCGGCTGCGTCATTTCTTTACATCACTGGGAATACCAGCCGGGATTGACCCGAAAGCACTGCAGCAGACCATGGGGCATTCTTCTATTCAAGTTACGATGGATGTTTACGGACACCTGTTCCCAGGTTCATATGATACAGCTCTTGGGCGCATGGATTTTATTGTTTCTGGGGAACCTGAGGTTGTCTATCTACCCGAAAGAAGAAGGGCCTGAAACGGCTCCAGGATATTTTTGTTGTCATCAAGTTACATATCGAAGAACCCAAAGACAACATTCCGCTCAAATATGCCATCTATCAGCTGCAATAAGTGGAGCCCCTGGCGAGAATCGAACTCGCGCACAGGGATTAGGAATCCCTTTCTAGGCTTTATATCCTAATATATGGTAATCCTTCCTGGTCCCTCATAATGGCTCTTATTCCGCTCCTGGATTAGTGTTCCGAGGTTTGGAAGTATCTCTTGTCATTCCTTGTTCCACGATCGTGTATCCTGTTGTGTTGTCATATTGTTGTTACGGATTCAAGGACATATATCTACTCAGGCCGACCTGTCGCAGGCAATACGTACAATGGGTACGGACTCTCTCTATCCAATCTTCGGTGACGGAAGTTAAGGAGGAGAAGCATGGCTAGCAACATCCTGGAGATTGTTGGAATCATCCTTGCGGCAGGATCTCTCTTCATAGCCCTCCTTGCGTATCACAAGAGCGGTCAGGCACAGGACCGGGCCAATAGTATCCAAGCACAACTGCTCAAGATAGAGGAGCAGCGGGAGGCCGAAGCGCTTCAGCGGACACAGACAGCTTCTCTTCGGCCAGCCTTGCGCAAGGTCTCAAACACTACGTATCGTTTGTATCTTCGAAACGTAGGCGTGTCGGAAGCCCGTAATGTAAAGGTGCTTATCAATGGCATCCCATTGGATAATCACCCTGCAGCGGTTTCTGGTGACCAACTCGCTTCTTTGATCGGCCCAAATACCGAGGTATCCTGTCTATTCAATGTGCTGCATTGTCAGCCTCCTTTCGGCATAGAAATTGCGTGGGAGGATAATTCGGGACAACTTGGTCTATTCAGAGGAACTATCTCGTTTTAGCTAGAATTCGTATCCTTTCTAACGAGCCGAGAGGAAATCTGAATTGATCTGTTATCATTATCCGCCACACTGCTACTCTACAAATGCTTCACTATATATGCTATATTCATTGCTGTGATGAAAATGAACAAAGCAGTGAAAATAAGTGCTCCGACAGGATCTTGGGCCCTTTCAATCCTGCGCGAACTTCCGGGCGTCGGGGCTGAGCCTAAACAGAAGGGCCAGCTCCGCTTTGGGGCTAGAAAGCTCCCGCTGAGGGTGGAGGCGAAGACCCGCCTGGACGCGGCCCAAGCTTGGCGGATCGTCCACCAAGAGGCGGCATCTCCCGCAACTCCCCTCCTTGTTGTCGCCCGACAGACAACCGCCGAGGCAAGGCGAGTCCTGACCGATCACGGGATTGGCATTGCTGATGGTCAAGGAAACGCTCACCTTGAGCTTGAAGGCGTCCTGATTCATGTTGAAGCACCAAGGGACAGCAATCGCCGCGTCCAGCTTGCCGGGCGACCTCGCTTGGCCGGAAAGGCAGGAGTGGCAGCCCAAGCTTTACTTCTGAACCCCAGCCGGTCTTGGGGAGTGGGCGATCTGGCGAAGGAGGCCGGCATCTCGGTCGGGCTTGCCCACGGCGTCTTGATGCGGCTTCAGGCCGAGCATGTAGTAGCGGCCAATGGACGGGGGCCAAAGACCGTCCGCACGGTCGTCGATAAAAGGGCCCTCTTGGATCTGTGGGCGGAGGAAGCCGATGACCGGGGATTGGTCCAGACCCCTGCCTACGTTTTGGCCCGAACGCACAGAGAACTCGTGAAGAAGCTTGCGAGTAATCTAGAAAGGAATGACATCCATTATGCTGCTACGGGGGCCGCGGCTGCCGCTCTTCTCGCGCCCTTCGTCACAGCTGTGCCAGTGACGGAGTTGTGGATCGATGCGACCATGCCACCCAAAGAGGTCGTGGCATCTTCTGGCGGTGAGGTCGTCGAGACTGGGAACAACGTGCTGCTGCTCCAGTCCCCCGACGATACCCCATTGATGTTCGCTCGCAAAGTGGAAGGCTTGTGGCTGGCCAACAACTTCAGAATTTACCGTGATCTGCTTCACGATCCCCGCCGAGGAAAAGAGCAAGCCGCGCGCTTCCGTGAAGAGGTGATCCAGTTCTGAAACGAGCGCATTTCAGCGATTACGACGAAGCGACAACTAGCCGTTGCGAGCGAGTGCTCGTGACGCTTCTTGGTGACGTGGGGCCGTGGGGTGATCGGATTTACCTTGCCGGCGGGCTCGCGCCCCGCTACATTGTCGGTGCACTGCCAGAAGGCGCCCAAGCCCACGTGGGAACGACTGATGTCGACTTGGTCATCGGCCTTGCCCTGGATGACGAAACATTCGAGACGTATCGGACGCTAGAAGCCAATATGAAGAATTCCGGGCTTCAACAAACGGAACCCAGTTTCAGGTGGATTCGAGACGTAGATGGCATCTCGGTAATCGTGGAATTCCTCTGTGAGACCGAGCAGGTTGAACCGGGTCGCACCTTCAAACCGAGGGGCGGTACCGGTTCGGGTCTTGCAGCGCTCAACGTAAGGGGCGCTGCTCTAGTGAGACAAGACTTCCTTACACACGAGCTGGAGGGAACACGTCTGGAAGGAGGAGGCCACTCGAAGGTGGCCCTCAGAATTGCGAATATCCTCCCCTATGTCGTTCTGAAGATTCTCGCGTTCCAAGACCGCCACGAGAACAAGGACGCCTATGATCTCGTCTTTTGCATTCTGTACTATGGCGACGGACCAACAGATGCCGCCGCCGCCGCTGTCATAAGCCCCATAGTCAAGGAATCGGTTACACGAGAAGCTCTTCAGCTCCTCGCCGAAAGATTCGAAACGACTACAACCGATGGCCCGGTGGCGTATGCATCCTTCCTAGCGACCCCTGGAGATGAGGAGGGCGAAGCCCGACTTCGGCAGGAGGCCGTTGTGGCGGTGCGGGAGTTTCTCCGACCGTTTGCGAACCGTTCCTAGTAAGAGCCGGCCGCCATTTATGCACATGCAGTCCGGAATCCTAGTTGTCCTGCCAGTACCAGGTACATGGAAAAAATCAGAACCACTCCTTAACGGTATGATGATCTTCTTCTTCGACATGGTACCTGATTCTTACAATCAATCTTCTTGAGGTTTAAAAGAAGGCTCTAACAATCGCGATATGATATCATGACCGCAAGAAGGCAATCCGTTGAAGCAATATTTTGCCGAAGTGCTGTCATCCTTACTTCGTACAACAGCAAAGACCCCGACTAGCACGCCCGGAAGGAACTGAACCCCCAAACCTACGGATCCGTAGTCTGATTCTAGTTCTTAGCTGGTATTATCTGGTATTCCTTGTTGTTATGCCTTAGTGCCCTACATTCGGCTCCAGGACTGAGCTGAAAAGGACACATATTGCCCGCTAATCTCTTTTGTTCTTTCTTAGTGCATCCTATTCATGTGGCGTATATGCGGCAACTATCGAAATGGGCATTGAGAGAGACTGCTCATCTAAGCACTGCTCCAGGTTCGTCTCCGTACTGTACCTTCAAACCTAACGTCTGATTTAAGATTTATTATCCCGCTTCCGCCAATGGGTGCCCGCACTTCCAGAAATAGGCTTATCAACCAGGACATATAGAGTGGAGCCCCTGGCGAGAATCGAACTCGCGCACAGGGATTAGGAATCCCTCGCTCTATCCACTGAGCTACAGGGGCTTGGGAAGAGGAAACGCCTTCTCGTGCGGTTCCGAATCCGATTATAGCACCAGGCTCAATCGCTTCAATCTCGCTTGCGGCGCACCGGAAACGGGCCGAGCGCTCATGCGCCCGGCCCCATCTAAACCATCTTAGATCAGTGAGCTGAAGTCGAGATACCAGGTCTCGCCCTTCTTGAGCAGATCCAGTTGCGGAAGGTCCGCCTTATCCACCGGCTCCTTCTGACGGTCGCCGAAGCTGTCCTTATATTCGAGGGTGCCCTCCGTGATGGTTACCGTCGCCGTATCCCCGGTGATCTTGGTCTGGAATTTCATCCCCGAGAATTTGACATTCTCGCCGGGCAGGCCCGCGAAGATGGCATCCGTCAGCATGGTTTCGTAATCCGAGCCGTAGGTCCTGCGCAGTTCTCGCAGGAAAGCGGGATCCATAACGTTTATGATGCCATTGCTGTCGTTATTCTCCACCGCTTTAAGGAACTGCTCCACCGTCTTCTCCGGACCCGAGGCCGCGCTGTTCCCTTTGAAGACCACGAAGATAAGCACCAGGGCGACGGCTGCGACAACCAGCAACGCCACCAGGCCGAGAATGAGGGGCAGCGCCTTGGACTTCTTCTTCTTTGGCGGCACGGGCGTCACCATCCCGGGCCCGGGACCAACGGCCATCGACGGCGGGCTGCCTGGCGGGACGGGCGCGGTTGGGGATGATGCGGGTTCAGTCATACCCGGCGGCGGTGCCGCAACGGGTTGCTCCTCCGTCACCTCGGCTTCAGCCGTAAGTCCCGGCAGAGCCTGCCCGCACTTCTTGCAGAACTTGCTGCCCTCGGAATTATCAGCGCCGCAATTCGGACAGAACATCGTCGACCTCCTTCATCTCATAACCGGAGGGTTATAGTGAATCCAGCTCGTCTTGCAAATGCGCGCCCTGCGCCGCCATGTCGTCGATCTCGGTGCCCAGGCGGTCAAAGACATCCGAGATAAGCGAGGCGGAGTTGCTTATCTGTCCTTCCAGCACCGTCGCCTGGCTGGCGAGGGTTTCCAGGGTGGCTACGTCGCTGGACTGTATGGCAGGGACCATAGCCTCAAGGAGATTGGCGAACTGCTGAAAGTCGCCTATCAATTGCTGCTGAAAGGCCGCGAGATCCGGGGGCGCAGTCGTATTTGCGAGTTCCGCGATCTTGGCCCTAACCATGGCCAGGTCTTGCTGCGTGGCCGCCAGTACCTGGTCCGGGGTGGATGCATCCGTGATGTTAAGGAGGTTGAGGTTCTCCAGGCTGGTCAGGGTGGTGAGCGCCTCGACGGTGTAATTGGTGTCGCGTTCCAGTGTCTCCAGGGTGACGAGCGAGCTGTCGTAGAAATCCAACAGCCGCTGGTGAAAGGACTTTGCCACGTCGGGCGGGACAAGCTTCTCCAGTTTTCCTACGCCCGCGTTCATCGTATCGACAGCGTTTGATACGAGGACGCTGAGTGCCTGCATGTCCTCCGGGTCTTCGAAGTTGATGCTGCTGGTTTGGTCGAAGATAGCATTCAAGTCGGTACCGACGTCTTCGTGTATCTGACCCGCCTGTTCTTTGTACTGGGTTTTGCTCAGCGTCCCGCTCGACCCGCATCCAATAGCGGCGAAAACCAGGGCCACCGCCATAACCGGCACCAACAAACGCCTCATCTGCATGCTGCTCCTCCTCCGCTCTCGCCTTCGTTTCTCCGTTTGAAAGTATTCTCGATGTTGTAGCGCGCTTCCTTGAGCGTAACATGTCCATCAACTACAATATGGGGCCTGCTCCGAGAATAGCATTCAGCATACCATATGCTGTGGCTCATCGCGGTGGTGCACGGAACCTATTTTCACCCTCTGATGGTGCCGCTACCGTGGCATGGACAACTGTTCCGAAAATAGCGTCATTTCCATCCTCCGCTGGTGCCACACCGTGGTACGGGGGACTGGCCCCCGATTGCAGCTAACGAACGATTGATTTGGCGGCCACCCTGGGTTACAATAAAATGGCAATGCGGTCACGGAGGCCGCAAGACAATTTCAGAACGGACTGGTTGAAGAGAACCACGAAGGTTTGACCCGGCAAGAAGCCGGGGAGGATTTTCGTGGTGTTTTTTTCGAAAGGAGTGACTGGAATGCATATCCCGGACGGGTTCCTGAATGCGGGGACCAGCATAGCTACCGGGGCGGCCTCCGCGGGTGCCGTCGGCTACGGGCTCAGGAAGGCCCGCCAGCGGTTGGACGAGAAACGCATCCCCCTGCTGGCCCTGGCCGCAGCTTTCATCTTCGCCGCTCAGATGCTCAACTTCCCTGTAGCCGGAGGGACCAGCGGCCATTTCCTGGGGGCCATCCTGGCGGTGACGCTGCTCGGACCCTGGATGGGCAGCCTTGTCCTAAGCCTGGTCTTGCTGGTGCAGGCCTTCGGATTCGCTGACGGTGGGATCACAGCTCTGGGCGCAAATATCTTCAATATGGGCATCGTCGGCGCAATCGGTGGTTACTATATCCTGACCGGTCTTAAAGCACTGCTGCCCAAGACCCGCTGGGGGTTCATGGCCAGTATAGCGGTAGCATCCTGGCTTTCCGTGGTGCTCGCTTCGGCAGCCGCGTCTTTCGAGTTGGCCATCAGCGGGACCATTCCACTGCACGTGGTGCTCTCGGCTATGGTCGGCGTTCATGCACTTATCGGGATAGGTGAAGCGGTGGTGACGTGTGCCGTAGTGGCCGTTGTCATGGCGGCAAGGCCGGACCTGATAAGCCTTCTTAGCCTGAAGAGGTTCAAAGGCGCGGAAGAAGCAGGGGTGGCTTAGATGAAAAAATTCAACAAGAAGAGCTTAACCGTCTTCATTCTCGCGGGATTGGCCCTCTCCCTGGCGCTGGCCTTCGCCATCTCTCCCTTCGCCTCGTCCAGCCCGGATGGCCTCGAGAAGGTCGCGGAGGACAAGGGTTTTCTGGAAAAGGCGGAGGAGACAACCCCGGCTTGGCAGCACGCGCCTATAAGCGACTATGAATTCCCGGGGTTGGCGGAGAGTCACCCTGCGTGGGCAACAGCGGTCGCGGGACTATCCGGTACCACGGCCATCTTCCTGCTGGCCTGGGGACTGGCACTAGTACTGAAGAAGAAGGAAACAGCTCAGGACCAGCCTGCATCGACGTCATCGAAGACCGGCGGAGGTTGATACTTGCACCAAGCGGAGTTCCTCGATCGCTATAGCCAGCGAGATGGCATCCTGCAGAGGATGGACGCCCGGGCGAAGCTCATCGCCTTTACGGCGCTGATAATCATCTGCGTATCCACGCCGCCCGGGCAGTACTACGCGTTCGCCATCTATTTCGGGCTGCTCGTGGCCGCCTTCGCCCTCTCCCGGGTTCCCCCCGGATATGTCTTGAAGAGGGCCTCCATCGTACTTCCCTTCATCCTAGCCGTGGCGATGTTCGTGCCTCTCTTCAAACAGGGCGGGACGGTCTACCATCTGGGGCCGTTTACCCTTTACGGCGCGGGCTTACTGGTTCTTTGGAATGTGGCCGCCAAATCCACCATCAGTGTATTGAGCATCGTGTTGCTCGGCTCGACCACCTCTTTTCCGGATGTGCTCAAGGGCATGGAGCGGCTGAAGGTCCCTCACCTTCTCATCGCCATCGTCAGCTTCATGTACCGCTATATCTTCGTTCTGGGCGATGAAGCAAGCCGTATGAAGCGGGCGCGAGATTCGCGCGGCTGGAGCGGGAGCTGGGTCTGGCACGCCAAGGTGGTGGGGCACATGATCGGGCATCTGTTCCTGCGCTCTTACGAACGCGGTGAGCGGGTCTATGCCGCGATGACCTCCCGGGGATACGAGGGAGACATCAAGGCGCTCGACCTGCAGCGGCTGCACGTAGCCGATATCGTCTTCGCCACCCTGCTGTTTGCGGTGGCGCTGGCGGCGAGGCTGGTGATCTGAGATGCACCACCGGCCGGCCGTGGAGATGGAGAACCTGCGGTTCAGCTACCCCGACGGCACCCAGGCCTTACGGGGCGTGGACCTGGTCATCGAGGAGGGGGAATCGGTGGGCATCGTAGGACCGAACGGCGCGGGCAAATCCACCCTGCTGCAACACCTGAACGGCATCCTTACGGGAGAGGGCTTGGTGCGGATATTCGGCCTGCCTGTCACCAAGAAGAACCTGCGCGAGATACGCCGCAGGGTAGGGTTGGTATTTCAGGACCCCGCCGACCAGCTCTTCTCGCCCACGGTCTTCGACGATGTAGCCTTCGGCCCCCTCAACATGGGCCTGGGGAAGGAGCGGGTCATCACCGAAGTGCGGCGTGCCCTGGGGGCGGTCGGCATCGAGGGGGTGGACGGAAAATCCGCTCACCACCTCAGCTTCGGCCAGCAAAAGCGGGTGGCCATTGCCACGGTCCTATCCATGCGGCCGGATCTGCTGGTGCTGGACGAGCCCTCCAGCAACCTCGACCCCAGGGCGCGGCGTGAACTGCTAGAACTCCTGCAGGGCCTGAAGGTGACCAAGATAGTGGTGACCCACGATCTGCCCTTCGTCTTCCAGATGTGCGACCGCGTAGTGGTTTTCAGCGGCGGACGGGTAGTCGCGGATGGGGATGTCTTTGAAATACTCTCCGACGAAGTACTCCTGGGAAAGCACGGACTGGAGCTGCCTTACGGCTTCTTTCCCACTCCCTTGCCTCCCGAAACGAAGCAGAGCAATGATCACATCGGCCAGGATCGCAGCGACAACCCCGAGTAACATCCTAGACTTCGGACAGGACCTGAATCTGAGAACTTTCCTTACATTAAGGTCCTGTCCCCAATTGTAATAAGGATTTAGAGGACCAGGATAGCCACGTCTTCGGCGAGGACACGGTCCTCGCCGAAGAAACCCTCGGAGCCGCGAGCATCCAGCAGCCCGTCTGTGTAGGCCACGAAGACGGAGCCCGGCTCCAGTTCGATCTCCTGCGCTAACCAGTCCGCTCCCGCCTGGATACCGAGGGCCATGCCCTCGGTATCCACAAACCGGCAGCGCCCTTCGCTGCTGCAGACAACCGGGTGGGGATGGCCGGCGCTGGAGAGAAGCAAGCGACCCGGACTTCGGTAGATGCCAGCCTGCGCCGTAGCGAAATCCCCGTCATCGAACTCCGCGATGAGGGCGTGATTCATGCGCTCCATAATGTCGCCGAGTTCGGGGTTTTCGTGCAGGTAGCTGCGGAAGATCGACCTCACCATTACCGAGTCGAAGGCCGCCTCCAATCCCTTGCACGATACATCGGCCACGATAAACGCCGCGCCCTGGGTGTCCATGGCCATAAGGTCGAAGAGGTCGGCCACCTGCATGGGGATATGCGCCAGCATCTGCTCCTGCACGATGCGCCCTATCTCGGCCTGCTCCAGCAGCTCCCGCCGGTAGGCTTGAAAATACGACGTAGCCAGGGCTGCCAGGGCGGCGTGCAGGAACTCGTCCATACTAACCAGCCATTCCATGATGTGATCCGAGCGGGGAAAGAGCAGATGGGCCATGTAGCTCTCTTCCAGGAAATGGAAGCTCATTATCAGAGCTTCGTAGGGAAACTCCTGAGCCGCCAGGACAGCCCCAGCCTCCTGGAGGTCATCCAGACACTTCTCCGCCTCACCCGCTTGGAGCCTGATCAGCATCCCGCGAAAGATCCCGCCAAAAGCCTCCCGGAGTGTCTCCCGGCTAAAGCCGGGCGGCTGCCATGCTCTTAGCTGCTGCGCCACTCATGTCTCCACGATCTCCTGCTCGTGCGGCAAGAGACGTCCGGCTATCGCCTGCAGGGCTTCGCGGCTGGCCCCTGAGAACTCCAGGATGCGAAAACCGGCGAACCGGTAATCTTCCACGCGCTGCCAGCTACCCTTCCTTCACTTTTGCCTTACGGCTTCCTCGCGGAGCGCTCGCTGCCATTCTGGCCGGCTGCTTCGCAGCGCCATCCGAGGATGCGGCCTTCTTCTTCCGGCCATCCAGCAGCGCGGTGTCCAGCACTTCCTTGATTTGCTTCACCGCAACGAATTTTAGATCCTTCTTGATGAAATCGGGAATCTCCTCCAGATCCTTCACGTTGTCGAAGGGGATGATGATGGTACGGATGCCGGCCCGGTGCGCCGCCAGGACTTTCTCCTTCAGGCCGCCGATGGGCAGGACTTTGCCCCTCAGGGTTATCTCGCCGGTCATGCCCACGTCCTTGCGGATCTTCTTCTGGGTTATGGCGGAGAGCAAGGCGGTGGTCATAGTGACGCCCGCGCTGGGCCCATCCTTGGGTATGGCGCCCGCAGGCACGTGCACGTGTAGGTCGTGTTCCTTGAAGAACTTGGGGTCCACGCCATACTCGGGCGCCTTGCCGCGGCAGTAGGTGAGCGCCGCCTTGGCGGACTCCTGCATCACTTCGCCCAGCTTGCCGGTGAGGATGAGGTTGCCTTCTCCGGGAATGACCGAAGCTTCCACGAAGAGCACGTCGCCCCCGGATTCGGTCCAGGCCAGCCCCGTGGCCACGCCGATCTCATCCTCCTCCTCCGCCACCTCGAACCGGAAACGGATGGGGCCGAGATAACCGTGCAGATCCTTCGCGGTGATTCGCTTGCTCTTGCGCTTCTCCGCAGCTATGTCCTTGGCCACCTTGCGGATGCAGCCGGCTATCTCGCGCTCCAGGTTACGGACCCCGGCCTCTCGGGTGTAACTGCGGATGATGCCGCGCAGAGCATCCTCGGTGAAAGTGACCTGGCTCTTAGTAAGGCCGTGCGCCTCCAACTGGCGCGATACCAGGAACTGCTGGGCTATCTTCAGCTTCTCCACCTCGGTATAGCCGGGCAGCTCCAGCGTCTCCATGCGGTCCAGCAGCGCCGGCGGCACCGTGGCCGTAGTGTTGCAGGTGGTGATGAACATCACCCTGGAAAGGTCGTAGGGAACGTCCAGGTAATGGTCGGAGAAGGAGAAGTTCTGCTCCGGATCCAGCACCTCCAACAGGGCGGCCGACGGGTCACCCCGGAAGACGTCCATACCGATCTTGTCCACCTCGTCGAGCATGAAGACCGGATTGTTGTTCTCCGCCTTGCGAATACCCTGGATGATGCGGCCGGGCAGCGCGCCGATATAAGTACGCCGGTGTCCGCGTATCTCGGCTTCGTCATGCATGCCGCCCAGAGACATGCGTACGAACTTACGGCCCAGCGCCCGTGCTATGGAGTGGCCCAGCGAGGTCTTGCCCACACCGGGAGGGCCCACGAAACAGAGGATGGGGCCGTGCATATCCGGCTTCAACTTGCGCACCGCCAGGAACTCCAGGATACGCTGTTTCACGCGGTCGAGGTCGTAGTGGTCCTCGTTCAAGATATGCTCGGCATTCTTGATGTCCAAATTGTCCTCGGTGCCCTCGGTCCACGGCAGGCTGGTCAGCCACTCGAGATAGGTGCGCGACACCGTGTATTCGGCAGCGGCCACCGGCATCTTCTCCAGCCGGTCCAGCTCGCGCTCGGCCTCCTTGCGGGCTTCTTCAGGCATGCCGCTCTTCTCTATCTTCTCCTTGAACTCATTGATCTCAATGGTGCGCTCGTCCGTCTCACCCAGTTCCTTCTGGATAGCCTTCATCTGCTCGCGCAGGAAATACTCGCGCTGGCTCTTGGATAGCTCCGTCTGGACCTCGGACTGAATCTTGGAGCCGATCTCCAGAATCTCTACTTCTTTGTTCAGGAGCGTGGTCAGCAGCTCCAGACGCTTCTTCACATCAAGTGCCTCGAGTAGCTGCTGCTTCTCGCCTATGTCGATGTTGATGTTGGCGGCGATGAAATCGGCCAGGTTGTTGGGCTCCGATATGTTCATGGCGGCGATGAAAATCTCGTTGGGAAGATAGGGAGCCAGCTCAACCATTTTCTGGAATTGAGCCAGCGCGTTGCGGGCCATCCCCTCGAGCTGTACGTCGCGCTCCACGGTCTCTACCAGCACCCTCACCTTGGCCGTGGGGTAAGGTTCACGCTGGGCATATTCTTCAATGCCGATGCGTTCGATGCCTTGCACGAATAGCTGCATGCTCCCGTCCGGTATCTTCATCATACGGATGATGGCCACGGCCGTGCCCACCTCGTAGAGATTCTCCGGCTGCGGCACATCCACTTCCTCTTTCGCCGCGGCCACGCCCACAATGCGCTCGGAGGCCAGAGCGTCCTCCACCAGCTTCACAGACTCCTCGCGCGTCACCAGCAGAGGGGCGATGATGTGCGGGTATATTACGGTGTCTTTCAGAGCCAGTATGGGAAGCTCAGAGGGAACCTTGGGTCCGACCGGCTCGTCGTTGCCGTTCTGGCGATCTGGAAACATCTTCAGCCCCCCTTCACTCCGACTCGGATTCTATGCTTATACCTGCGGCCTTGGCCCGGTTCACCTTCGGCAGAGTTATCTCCAAAAATCCGTTCCTGGAACGGGCCACAGCCTTGTCCACGTCAACTTTGCCATTCAGCTCGAGCACCCGTTCGAATTGCCCGAAGTTTATCTCCATCTGCTGGATGTACTCGCGCTTGGTGGGCTTCTGGCGCGGGCGGTTGCCCTTGATTATCAGGCGCTGTCCCTCTACGAGTATCTCGACACCCTCCGGCTTGACTCCCGCTATCTCCACCACGACGCGTACCTCGTCCTCCGATTCGTAAACGTCGCAGTAGGGCTTCCATGCCTTCTCGAAATGTACTGAGGGCCTCTTCCACTGCGCGAACTGCGTGAAGAAGCGCTCGATCTCCTTCTGGATATCCGCATCCCGCGTTCGGATAGCTTCAACCTTACCGGTGTCGATCACGCCGTCTCCTCCTTCCAATATCCTGAGAGAACTGGGGCACAAATCAGATTATACCCCGGAGCCCCGGGTTTTAGACCTTCCTTGCTATGCTGCGGAAAGGCCGCACCGTGACACAGTCAGGTTCGTACGCTCGCTCAGCACCAGACCAGCGATACCGGCGGTGAAGATGGGGCTGAGTGAGAAGATGATGGCCGTGAAACCCGCTTCGCTTATCTCCGGGGCCCAGTGGGTGCATAGAAGGTAAGGAAAACGCCGACCACGCCCAACGCCAGGAGCGTAACCGGGTGTTGTCTGCAGGTCTCCAGATCGACATAGGTAAGCCCTCGCGGGCTGTCCCTGTCACACCACCGTGCGTACGGGTCCGTACACGGCGGTTCGGTAGAGTTAAGCGGCACAACGGGCCGCCAAGGTGATGAGGCCGAGT
>JAHEXQ010000038.1 GCA_023252035.1 Actinomycetes bacterium
AGCATGGGCAATCCCAGCCGCGGTAGCTTCCAGCGGCTGAAAACGTGAAGCCCGGGCGCCTTCGGCTCGATAAGAACAACCCTCTCGATGGCCATGATCCGCTCCCTTTCTGATTAGCTCGTTTTCTCACCCTGTTCCCAGTCGGTGCCCGTATATGAAGAGGAACACGGGGGAAGCCCGAAAGCGAACATGTTCGCGGTACCTTTCTGTTCGCTCGCCGAGCCACCCTTAGAAGAGCAGGGCGTTCTCTTTTTCCTCGCCGGTTTCGGGGAAGATAAAGCTGACTATAATCCTGTCCCGGAAGACCTCGATGAGGTTGAAGGAGGGCGGCGTATAACCGCGCGTGCGGTGCGTGCCGGCCGTGCCGCTGGTGACGACATGCAGGCCCTGCAGCGCCCAGACGTAAGGCACGTGCTTATGCCCGCTCAGAGACATGTGCACCCCGCAACTCAGGAGTGTTTCCAGCACGTCGCCCGCATCCCACACGATATTTCTCTCCCTCCCGGTGCCCGGGATATGTATGAGGTGGTGGTGCAGCACGAATACCTTGAAGAAACCCTCTTCGCAGAACTCCTGGCGGATGCGGTTGTAGTTCTGCCGGCCCACCTCGCCGTCGTCCAGGTCCGGCTTGTTGCTGTCCACGGAGACCACCTTGATGAACTCCTCGACCTTTCCTCCGGGCTGGGCGCGGTGCGAGAAGGTCGCCGAGGACCAGCGCGGCCCGAACATCTCCTCGAAGAGGAGGTAGCCCACATTGCGCTGGTCGTGGTTGCCGGCGATGACCATCCTCTGGGGGCAGGCGAAGTTGCTAAGGTATTCCCGGGCTGCATCGTACTCGTCGCGATAGCCGGCCATGGTGAGGTCGCCGCCGACGATGAGGAGATCCGGATCGGCCCGGTTCACCCCCTCGATGACGGACTTCATAAGCTGTTCGTCGAATCGCGGGTCTCCGCAGTGGATATCCGAGACCTGGGCTATAAGGAAACTCTTACGCGCGCCCGCCATCTCCATCACCTCCAGCTATCTCGCGGTAAGCCGCCAACCCGCTGAGTGTCGCGCCTCGCGCGCCCACCCCGTACCGGGTGTCCGCGCCTACCAACCATAGTCCTTCTATAGGACCTCTTACCCCCGGGCGCGCCATGAGTTCCTGGCCGGGCTTCTGCCGGACCCCGAAGGTCGCGCCTTTGAAGGACCGGGTGAGTCGATGCAGGGTCAGCGGAGAGGCTAGTTCCTGAAAGACCAGCCTCTCGTAGAGGTCGGGAATGGCTGTCAGAGCCATCCTCTGCATTGCCGCCGCCGTCATCTGGGCCGCCAGGCTCTCCTCGTCCGAACCCTTCACCAGGGATTCAAAGGCCGCCGCCGGCACCGGTGCGGACATGGTCACCGCATGATGGCCCGGGCGGGCCCGCGATGGATCCGCCTGGCTGCACGCGTTCAGCAGCACGGTGGATAGCTCCAGGTCCCCGCCGGGCAGGCGCACATATTCGGACACGCCGGGGGTGAGGTAGATGTGGTCGGGGAGGTCGAGGTCCCCTTCCACGGCCAGGTACAGAACTACGCTGGAGGGCGAGGGTTCGAAGGAATCCACCCACTTCAGATAGCCGGCCTCCAGCGCCCCATGGCGAATCAGGCGCTTGGCCGTCTGGACCAGGCCCGCATTGGAGACAACGGCATCCGATTTCAATACCGAGCCGTCTTCCAGTATCACGCCCCGCGCTCTCTCGCCGTCCCGGCTGAGCATGATCTCCCGGACACCCTGCCCCTCCAGAATGGTGCCCCCCTCAGACAGTATTGTCTCCGCGAGGGCGGCTGTGCAGGACCCGCTGCCGCCGCCCAGGCAATATCCTCCCTCCTCGAAGAAGCAGAGGATAGCCTCCGCCATGGCGGAGGCGGAGACGGATACGGCCTCCTCGCCCAGCATCAACGAGAGGCTTCCCCATGCGCTGCGCGGCCCCGGGTCCTTGAAGAAAGTAGACAGGTAAGAGTCGAAGCTGGTCCCGGACAACTCGCACGCTCGCGGGCGCCGCTTGATGTAGCGGCGCAGCTCCCGGGGGTTTTCGGGCGGAAGCGCGGACGCGTTCCCCGCTTCCGCGCGCTCGCTTCCAAAAGCTTCCAGGTCCGCGAGCAGGCGATAGAGGCCTTTCTGTTCGGACGGGAAGCGCTTGATGAGCTTGGCCGTGAAATCCTCCAGGCTGTCGGGAATGCGCATAGCCATTTCCCCTACGACCACGCCCACGCCGAGACGGCGCGGATCCATCAAACCGTCTATACCCAGCAGGCGGTTAACCTCCGCCCAGGGGCCCGAGCCGATGCCCAGGGCCATCTGCGGTCCTACGTCGAAGACGAACCCGCCCGTCCGGTAGGAGTTGAAATACCCCCCGACCTGTGTGTGCCGTTCCGCCATCACCACGCTCGCCCCTGCCCTGGCCAGAAGAGCGCCGCAGACGAGCCCGCCCAGGCCTCCCCCCACGATGGCGACGGTATAACCGGAAGGGAAGGACGCGTCGGGCATGGATAGGGAAGCCGGCCGGGAAACGGCACCGCCACCGGCTGTCCATTTCCGGAGGCCCGGTCCACGCCTGGCTTGAGCAGTTCTGCCCCAGTGACCCTCCTGGCGCTCGATCCCCGCGCGCGCATCTCTTGGCCCCCGGAACTCGGGGCTCTCCTCCGGCAGCGGGAGCGCGGTCGACCCTGCCCGGCCAGGGCTTTTTTCCTGAGCCGGCTCGGAGATGCTTGCCGTTGAGGCAGCCCTCTCCCGCCTGCGCAGCCAGGCGAGATTCAGGACGGGAAGGGAAGGGAAGGGCGCCAGCAGCGCCAGGGATATCGCCAGGACCAAGGGCAGAGGCCAGAGGGCCAGGTGCAGGCTGACATCCAGGCCGGCCTGCCCGGGGTTGGACATACCCAGCAGAGAAATGACGAAGCCGTAAAGAAAGGCCGCGCCCCAGAGCAGCGACACGCGCATCGCCGGGCGGCGCATAGCTGGGGTCTCGTCTTCCCCGTGCCCGCGCAGATAGGGGAGAGCGAAAGGTTCGCGCTGGATCAATCCGTAGATGCACGCGGCCAGCAGGAAGAAGAAACCCCCGGCCAGCAAGCCGGGCAGCTTGTCGCTGAGGGAAGCCCCCAGCCATACTGCTACGAGGGCGGCGAGAGCCATGAAGACGAGCGTGAAGAGGCTGAAGGGGCGCAGGCGGCTCATTCTCAACTCCCGGCCGGCCAGGACAAGGGCCAGCAGAGCGCCCAGGGGAGCGGCCGGCCCGGGCCTCCCGGCGGCTATCAGTCCCCAGAAGGTGAACCAGGGAGCAAAGGCCACCGCCAACCGGGCCGCGCCGGCCAGGACCCCGGAGCTGGGGGTAGCCGCTATTCTCGCCATCTACCTCAATCCTCGTCTTGCAGATGCTCTTCCATGATGGGCACGAGGCCCCTGGCAATGAGCAGGCCGATGCAACCCGCTATCAGTATCCACGAGACCCCGAGAAGCGTGAATCCCGCCTCGCGGGCCGTCCCCAGCGCCAGGATGACGATGAAGACAGCGATGCAAATCGCCGCGAAAATCGCTGCCAGGACGGCGACGAGAAGAAACCGCCGTTTGAGATAGGCCAGCGCTTCGAGCATGTCTTCTCGGGAGGGCCTGTCCGGTCCTTCCTCGCCCAGGGCTCTTTCCAGGGCGCTCCGCAGGGTATCCGCCCCCATCGCTACACCGCGGCGGTAGAAGAGCACGGAATAGGCCGCGATGCCCAGCGCGGCAAGGCCGCAGAAAACCAGCATCCATCCGGAGAGACTCAATCGCACCATCCTCTTCTAGAAAGCCCCTGCCCGCGCCGTCCGCAGACGCGGGCCTAAGGCTATAATAATTAAACGTGGGCTTGAGTGAAACAGAGAGTGAGAGGAGAACACCCATGCCGGACGGAATCTTCGCCAAGAGCGAAGCAGAGGTAGCCCTGGATCTGGTCAAGAGCTACCTGGAGTTCGCGGAGCCCAAGGAGAGCGAGAAGTACAAGAAGGCTGATGCCTACTTCGAACTCTTCCAGAAGGCCTACGAGATCGTCAAACAACCCCCGCAGGGAGCAGGCAAGAAGACGGGATTCTGATTAGCGGTCCCGCCTCATTTCTTCTGCCTGCGCTTCTTTTTCCCGTCGGCCGTCGAACTGTCCACGGCCGCAGGCTGGCCTTGCCGCTCCCACTCGCGGTATATCTGTTCCACCAGGTACAGGAGGATGAGTAGGGGGAGAGGCCTGGTGCGCTTCTTCTTCGGCTTCAGCTTGTACTTGCCCGCCATGAGCGCGACGTCCCTGAGGAGATGATCCGAGGGCTCGGTGATTCCCTTCTCGAGCTCTTTCATATCGAGAAGAGCCGGTTTCCCGGCCTTGGCCTTCTTTCTCTTCTTCTCCGGCTCCTGGACCGCGGCCTCAGCCTTCGCCGCACGTTTCGCCGCTTTCCTGGCCTTGCGCTTCTTCCTCAGCTTGAGGCCTGCCAGTAGGGCCAGACCGCCCCCCGCCACCAATACCGGGTTCACTTGCCTGTCGTTATCCATATAGCGCTCCTCTCTCACGGAGTTACAGCCACGTGCACCTATTATATAACGCGGTTGACGATATCCGGGCCAAAAGGTAAGTTATGGTGGACCTTAGCGAGGAAGAAGAATGACCCGAGAGATATTTCGAGAAGCATACGGCAAACTCAAGAAGCGCCCTATCGCCATTCTGATAGTGGCCATCGCCTATCTGCCGTGGCTCCTGATCTCCCTTCTGGATCTGCCCACGGGAAACGCCTTCGCTGTCGCTCTGGTGGGAACGCTGGTGGCGAACATACTGGTCTTCTTCGGGCTGTATATGGCTGTGGTCATCTTTTTCGGCACAGGGGACGAGGGCGGCTCGCCGTCAGGAATAAACGACGCCCTGGCCTCCGTCGCCGAGCACCGCCAGGGCGTGGCCACCCTGAGTCTGGCTTTCGCCGCCATAGCCTTCATGGCCAGTGAGATCGCCCAGATCATCATCGCCACCCTGGGAAGCGCGGGGCTAGGCGACGTAAAGGGGACGGGGCTGGTCATCGCGGTCTTGATCCTGCATTTCCTCGCCAGCGTGTTGCCCGCGTTTGTTCTTACTTTCGTCGCGCTGAGCCCTCAGCTGATCCATATCGGCGGGATGCGCAAGGGCGGTGAGGTATTGGAGGCTAGCTACCGGCTTATTCAAGGCCGGTACAGTCAGGCGCTGCCCCTCTATCTCATCCCCGTGGCTATCGCGACTGCGCTAGTGACGGGCATCTCCTTCGGCATGATCTACCTTCCATTCGGATGGCCTCTCGTGCCGGCTTTTCTCTTCGTCGCGCTGGTGATGGGGGTGACGGGGGCTTTCATCGCCGCTTCCTTCAACCGGTTCTACCTCATCGTCGAGGAGGAGGAAGAGGAGAAGCGCAAGGTGGCCCAAAAGGCCAAGGGCAAGAGCAAGCCGAAGCCAGGCTCGAGCAAGAAGAAGCGGTGACGGATGAGCGGGCATGAGATATCCCTGGATAGGTTGGCGGAGCTGATCAGCTCCGATGCTTTCGCGGCCCATTTGGGCGTGGAGCTGGAGGAGGTCCGGCCGGGCTACGCGCGGATGCGCATGAACCTCGGCGAGCGTCACCGCAACTTCCTGGGGATGGTGCATGGCGGGGCGATCTTCAGCCTGGCGGATGCGGCCTTCGCAGCGGCGAGCAATTCCTTCGGCACCAAGGCCGTGGCGGTGCATGTGGGTATCGATTACCTCGCGGCTACGGGGGATTCCCCATTCCTCGTCGCGGAGGTGGAGTTCGTCTCCCGCGCGGGCAAGATCGGCAACTACGATATGAAGGTGCGCGATTCGCGCGGCGAAGTCATCGCCACCTGCCACGGCTGGGTTTACCATACAGGACGGCCGCTGGGGTAGAGCGGCGCTCTAGGCACGCGGTTTGAGCACGAGCACCGGGCGCAGGCTGTGGCGCACGACCTTATGAGTGACGCTGCCGAGCATCTCCCCCGAGACGCCTCCTTTGCCGAAAGCTCCAACGACGATGAGGGATGCGTCCAATTCTTCGGCCATCTCCGGAATGCGCGCAGCGGGATCCCCGGTGATCACCTGCAGATCGAAGCGGGGACAGTAGTCCGCCAGGCAGTTGCGGAGCTCCTGCAGGCGGAGCAGGTTTCGCTTGGCCTTGTTCTTGAGGGCCAGAGCTGCGGGCCCGTATTCATAGGTCTTCTTGCCGGGCTGGACGTGCAGCAGGGTCATAGGCACGCGAAAGGAACTGGCGAACTCCTCCAGCACGGGCTTCAGGTTCTCGAAATAAGCGGAGAAGTCGCTGGTGACGAGGATATGGCGCAGCACGGTGTCGCAGGCGGTCTCGCAAGTGTAGCCGTCGCGCCGCCGAATGGTGCGGCACTGCAGGATCATCACAGGGCGGTCGGCGAGCTTCAGCACGGCATCGCTCACGCTTCCCAGGGTGAGGCGATTCACCAGCTCCCGGCCGTGCGCGCCCATGTAGATGAAGGAGACGCTCTCGCGCCTGGCCGCGTTGGTTATCATCCGGGCGGGGTTTCCGGTCTCGACCAGCGTGCGTACAAAAAGCCCGGGCTGCTGGATCTCGCGAGCCAGCTTCGCCAGCCTCGTCTGCACCTCCCTCACCTGTTCCCCGCCCGCATCCGCCAGCTCTTTCGGATTCTCCAGCACGTGAAGCAGGATTATCTCTTTCAGACCAACGGCGGCGAACTCCTCGGCGCAGCCGAGAAGCCGGTCCGAAAACGGGGAGAAATCGACCGCGAAAAGGACCTTCTCGAACATGGGGCTCCTTTCTCTCGCATGCATTATCTCCCGGAAGCAAAGCGATTAAACCCGGCTGTTCTTCGCGGGGCGGAATCCTGATAAAGTGGTAAGCGGATTTTGCGCAAACCATCGCGGGTGGAATCGAAGTAAGCACTGCAGAACAAGGAGGGGACATGTCCTATTGTCTTACGGCCGAGCAGGAAGCCCTGAAGAAAGAGGTCAGGAAGCTCGCTCGGGAGAAAATAGCTCCACGCGCAGCCGAGATAGACCGCACGGGCGAATATCCTTGGGATATCGTGGAAATCATGTCGCGCGCGGGCTTTATGGGTCTGGCCGTTCCCGAGGAGTATGGGGGCGGGGGCGCGGACCTGCTCACCTGCTGCGTCGTAGGGGAGGAGATCGCCAAGGTCTGCGGCTCCAGTTCCCTCATCTTCACCGTGCAGAAATTGTCCTCTTACCCCATCATCCTGGGTGGCTCGCCCGAGGTGAAGGCGAAGTACTTGCCCGACGTCGCCTCGGGCAAGAAGCTGGCCTGCTTCGGCCTGACGGAGCGTGATGCCGGGTCCGACGCGGGGGCGACGCAGACCCGCGCTCGGCGGGAGGGGGGCAAGTACATCATCGAGGGAGAGAAATGCTTCATCACCAGCGGCGGCGTCTCCGAGATCAATTCCATCTTCGCCATGACGGACAAGAAGAAAGGCGTGCGCGGCATCAGCGCCTTTCTGGTAGAGAAGGGATTTCCGGGTTTCTCCACCGGCAAGATCGAGGACAAGATGGGCATGCGGGGGGCGCAGGTCTCCGAGCTGGTCATGCAGGACTGCGAGGTGCCCGCCGGTAACCTCCTGGGCAAGGAGGGAGACGGTTTCAAGATCGCCATGCAGACCCTGGATAACTCGCGGCCCATGGTGGGGGCGCAAGCCGTAGGGCTGGCGCAGGGTGCCATGGACTTCGCCGTGGATTGGGCAAAGCAGAGGAACCAGTTCGGGCGCCCCATTGCCGAATTGCAGGGCCTGGCATTCATGCTGGCGGAGATGGCCGTGGAGATCGAGAGTGCGCGCCAACTCGTTTACAGAGCGGCCGTGGCCGGCGACAACCACGAGCCCAACCTCTCGGTCTTCTCAGCTATGGCCAAGATGAAGGCCTCCGATGTGGCCATGCGGGTCACCACCGACGCCGTTCAGATACTCGGAGGATACGGATACATGCGGGAGCTGCCGGTTGAGCGCATGATGCGCGACGCCAAGGTGACGCAGATCTACGAAGGGACCAACCAGGTGCAGCGCGTGGTGATCTCGCGCGCCCTCCTCCGCTAAATCCTTACATTGGGGACAGGACTTAAATTAAGGATAATAGCTCCGGTTTAGTTAAGCGCCGGCTCGATGTAGGTCTTGATCTTGACCTTGATGCGGCAGAGCGCATTGTCCACGACCTTGGTGTCCCGGTCCAGGTCCGTCGCTATCTCCTTATAGCTCTTGCCCTCCAGGTAGGAGACGAGCACGTTCCATTCCAGGCCACTGAGTTTCTCCCGCAGCAGCGATATCGTGCGGGAGAGCTCATCCTCCATGATGTAGAGGTTGAGCGGATCCTCGACCTTGGGAGCCAGGCCCGCACTGATGGAGGAGTGATACTCGCTGGAGTCGTCGAAGGCCCAGGTATCCAGCGGCCGGTAGCAGCTCAGAGGATTGTGCTTCTTCCGCGTGTGGGTCTTGACCGCCGTGATTATCTGGCGGGTTATGCAAAGGACCGCGAAGGAACGGAAGGAGCAGAAGCTGCCCATCTTGTAATCCCGGATTGCTTTGTACAGGCCGATCATCCCCTCCTGGATGGTATCGTCATGATCGGCCCCGTCTAAGAAGTAGTTCTTCGCCTTGACGTGAACGAGGTACTGGTACTTGTGGATGAGGAAAGCCTCGGCCCGGGAGTCACCCTGCCGAATCTGGTTGATGATACTCTCGTCGCTCATCTCATTGTACGGGGTTAGATATGCGCACGCGTTTTCCCTAAGTCTGCTTGCCAATCTTTCGCCCCCTTATGCCTATATATTGTATTTGCCAAAGGGATTATAGCATATATGTAGTGGCAGTCAACAGGGCAGCGCGAAAAAAATAGCCGCGGGGGCCACATTCCGGGCCCGGATTGTTCACATTGCGGGTATGGGCAAGCCAACCGCCCCCCGAAACCCTTTAGGGTTTCGGGGAGGTCAGGCTGAAGTGAGGCGGGCTATCTCCGCTACGATCTCGTCGGCTATCCAGTCGGGCGTCGAGGCGCCGCCGATGACGCCCACGCGCCGGGCGCCGGCGAACCATGCGGCGTCCAGTTCCGCGGCGGTCTCGATGTGCCGGGTGGGCGTGCCGAAGCTCTCGCTGACGGCGCGCAGATGGCTGGTGTTGGAGCTGTTCCTCCCTCCGACCACCAGCATCAGGTCCACCTGCCGCGCCAGGCGGGCGGCTTCCCGCTGCCGGGTGGCCGTGGACTTGCAGATGGTGTTGTAGATCTTCATCTCGCGGGCCTGGGGCAGGAGGAGGTCGATGATCTCCTGGAGGCTCGCCCGGTCAACCGTGGTCTGGGCGATCACGCCCACTTTTCCTCTCGAGCGCCCCCTCTCCTTCACCCAGCGCTGTAGCTCTTCCGCGTCCTCCGTGACGACGGCCTTGCCCGCGTAAGCCTGGATGGCCTGCACCTCCGGGTGGTCGGGCGAGCCGACGATAATCAGCTCGTAGCCCTCCTCCGCCAGTTTGACCGCCGATTCCTGCGTGCTCCGAACCATGGCGCAGGTCGCATCGACCACGTTGGCCTTCTTGCTCTCCAGCAGTTGGCGCAGGGCGGGGGAGGCGCCGTGAGAGCGTAGGATGACTGAGGAGCCTTTCAGGTTCAGGCGCTTCAGTTCCTCCGGACGGTCGGGAAGAATCCGCAGTCCCATCGCCTGCAGCCGGTTCACTTCCTGCGGGTTGTGAATCAGGGGTCCGATGGTATAGACGGGCCCGGTCTGCTTTTTCAGGGCGGCCTCGGCGAGCCTCAGGGCTTGCTTTACCCCCGGGCAGAAGCCGGACAAGCGGGCCACGGTCACTTGCATTGTCATGCGCTCCTCCCAGAGCAGGCCCCGGAAAAATTCGGCGTTGGCGTTTCCCAAAGGACTTCCAGGTATTTGTCGTGACATATAAGTGTATCATCAACCGGGATAGCCGAGTTTCTGAGAACGGGGTTGAGGGGATGGCACCTGAAGACGACTGACAGAACGGACGGATCAAGAGGTTCATGGTTAAGTAAGTAGTTAAACTGCTGCGCCCGCGCATGGCGGCCATCTTCCTGCTCCCCTTCACCTGGGGATTCGCGGCGGCGGCCGACCTGCACCCGCATGTACTGTGGTACAAGGTCCTCTTCGCGTACCTGAGCTTCACCCTGGGGTCTCTCTTCGCCTCCTCCTACAATTTCTACATAGACGTGGAGACGGACCGTATCCACGATGACCTCTACAAGGACCAGCCCATGACGCAACAGCCCTTCGTCACGCGGAGCATGGGCAAGTGGGAGACGCGGTTTCTCTTCACCTTCAGTATCATCGGCTGCTTTGGCTTCGCCGCCTTGGTGAACTGGCGGTTCCTCGTAGCGATGCCGGCAGCGGAGATCGTAGTGTTAGGGCTCGTGTACAACCACCCCTGGCTGCATTTCAAGGCCAAGCCGCTCGTGGACATCTTCACCATCACGCTGGCCGCCTCCCTGGAGATGCTAGCGGGCTGGCTCATCGCGGCACCGCGCTGGCCGGCCTTCGAGCCACTCGTGTGGGGATTCGCCTTCGCCACCATTCTCTACCTGCCCACCGTCTCCAACGACATGGTCTTCGACCGGCAGGCGGGGTACCGAACCTCGGCCGTGGTCTTCGGGGCCAAAGCGCTGATGAACGCGATGTTCCCCACCCTTCTGGTACTGTTGGCCGCCGTCCAGCTCGTGCGCGCCTGATCCGCTTAATACACCTGATACACCTCATTACGCCAATCCGTGCAGTGTAGTTTACCTGCGTAGATAGGGTTTGCTCACTCCGCTTCCTAAATCATATCAATAATCTTGACAATGGCATTATAAAGAGTTATGCTGAGATCGCTTAAAGAGGGCATACATGCTTTGAGGTTGTTTCGAGAGATATTTATTCCCGGATAAACTACCTGCAAAGCGGCGAGTTTGAGAGTAAAGATAAGGAGGAGTCAGAGATGGCTAAGGTGATCGGAATCGATCTGGGAACCACCAACTCGTGCATGGCGGTCCTGGAAGGCGGCGAGCCTACGGTTATCCCCAACTCGGAAGGCGGGCGGACCACGCCATCGGTGGTGGCCATGTCCAAGACCGGGGAGCGGCTGGTGGGTCAGGTGGCCAAACGCCAGGCTATCACCAACCCGGAGAATACCGTAGCGTCGATCAAACGCAAGATGGGCACGCGCGAAAAGATCAAGATGGGGGAGAAGGAATATACCCCGCCTGAGATCTCGGCCATGATCCTTCAGAAGCTGCGGGCCGATGCAGAGTCGTACCTGGGCGATAAGGTGGAGCAGGCTGTAATTACCGTGCCGGCCTACTTCGACGATGCGCAGAGGCAGGCGACCAAGGATGCCGGCAAGATCGCCGGTATCGACGTGTTGCGCATAATCAACGAGCCGACGGCCGCGGCGCTGGCTTACGGCCTGGACAAGGAACATGACCAGACGATCCTCGTCTTTGATCTGGGCGGAGGCACTTTCGACGTCTCCATCCTGGACATCGGGGAGGGAGTCTTCGAGGTGAAGTCCACTTCGGGCAACACCCACCTGGGCGGCGATGACTGGGATCAGAGGGTAGTCGACTGGATGGCCGACGACTTCAAGTCGAAGATCGGAATAGACCTGCGCGGCGACAAGATGGCCCTGCAGCGCTTGAAGGAAGCGGCGGAGAAGGCCAAGGTCGAGTTGTCCACGACGAACCAGACCAACATCAACCTGCCTTTCATCACGGCGACGGAGGAAGGCCCGCAGCACCTGGACATGACCTTGAGCCGGGCGGACTTCGAGAGGATGACCGCGGATCTCCTGGAAAAGACCGTGGGGCCTTTCAAGCGGGCGATGTCCGACGCGAAACTGGAGCCGAAGGACATCGACCACATCATCCTGGTCCGTGGGAGCCGCTATTCAGGCCGGGGTTCTCAAGGGTGAGGTAAAAGACATCCTGCTGCTCGACGTGACGCCGCTGTCCCTGGGCATCGAGACCCTGGGCGGAGTCTTCACCAAGCTCATCGAGCGCAACACCACCATCCCGACCAGGCGAAGCGAGATCTTCACCACTGCGGCGGACGGGCAGACCAGCGTGGACATCAAGGTCTTCCAGGGCGAGCGAGAGATGGCAGCTTACAACAAGCTCATAGGCAACTTCCAGCTCGTGGGCATCCCGCCGGCGCCGCGCGGCATACCGCAAATTGAGGTAGCCTTCGACATCGACGCCAACGGTATCCTGAACGTGTCCGCCAAGGACATGGCCACCGGCAACGAGCAGAAGATAACCGTAACCGCGTCCAGCGGGCTGAATGAGGACGAGATCGAGAAGATGGTGCACGATGCCGAGGCGCACGCTGAGGAGGACCGCCGGAAGCGGCACGAGGCGGATGCCCGCAACAAGGCGGACAGCCTGGTATACAGCACGGAGAAGTCGCTGCGAGAGCTGGGCGAGCAGGTGAGCGAGGATGACCGTAAGGCCATCGAGCGGGCACTGGAGGACGTGAAGGAGGCCCTGAAGGGCAACGACACCGACGACATCGATCGGAAGAGCGATATCCTCATGCAGGCTTCCTATAAACTGGCCGAGCATATGTATGCGCAGGCCGGTGACGGTCAGGGTGGCCCGTCCGGAGGCGCGGAGGAAGCCGAGGAAGGCGAGGTTATTGACGAGTACGAGGTCGTAGACGAATAAGGCGATGGGGCTGGGCGCGCGGCTGCCCGGACATGCGCCGCTTGGGAGTGACGTTGATTCGCGTTACGCGGAAAGGAGGAATGGACATGCCGAGGTTCGGGAGAGATCCATTCAGGGATTTCATGGACCTACAGGATGAAGTAAACCGGTTGTTCCGGCGTGGCTCCATGGGCGAGTGCAGGACGCGGCCGGCGCCGGGCGACAATGCCTGGGCGCCTGCCGTAGATGTGTACGAGACCAGGCATAATCTCGTTCTGCTCGTCGAACTCCCGGGCCTGTCCGCCATGAACATCGACATCGCCTTTGACGACGGTGGGCTGCGGATATCAGGCGAGAGGCAAGTCCCTGACGAGATGAAGGAGGAGAATGTGCACTGTATCGAGAGGGACTACGGCCGTTTCGAGCGGCGCATAGCGCTGCCCCACCGGGTGGACGAAGGAAACATCAAGGCCAGTTTCTCGGCTGGCCTTCTGAAGGTGGAACTGCCCAAGGTGGGAGAGGAAGCCCCGAAGTACATTCCGATCATTGCGGAGGATTCCGAGAGAACCGGTGAATGATATGGCAGGAGAAGAGGAGAAAGGGATAGTGGAGGAAGAAGGGCTCCAGAGAACAGGGCCTTCAGTAGCCGCTGGCGAGGCGGGAGCCCAGTCCGGGCCGGAGAGCAAGGCTCACAAGCCGACCAAGCACGATCTGGAGATGGGGTTGGACGAGACGCGGCGCACGCTGGAGTCCGCCGAGGCGCGTTCAGCCGAATACCTGGATTCGCTGCGGCGTATGAAGGCGGAGTTCGAGAATTACCGGAAGCGTATGGTGCGCGAGCAAACCAACTTTCTCGAAGCGGCTAACGCCGACCTGGTTGCCAAGCTGATACCGGTACTGGACGATCTGGAGCTGGCGCTGCAGCACGCGGTGGAGACCGACGAGGCTGGAGGTTTGGCGGAGGGACTGCGGATGGTACACGGCAAGTTTATGGAGACGCTCAAGAAGGAGGGACTGGAGGAGATCAACCCCGAGGGAAGTCCTTTCGATCCGCAGGCCTGCGAGGCCATGATGTCGGTGCCCAGCGCCGATCACGAGGATTGCACCGTCTTGCAGGTCCTGAAGAAGGGCTACAGGTGGCGGGGTAAGCTTCTGCGCCCGGCCATGGTGACGGTCAGCCAGTGCACGGGCGATTGAAATCCCGCGGCGCCGCGCGCCCCAGTCGTGGAGAGGAGCGGGCTGGGGTAGGGGGCTAATGGAGAAGGCGAGTGCATGTGAACGGCAGTAAAGATTTCTACCAGATATTGGGAGTCAAGGAGAATGCCACCGAGCAGGAGATAAAGAAGGCGTATCGTAAGCTGGCGCGCGAGCATCATCCCGATGCGACGGCCGGTGACAAGAAGTCCGAGGAGCGTTTCAAGGAGATTAGCGAGGCTTACGATACACTCTCCGATTCCACGAAGCGGCGGGAGTACGACGACGAACGCGCTTTCGCCCGCCCGGGCGGCATGGGCGGACCCGGCGGTCCTGGAGGTTTTCAATTTCGTGATTTCGGCGGGGGGCGCGGGGGGACATTCCGCGCGCAGGATCTGGGAAACCTGGGGGATATCTTCGACCTCTTCGGAGGAATGGGCGGAGGAGCCGCCCAGGGTGCGCGTCCGCGGCGGGGAGCCGACCTGGGCAGCCAGGTCAACATCAGCTTCGATGATGCGATGCAGGGTGTGTCCTTGCCCCTCGTTCTCAGCGGCCGGGCGACCTGCCCCACCTGCGGCGGCAGCGGCGCCAAGCCGGGCACGCTTCCCAAGACCTGCCCCACCTGCGGCGGCCGGGGCACGGTATCCCAGAACCAGGGGCCGTTCGCCTTCTCGCGCCCCTGCCCGCAGTGCCAGGGCAAGGGCACCGTGGTGGAAGAGCCCTGTCCCACCTGCCATGGCAGCGGCGTGGTTAACCGCACGCGCAAGGTTACGGTGAAGATCCCGCCCGGTGTGAGCGATGGCGAGACCATCAGATACCCGGGCAAGGGCGAGGCGGGGCCGCCGGGCGGCAAGCAGGGCGACCTGCTGCTCACCGTGAACGTGCAGCCCCACAAGTTTTTCAAGCGGAGGAATGCGGACATCTTGCTGGACCTCCCGCTGACCTATCCGGAGGCGGTTCTGGGAACGCAGGTCCAAGTGCCGACCCTGGACGGCAAGGTGACTTTGAAGATACCTCCGGGTACCGCCGACGGAAAGAAGTTCAGGCTGAAGGGGCGGGGGGCTCGGCGTCTGAACAAGAAGGGAAACGGCGACATGCTGGTAACGGCGCATATCGTCGTGCCGCCCAAAGCGAGCGGCAAGGAGAAGGAGCTGCTCGAGAAGCTCCGCGACCTGCAGAAACAGGATCCCCGCAAGATCTTTGAGGATTAGCGGAGGTTGATGGAAATGGCTACGAAGGAAACGGAGAACGAGGCGGTTTACGTGATGAGCGTGGCGGCCAGGCTGGCCGGCGTTCACCCGCAGACCCTGCGCATCTACGAGAGAAAAGGGCTGCTGACGCCCGCGCGGGTCCATAACCGCAGACGATATTCGGAGGAGGACATAAAGCGCTGCAGGCTGATCACGGAGTTTACCCAGGTGGAGGGGATCAACCTGGCGGGGGTCAGGATGATCCTGGATATGCGCGACCACCTGGAGACCATGCGCCGCGAGATGGACATGCTGGAGCAGGAGATGGAGCGTGCCCGCGCGAGCATGGAGGCCGAGGTGGAAGCTCTCCGCAAAGGCTTGCGCAATGAAATAGTACTGATGCCGCGTTCCGACCTGGTGCGCTTGAGGGAGCTGGACCTCTCCCCCTTCAAGCCCAAGCGGCCCTAAATTCACCAAAAGTGGTTCGTGCTCGAACCCAGGGGGGAGATGTCTTTGCGGGGGGAAGGTCCACCCGTAATCTCCGCAGGGGGGAGTTGCACGAGGGGGGCGGGAGCCCCCTTCGTGAGAGCGAGGCTTGCCGAGCGAGGGTCGGGACTCGAACCCAGGGGGGAGATGTCTTT
>JAHEXQ010000180.1 GCA_023252035.1 Actinomycetes bacterium
GAACCCCTCCTCTGTTAATAGGAGGGTAATACGTTTTTGCGCAACAGAAAACGGCCTCCCACCTGGCCTTTTGGGCCGAAATCGGAGGCCGTTATGCCGTAAAGCGGAAACTCAGGCTAGGCCGCGCTGTGGGATGGGTCACCAGAGGCCGGTTCCTCCGGGACCGTCAGGGGCTCCGCGATGACCAGGCGGTCGCGGCCTTCATTCTTTGCCCTATACAGTGCGGTATCCGCAGCCTTGAGTAATTCCTCGCCGGTCAACCCGTGGTCGGGCAGAGTGGCAAGTCCAGCGGAGATTGTCAGCGCCCTGAGTGTTCTCCCCCTGTACTGCACGGTCATACTCCTCAGGGATTCCTGCATCTCCTCGGTGCGCCTGCGCGCATAATCGAGCGACGCCCCGGGCAACATGAGAACGAACTCCTCACCGCCATAGCGGCAGACCACGTCCACTTCGCGGAAGCTCGACTCCAGTAGGCCAGCAAGTTTCTGGAGCAGGATGTCTCCCGCTTCATGGCCGAATTCATCGTTGAACATCTTGAAGTGGTCAAGGTCGAGCATGACGACGCTCAGGGGTGAGAGGCTTCTCTTCGCTTTAGCTATCTCTCGTGCCAGGCTCTCCTCCATGAAGCGCCGGTTGTACACGCCTGTCAAACCGTCGCGCAAGGCCTGTTCGCTCAGGATCTCCTTCAGCCGCAAGTTCACCAAGGCCAGCGCCACATGCCCCGAGAAGCTCAGCGCCAGTTCGTTCAGGTGCTCGGGTCCGTCTTCTGCCACAAGGGTCTGGCCGGTAGGTTCGTCTGAACGGCACCTCAGATGCAGTACTCCGAGGGTCTCGCTCTGGGCGATCATGGGCACGCAGATGTAGCTCGCCGGCTTCGGTTCTCCCAGGTGCGTGCAGAGCAACCCCGTATGGGTGTCCTTTATGTAATGAAGTTGACCGCGGCGCAGCGCCCAGCAATCGTTCCTCGAGAAAGCGGCTTCCGCCTCGTCGGTCGTTCCCCACTCCGTGGCAACTTCGAAGAGCCCAGAATCCTTATTGTCGTAATAGATGGCGCCCGATAGCCGCGAGAACAGCCTCTCCGCGAATTGCCCTATCACGAGATTCGCCTCCCCGATGGTCTGGCACGTCTGCAGCAGATTGCCCATCTCGTTGAGAAGGCTTAATTCATGCCCGTGCTGCTCCAATTCCTGCACCCATACCTGAAGTTTGTCGCGCGCATCCTTGATATCTTGTTCCATACGTTGCCGCTCGATGGCCATAGCAAAATGAGTCGCCATACTGGTTATCAGTTCGAGGTCGCGCTGTTCGTAATCTCGTGACGAGTTGGCCAGTGCTATCTGTCCGACCAGCGCGCCCCTTACGAGAGCAGGCACCGATAGGAAGCGCTTGATGGGGATCTGCCCCTGCGGTACTCCTGATGAGCGCGGGTCTTCTCCAGGGGAGTTGGTCATCAAGGGCTCGCGGTTGTTCAGCACCCACTCCCACAGGCCGCCGAACTTCTCGAATACTGCTCTCTTATCCGCCATCTGGCGAGCCTCCCAGGTGCCTTTCGTCATGGTGGGTGATACCAGGAAGCCTGTGGTCGGGTCTATGTACGCGACAAAGCCGTCGCCGCTCCGGGTGAGTTGCTGCGCCCGATCCAGCATGATCTCAGCCACGTCATCGATATCCGCCAGAGATAGCATTGCCGCTGACACATCCGCCACAGCTGCATTGGCTTCGGCTTGCCAAGCCAGCCGCTCCTGATCTCTGCGCAACTCCGTAATATCCATGCCCGAACTCAAGGTTCCTGCGAAGTCGCCGCCGCCGTTCTTAATGGCGATGTTGTTCCAGGCTATGAGGTGCAGCTCGCCGTTCTTGGCCCGAATATAGTCTTCGCAATAGTCGAAACCTTGCTCCCCGCGTTGGAGATGCCGGAAGATAGCCCGCATGTCCTCACGGGATTCCTCCGGAACAAAGGCCTCGCACCAGACAACTCCCAGGATCTCGCCCTCGCCGCACTCCAGCAGATCACAGCCATGCCGGTTGATGAGCGTGACTTTGCCATCTTTGTTCAGTACAAGGATTATCACCCCCGCGAGGTCGAGGTACATCTCGGCCACGTCTCGCTCTTCGCGCAGGACGGCACGAGCTATGGCATGCTCGGTCATATCCCGCCCCAGCACGCAGAGGCTCGAAGGATTCCCGGAGTTATCTCGCAGAAGAGCGACCTGGAACTCCATGGGGATTCTATTGCCGTTTTTCGCGACTAGATTCGCCGAGAAACAAGAACGGCCTTCGCTGGTTGCGCGGCTGAAACTCTCGAGGAACCCGGCGACATCCTCTTCGGCAAAGAACCTTTTCAGGGGCATCTCGTGAATCTCTTCTTCGCTGTAACCCGTGACCCTATTCACTGCCGCGTTCTTGAGAAGAATATGCGCGTCCATATCCAGCACTACAAAGACATCCGTCAGCACATCCAGGGCGCTGCTGGTGAAGTTTTCCTGCTCCACAAGGGCCTGCCGAGCCGCCTGCTTTTCCCGCATCTCCGCAAACACGTTTTCGAGAACGGCCGGTGCCGGGTCCAAACCCAGGATCTGGTGCGGAGAGACGTAGAATGAATTCTCAAACAGCTCGGTGCCCAGGATGACCTTGGGGTGAACGGCGATGACCCCCAGCAGGAGTTCGGCCTCGAACATGCGCCTGTCGAACTGGCAGACTGACATGCATGCGCTTTCGTGCAGAAAGCCGTTCAACTTCGATTCATACTCTATGACCTTGTCGGAACCAGGCAACCCCCTAAGAAGCCAGGTCATCTCCTCGGTCATGCGCAGGGCTGAGTAACCCTCATCCAACGCCGCTTGTGTCTCCTGGCGCAGCAGTTCGAGCATGGCATCCGGCTCGAATTCGTCGCCCCTCAGATAGGAGTCAAAGGCGTTCATAAGCACGAGTTGCCCGCTCTCCAGGAAGGGTTCAACCTGGAGCCCTCCCTCTTTGAGATAGTCCAGTACCGTCTCCGCGCTATGGGTATCCGTAACGTAGATGACCTTCTGGCCCTGTTCGAGGCCCGAGCGAAGGTATAGCGTCATCAGCGACCGGTGTTCGGCTTCCATCTGATAGATGCAGCAGAAATGCTCACCGGGTTGCATCTTCAAGATAGCAGGCGATGGAGCATTCGGTTCCGTCATCGATACCGTTCCTCCAGGTATCGCGAGCGTAGGAGCCCGCGTGGTTATCTCCTCCCTTGAGTTTCGCCAATTTCAGGCTAGTTCTTTATGGGGGGGGCAGGTAAGATAAATCTTATTCCACGCCGGCCCTTCGCGCCAGGCTTTCAAACAGGCCCCTTTGCTACACAATAATCGCGGCTGATAAGAATGGATGCTTTGGCTTGGGCGGAACAGGGGTTGCGAGGCACACAGGAGAATGCAGAAGCCGTTGAATGAGAATCACCCGCAAGACCCAGCCAGCAACTCCTGCCGTTCCGCCAGCTTACCAAGCCCTGCATTCGGCTCTCCAGAGCCGGATGGATGATTTCCAGACTCAGCTCAACGAGATACCCGAGCCTCCAACCTCGACCGCTATTTTCTTCGGCTGTGATTTGAGCTACGCGAACGATAATATCGGTCCCGAGCTCCTCCAGCCAAACTACATCGATACGGAAAGAATAATGCTCGATGCGCTTCAGAATATCGGCGTTCAAGGGGTGCATGTGACTATATGTCCGCACGCGCCACGATCTCTCCTCGTTCATGTTTGATATGGAGCGTTAGACCTGCCTCGTTTACCAGATGGACAGGGACTATCTCCGTACTCACAATAGATATCCTCATGCATTGAGATTTATGCGCGGGAATTCCCGGGGGTTCGAATCCCAGTAGCGGCGATCATGTGTGGCGGAAGGGGTGGGATTCCAATCCGTCGCGGACTCCCCAAGAGGGGACTAGGCGTCCCCCCTCGGCGCTCGCAGACTCGCTGCTTCCCCCTCCAAGTGAGATCCATGCGGGGGGTATCCCCCCGACAACCCCCCTGGGTTCGAATCCCAGTAGCGGC
>JAHEXQ010000181.1 GCA_023252035.1 Actinomycetes bacterium
GCACGTGGCCATCATCATGGACGGCAATGGGCGGTGGGCATACCGCCGGGACCTGCCGCGCATTGCTGGCCACAAAGCCGGCGAGAGAGCCATAACCGATATCATCCGGGCCGCCTCCGAGTGGGAGCTGGCAGCGCTCAGCCTCTTTGCCTTCTCCACGGAGAACTGGAACCGGCCCCGCAACGAGGTCACCTTCCTCATGACCTTCAACCGCAACCTGCTTGCGAGGCGCGTGGACGAGTTCGACGACCGCAACATCCAGGTGCGAATCATCGGCCGCCGGGAGCCCATCCCCCTGGCCACGCTGGAGCAGATGGACCGGGCCCGCGAACAGACGAGGAACAACACGGGGCTGAAGCTGAACATCTGCTTCAATTACGGAGGCCGGGCCGAGATCGTGGATGGATTGCGCAAGATGGGCGAGGCCGTTAGCGAAAACCGCATAAGCTCGAGCGAGGTCAATCCGGACTCCTTCGGGGAGTTTCTCTACATGCCCGATACGCCCGACGCCGACCTGCTCATCCGGACGGCCAGCGAGTACCGAATCAGCAACTTCATACTCTGGAAATTACCCCGCACGCAGATCTACGTCACGGATATCCTCTGGCCCGACTTCCGCCGGGAGCAACTGGCGGAACTCATTGACCTGCACGATTCCCGCATGCAGAGCCGGCGCGCAGCGGCAGGCGGCGCACAGGGATGAAGACGTACAAGGATGAGGCCATCGTGCTCCGCTCCCACAAGCTGGGAGAGGCCGACAAGATCATCACCCTGCTCACCCGGGAACACGGCAAGAAGCGGGCCGTAGCTAAAGGCCTGCGCCGCACCAGGAGCAAGTTCGGAGGGCGACTGGAGCCATGCACCCATCTCCAGCTCGAGCTCTACCGGGGGCGCAACCTGGATATCATAACGGGCGCCGAGATCATCGACCCGCATGTCCCCTTGCGCGAGGATCACCACAAGTACATCTGCGCGCAATCCATGCTGGAACTGATGGATAAGTCCATCCACGACGACCAGCACGTCAGCAACGCCTTCCAGGCGCTGTCGGTTTCCCTCTCCGCCATGGAGGGGGAGGTAAACTCCTACGAACTCATGCTGGCGGCTTTTGAGCTCAAGCTCTGTGCCCTGGTCGGATACCGTCCCTACCTGGATTGCTGCATCTCCTGCGGCTCGGAGATAGCCGGCACGCCCGCCGTTCTCCGCCTGTCCGAGGGCGGGATATGCTGCCCGGCGTGCTCCGGTCCGGCCTCCGCGGCCGTCAGCCTCGAGCCCGAGATGTTGGAGCTGGTTCGCCGCATCTTCCGGACGAGCATGGCCGATGTGAGCCGGATCAGTCTAGACAATCAGGCGGCTCGCAAATTGATGCGGCTCAGCTTCAGCTTCAGCGAATATCACCTCGACCGCCCCATCAAGAGCCATCGCATCCTCGAAGATTACCGTTTCGGCGCAGCGGCGACACCAACGTCCGACCGGGTTCACACCTAGGCCCGCAGGCCCCGGCAAAGCAGACATGTTCGCGGTACCCTTTTTTCGCTGCGGCTTCGCTTCGGCGCTTGACACCGCTCCGGTACCGTGATATATATTGTTAGTGGTCCCAAGTGGTTAAGGGATCGGTTCGAAGGAAGGTGAGGAGGAACCGGAAGGCGAAAGCCGGAAGGGGAAACCAGAGGATCTTCGAGGCGAAACCGAGATTATTTGGGATCACCTTTTCTACGGTTTTTCCCTTTTTTCGAATCTCTTGTCCCTTGCCGGTATCCTGGTGCGCATCGCTGCGATATACAATCCGGGAATTTAAACCTGCCTGAACCATGATGCTCGTCAATATGCGGAGGCCGAAAATATCTCATACTTAATAAATAGTGTGCGGAGCAGCATAGTAGTCCGCGCCACTAGGAGGTATGTGTATGAGGAAAATAAGGGCAGAAGGATCCGGATACTGGACCGGCGAAGGTTCGCGGGCCAGGTATCTCTGGAGTTCATTTCTCCGGATAGGTTCGGCCTGCGCGTTCATAGCTTTTGTCAGCTTCGCCCTGGCCTTCGGCATCCTGGGGGGCCATGGAACCAAGACGCCGGCGGCGGAGGACAGCTCATCATCAGCCAGTACGAGAACCGAGGCGGGCAACACGTCTCCCGATGGCGTTACGTCTGCTTCACCGGGCGCGACCCAACCGGGTTCTCCCGACCTCCTGGCCTCAGCCTCCCCTGGAACGACTGGCTCCGGGATCGCCGGACCAGACCTGGTTACATCTCCGTCCAATGCGGCCAGCGGCGGCGCACCCAGGGGCACAACGACAACGCCGGACCTGGTGACCAGCCCATCTACGGCACCTGCGCCGGCTCCCGCGCCGGGAACTCCGCCTGACACGGTAACGACGCCCTCGCCCGGAACCACCCCGGCACCGGTCACAGAAACGGCCCCAAGGGTCGAGCTTCCGGAGATCGATGATGATGCGGTTATTCCGCTGGCGCTGGCCTACGATGTCCCGCTCCTGCTCGGCGGGGTGGGCATGGCACTCTTCGCCAGGAGAAAACGCAAGTAGCCCTTTCGCAGATAGAGTGTGAACTCCCCGGCCGGGACAGCGACCCGGGAGTTTGTTTTGGCAGCTATCTCACCAGCGGTACGAATGCAGGAACTCGGCGAGGATGGCGCCCGCGGCACCCGTGCCGATGCGATTAGCCCCCGCCTCCACCATGGTGTAGAGGTCCTGGAGTGTCCGGATGCCGCCTGAGGCCTTGATCCCAAAGCCGGGCCCCATGACCTCCCGCAGGAAAGCGACGTCCTCCACTGTTGCCCCCGCCGGCCCGAAACCCGTGGAGGTCTTCACGAAATCCGCGCCGGCCTCCCGGCTCAATTCAGCGCCGCGCCGCATCTCGTCTCGCGTCAAGTAGCAGGTCTCCAGGATAACCTTGACCGTGGTGCGGCCTTCCTGGCGGCCCGCATCGTAGCGGCGGCATACCCGCACGACCTCGGCGATCTCATCATGGACATCCTGGTAGCGCCGCGACTTCAGGGCGCTGATGTTGATGACCATGTCCAAGTCGCGCGCTCCATGCTGAAGGGCCAGCACGGCTTCGTACTTCTTGGCCTCTCCCATTGTATAGCCGAGGGGGAAACCCAGGGGCGCCCCCAGCCGCACGTGGCTGCGCGCCAGTTCTTTTTGCGCCAGCGGAAGATAGAAGAGCGGAACGAAGGCACACCGGAAATCGGCGTCCACCGCTTCGCGCAAGAAAGCGACGTACTCGGCCTCGACCGCTTCAGGCCGTAGCAGGGTGGAGTCCATTATCTGAGCCAGGTCGGCGGGGTTCTTGAAGCGCTCCTGGGTGCCGGCCATCTTCGCGTCTCCTCCTTAGGGTTGTCTCGGGCGCTCAGCCGATCAGCGAGATGCCGATGGCGAAATAGAGCAGCAGAGCCAGAATGTCCATCAACGTGGCGAGGAGCGGTCCCGAGGACTTCGCCGGGTCCAACCTCAAGGCCTTAAGAATGAGAGGGAGGAGGGAGCCTGCCACGGCGGCCACGATCATGGTCAGGGTTAGCGATAGCCCCACGACCAGGCCCAGCCGCGCATCGCCCTCGGCGGCCCAGGCTATGAGGGCCATGACCACTCCCACCATGATGCCCATGATCGAGGCGATGCCTATCTCGCGGGCGGATTCCGCGAAGAACTCGCGCCGGCGCGCCATCGGCTCTCCTCCCAGGTAATCGCGAACGACCCGAGTCGAATTCATGACGGCGATGGTACCGCCCATGGTCATTACCACGGGGATGAAGAAGACCAGGGCTATGTGAGCCTGCATGACGTCGGAGTAGGCTCTGAGTATGCCCGCTGCCAGCAGCACTTCGGCGAGCAAGGCCACGAGCAACCAGGGCGCCCGCCCACGGATGGCCGCCAGGAAAGGGCTGCGCTCCCTGGTCTCCTCGGTTTCGAAGGTGCCCGCCAGGCTGTAGATGTCCTCCTTAGCCTCCTCCTCGATAACGTCCATCACGTCGTCAACCGTGACTATGCCG
>JAHEXQ010000039.1 GCA_023252035.1 Actinomycetes bacterium
GGTGATGTGCGCTTCTACGGGCAACACCAGCGCTTCGGCGGCGGCTTACGCAGCGCGCGCGGGCATGGAATGCATAGTGCTGATTCCCAGGAAGGCCATCGCCCTGGGCAAACTGGCGCAGGCGCTCATCCACGGCGCGAGGGTCCTGCCCATAGACGGTAACTTCGATCAGGCGCTGGAACTGGTGCGCCGGATATGCGACGAGCGCCCCGTATCCCTGGTGAATTCCATAAACCCCTATCGCATAGAGGGGCAGAAGACGGGCGCCTTCGAGATATGCGACGCATTGGGGCGCGCGCCTGATTACCATTTTATCCCGGTGGGTAATGCGGGCAATATCACCGCGTACTGGAAGGGATACAGGGAATATTGCGAGGCGGGCCAGGTTGCCGCACGGCCACGCATGATGGGATGGCAGGCGGCCGGTGCTGCTCCTATCGTCCTGGGACACGTGGTGGAACAACCCGAAACCATAGCCACGGCCATCCGCATCGGCAACCCCGCGCGTTGGAAGGAAGCGGAAGCGGCGGCGCACGACTCGGGCGGACTCATCGACATGGTCACCGACCAGGAGATACTGGAGGCCTACCAGCTCCTGGCCGCGAAAGAAGGGCTCTTCGTGGAGCCGGCTTCCGCCGCCTCCGTCGCCGGACTTTACAAGATGGCGCGGCGGGGCGGCATGGAGCAAGACGCGCTGGTGGTATGCATCCTAACCGGCCACGGCCTGAAGGACCCCGACCGGGCGATCCAGACGGTGCGGGAGCCCAAAGTCGCACCGGCCGATTACGAAGCTATCGTCCGAGCTCTGGGGTACCGTTGACCCCATGGCCAAATACCTTTTCCTGGTGCCCGACGGGGCGGCCGATTTTCCCCTGGATGAACTGGGCGGTAAGACCGTGCTGGAAGCCGCGCGCATCCCCAAAATGGACATGCTCGCCGAGCGCGGCGTGTGCGGGACCGCCACCACAGTACCCTTAGGAATGCCGGCCGGAAGCGATGTGGCCAACCTCTCGCTGCTCGGGTACGACCCCCGCGTTTATTACACCGGGCGCGGACCGCTGGAGGCGGCGAGCCTGGGCGTGACCGCGGGTCCGGGAGAGATAATATTCCGCTGCAACTTGATAACCGTCCGGGACGATATCCTGGTGGATTACAGCGCCGGTCATGTAACCACCGGGGAAGCCCGTGAGCTCATGCTGGCGGTGGAGCGGGCTTTGGGACGGCCGGGCCTCCACTTCTACCCGGGCATGAGCTACCGGCACCTGATGGTCATCGATGGGGACTATGGCCAAGCCGCCTGCCGGCCTCCGCACGACGTGGTAGGACAATCCCTGCGGGAGGTCAGGCCGACAGGGCCGGGCTCCCAGGAAATCGTCGGGCTCATCCAGGCGTCCGAAGCGGTATTGCGAGACCACCCCGTAAACCAGCAGCGGCTCGCCGAGGGCAAGAACCCCGCTAACCGGATATGGCCCTGGGGCCAGGGCCCCATGCCCGACCTGCCCGGCTTCGAGGATATCCACGGCAAGTCGGGAGCCATGATCACCGCCGTGGACCTGCTGAAGGGGCTCGGCATCTGTGCCGGGCTGACCATCGTGACCGTCCCGGGCGCCACGGGATATTTCGACACCGATTATGCGGCGAAGGCACGCTACGCCCTGGAGAGCCTCAACTTCGCGGATATGGCCTTCGTCCACGTGGAGGCCCCGGACGAAGCCGGCCACCTGGGCGATGCCGCCGTGAAGATCGAAGCCCTGGAGAATTTCGACAACCTGGTGGTGGGGACCATCCTAGAAGGACTGGAGAATGCCGGGGGTGATTGCCGCGTGCTGGTGGCGCCGGACCATTTCACCCCGGTGGTGCTGAAGACGCACGTGCCGGACCCTGTGCCCTTCGCTATCTACGGGCCGGGCATCGAGCCCGATGCCTGTGGGGCCTTCAACGAACGCGCGGCTCGCTCCGGCAGCTATCGCGATATCGATGGCTGGAGGCTTATGGAACTACTCTTTTCGCTTTAGCATCTCACATAGTATTGACGGATGATTTCTAGTATTATATCAACAGGTGATTATATTATGGCGACTTTCTGGATGCCCTTTGTGAATATGGAACACCATGAGCTGACCGCGAAAAGCAAGGCGGGCAGCGAGTGGCAGTACGAGGACCTGCTGGCGGCCGCCGGTTTCTCGCGCGTGGAGATGGACGCGATCCTCGAGAACCCGCTGCCGATTACGCTGGATAGCGCCGAGTCCCTGAGTGGGGTCTTCGGGCCATCGGCCAGGTACTGGTTCCTGCTGGATGTGGACTACCGCCGCCGCTCCCAGAACAAGAGCTGACGCCGCGACCTCGCGCACGATCTTAGACCGCCCCCGCTCTGCTGGGGCGGTCTTCTAATGCTGTCGTTTTGGCCAGGGATATCCTTTGCGCCGGCTAAAATGGCAATGGGAGCAGAGAATCACAAAGCACATGTGGGGTAAGGGGTGAGGACATGAGGTATCTGCCGGCACGAGCTCTGCGTGCTTCCGGTCCGTAGCTTTGGAGAGCGCTCAAGCAGGAGAAAGAGATGGTCATCACGCTCCGCGGAAAGCCCGTAGCTATCATGGCGGCGCTGGAAGGACAGGATGTGGGCGAGTATCTGGCCCTATTCCGCCGCGCTCGAGCAATGTTGGCTGTGGACAAGCTCCAGAACAGCTCTCAGATATGCGGCAAGGACCAGATAAGGGATGCAGAGGTCGCGAAGGAGATCAGGGCGGTTCGCGGGAAAAGGGCCTCAGATTAGCTATAACGCTGCGAGGTCGCATCCAAAGGCCGAGGTTCTCAACTTTCTACCGGGCTCCTCCGATCTAGAATCAGATGTAAAATTACCCACTGAGTGGTAAGATATTAACCACCAGGTGGTGAATATCGCACATGGAGGCATGGAGCATGCAGGGGTATTGGGCGCGCGAATTAGCCCACACTATCGCGGAAGCCCTCAACGATCTTCCGGTCGCGGTCGTTACCGGCATGCGACAGGTCGGCAAGAGCACAATGCTGGAGAATGACAGCCTCTTCTCCGATAGAGCCTATCTTGGCTTGGACGATTTCGGCACGTTGGCGGAACTGCGGGAGAATCCCTATGGCGTGCTCGACCGGAATGCTCGCGTAAGCATTGACGAAGCCCAGCGATACCCCGAGATATTCATGGCCCTCAAACGAGTGGTGGATAAAGAAAGACAGCCCGGCCGTTTTCTGCTCTCCGGCTCGGCCAACTTCGCGTTGCTTCGCGGCGTTAGCGAATCGTTGGCAGGGCGCGCGATCTATTTCGACCTGCTTCCCATGTCCAGGCGGGAGATATCCGGTGAGATTCAAAATGAGCCTTTCATTGTCTCCTTCTTTCGAAAACCGATATTGGCAAAGGACTCGGATTATGAACCGGTTGCTGATCGTGAGGTATTGCAAGGCGGTCTGCCACCTGTCGCCGTGGGAGGCGTTCGCAATCGCGCGAGTTGGTTCAAGGGTTATGAGCAGACCTATCTGGAGCGAGACCTGCGGGATGTAGCTTCGGTGGAGAATGTGTTCGGATTCAGGAACCTTTTAAAGCTAACAGCTTTGCGGACCGCCCAGATACTCAATGCGAGCGAGCTTGCCCGTGATGCGAGCTTGCCGACGAATACAGCGACCCGATATCTCGGCTGGATGGAAGCGTCTTTCATGATCAGGAGGCTGCCCCCGTTCATGCGTAACAAGTCCAGTAGCGTTATTAAGACGCCAAAGGTATTTCTGACGGACTCAGGACTGGCCTGCTATCTCTGCGGATGCCGGGATTTGAGAGACGATCCATTGCGGGGCGCGTTCCTTGAGACATACGTCTTCCAGAACTTGCTGAGCATTCTTGAGGCCCATTTTCAGCACGCTGATCTTTTCTACTGGAGGACCAGGGGAGGCAGCGAAGTCGACTTCGTTATCGACGAGGCACGACAGTGCGTTGCCATCGAGGTCAAATCAGGCGCCAGGTGGGACAGGCGAGATCTCAAGGGTCTTCGCTCGTTCCTCGAGGCGACGCCCCGATGCAAAGCAGCGATCCTTGCTTACAATGGAACAGAGGTCGCACAACTCGGCGATAGACTATGGGTGATACCACTGGGGTTGCTACTTTCGTAGCGGAGCCAAGAGGATTTCCTGGCCTGCAGTCCTGCGACAAGATGCGGCTCTTACATTATGCACGTCTCGCAAAGCGGCAACGAGGTCGCGTAAATTCCGCCACGCAATGGCCGATAATCAGCCATTGCGTGGGGAAATTTGTTCCATCCAATGGTAGAGATGTCATTGCCGCCGCTTACAATCGGATTGCTGACCAGCCTTAAGTCGCAGGCATACCGTACACTTTAGCCAGTGGCAGCCGAAGAGGTAATGGGGGTGCGGCTCATGACACAGATCGTAAAGATGGACTCACGCGGACGTATCTATATTCCCGCCTAGATCAGAAAGCGGCTAGACCTGGTGCCCGGCACAGAGTTCAAGGTCAGAGCCTTGCAGAGCACAGGAACTATCGTCCTCTATCCCAAGAATGCCGACGAAGGGCAAGCGTGGTTCTGGACGCCGGAATGGCAAGACGGCGAACGCGAGGCAGACGAGGATATCGCTGCGGGAAGGACCACGATTATGGAGTCATCGTCAATCCTAAAGGACACAGATCGCTAGCACCTTGACAGCTTTTAGTAGGGGTATTACCCTGGGTAATACCGAAAAGGGTTTCTAGTGAGTCCACCGGTGCGAATCGAAACACTTCTGTGGAGCGACGAAGTCGTTGACAAGTTATGGAAGAAGCACCACGTTCATTCGTGGGAGGTAGAAGAGGCTATCCTTGATGATCCGAAAGTTGTTTTAAAGAAAATGCGTCGTTGGAAACACGGGGAACGATGGGTGGGGGAAGGCACGACAGCATCGGGGAAAAGCCTTAAGGTATTCATAAACCCTTGGCAAGGCGAAGAAGGAGTCTGGATCTGTATAACGGCGTGGGAGGTGAAGAAGTGAAAGACCAGGACTTTACGGAAGCCGAATTCGACGAGCTATGGGAAAAAGGCGAACGGGTCGAAGTAATAAGACCGAAAAAGGCGACGATGAGCGTATTCTCCCTAAAGATCGACCGCGATTTGTTCAAGGCTCTCGTGGAACGCGCGCAGGAAATGGACATCCCGCCCTCGGCTTTGGCGAGGCATTTCATAGCGGAAGGGTTACTGGCTAATGGTGCCGAGATGCCAACCGAGCAGGTTCTCAAGATCCTCCAGAAACGCATACGGGATTTGGAAAAAGCTGGTTAGGCAAGGCTCAAACCGAGCGGCCCAGAGACAGGCCTCCAAGTTTAACACCCTCCCCTTACAGGCATAATTTCTGCAAAAAGGCTTTGCGGCCTGAGAAATCCAGGGGGCGAAAAGCGCCGGGGCAAGGCGAGCACTCAACCGTGAGCGCCGGGAGACCGATAATGGCGAGTGGAGCAAGTGACGGCGAGGTGCGCTTATACAGGCCTTAACCTGATATAATTAGCCTTGGAGGCTGCGGAAGGAATTTCCATGGTATCGAAGATCTATCCTTTGGAGAAATCGCCCATTACCATCGCCCACATCAGTGATTTTCACGTGGGCTCGGTGCACTTCGTCTCCAACCTCATGAACCGCACCATCCTGGAGCTCAACGAGCTGCAGCCCGACATCGTCATCGTCACCGGCGACCTCACCAACGAGGGGTACAAACAGGAGTACAATACCGCCAACGCTTACATGTCGAACATCGAGTGCGAACGCATCATGGTGGTTCCCGGCAACCACGATTCACGCAACGTGGGCTTTCTGCACTTCGGGGACCTCTTTGGCAAGCGTCATGGCATACTCCATTACAAGGGGGTCACCGTGGCGGCGGTGGATTCGAGCGAGCCCGACCTGGACTACGGGAAGATCGGGCGGGAGCGCTATCCCTGGATCATCGATAACCTGAAGCCGCTTAACGACTTCAAGATCTTCGCCCTGCACCACCACCTGCTGCCGGTGCCGGGTACCGGGCGCGAGCGCAACATCGTCTATGACGCGGGCGACCTCCTGGAGGTGCTCATCTATGCTGGCGTGGACCTGGTCCTCACCGGGCATAAGCACGTGCCCTACGTCTGGGAACTGGAGGGCATGTTCGTGGTGAACGCGGGCACTGTAGCCTCCCTGCGTCTGCGCGGCCGCACCAAGCCCTGCTACAACATCATCGAGATCCGTGAGGATATCGTGCGGGTCTTTCGTAAGTATCCCTATGGCGGAAAGGATATTATCGCCCAGTTCGGTGTGGGCATTTCCGATAATCATCGCGAGATCGCAGGAGTGGTGCGCGAGATAATCGGTTCCGAGATCTAAGCGTTCCCGGCATATTCGAAGGCGACGAACCTTACCCGGGCGCTCAAATCTATTTCACCAACCGGCCCTGCTCGGCCTCATGGCAGAGTATATCCATGATGGGAGGTGTGCGAGGTTAAGACGTTATTCCTGATCGACGGAGAACATTACCCATCCGTTATCGGCGGCGCTATCCGGGAGTTGGTGGAGCGCGACGGCCTTGAACCCGTGGCTCTCTTCTGGCTGGGAGGGACGGAGAAAGTGGGTGGCGTAGGAGAGCTCGAAGGCCTGGGCTTTCCGGTGGTGGTGGCGCAGGACATGCTGCGGGACCTGAGGACGGCGCTCGAGCAGCTCGCTCCGGAACTTGTGATCGATCTGAGCGACGAGCCCGTGCTGGATACTCCTACGCGCTTCGCCATCGGGTCGCTGGTGCTCAAAGCCGGAGCTATCTACCGCGGCGCGGATTTCGAGTTCCACCCGCCGCGTTTGGAGTCCAACCTCGGGAAGCCTAGCTGCTCCATCATCGGGACCGGCAAGCGCAGCGGCAAGACCGCCATATCGGCGCAACTGGCGCGCTTCCTTGTGGAACGGGGACACCGCCCCGCCGTGGTGGCGATGGGCCGGGGAGGCCCGCTGCGTCCGGAGGTCCTCAGGGGAGCGGAGCAGGAGATAACACCAGAGTTCTTGCTGGCCCAGTGCGCGGCCGGGAAACACGCCGCCTCCGACTATTTCGAGGACGCTCTGACCGCCCGCGTAACCACCGTCGGTTGCCGTCGCTGCGGGGGCGGCATGGCCGGCGAAGCCTTCGTCACCAATTTCGCCGAGGGCGCTGCCATCGCTGCCGGCCTTCCCGAGGACGTTATCATCCTGGAGGGGAGCGGCACCGCCATCCCCCCGGTGCAGGCGGCTACACGCATCCTTGTGGTGTCGGCGGCTCAGCCCTTCGAGGTCGTGGGGGGCTATTTCGGCACGTACCGGCTCTTGATTTCGGATTATGTTGTCATTACAATGTGTGAGAAACCATTTGCCGACCCACCTCAAATATGGCGTTTAGAGGAGGAAGTAAGGCGGGTCAGGGAAGATGCTCGGATCTTGCGGACTGTCTTTCGACCCCTTCCCCTAACACCAATCCAAGGAAGGTCTGTTTACTTTACGTCAACCGCGCCACCCGACATCGGATGGGTGCTGCGGGCGTACCTGGAGGAAAAGTATGATTGCCAGGTGGTGGGCATAAGCCACAACCTCTCCAACCGGAGCCGCCTGCTGGCGGATCTGGAAACCGCTCCCCCTTTCGAATTGCTCCTCACCGAGCTGAAAGCAGCAGCGGTGGATGTCGCCACGCGGTACTGCGTGGATAGGTCCCTGGGCGTCGTGTATGCAGACAACCTGCCCATCAGCGTCGGCGAGGAGAGCGAGCGTGAGTTCTTCAGCGCTGTAACGGAGAGAATGCTGAAAAACGCGGGAAAGATATCGCATGACTGAAAGCCGCAGGCAGACTAAGCGAATCATCATAATCGACGAGCAGAAGCACGAGCTGCCCTTTTCCAAGGGGTTAACGGCCGGTGCCATCATGGCCTCAGGGCTGGCGCCGCAGAATGCGTATGACGTCGCGTCGAGCATAGAGGAGCGGCTGATGACAGAAAACCGCTTCGAAATAGTGGCGGAAGAGCTACACGAACTCATCTTCGATACGCTGAAGGAGGAGATGGGAGAGAAATTCGCGGCCAACTATCGCAAGTACTATTCCCTGAGCCGCCTGGACAAGCCGCTGGTCATCCTCATAGGAGGGGCTACCGGCGTGGGCAAGTCAACTGTCGCCACCATGCTGGCAGCGCGCCTGGGCATCGTCAGGATAGTTTCCACCGACGCGGTGAGGGAGGTCATGCGAGCTTTTTTCTCGCCGGAGCTGATGCCGGCCATCCACAGCTCTTCGTTCGATGCGGCCGGCGCGCTGCGCCAACCCCTACCCGCCTCCGTCGATCCGGTGGTGGCGGGATTCCGCGAGCAGACGGTGGCTGTGGCGGTTGGGGTTAAGGCGCTGGTGGAGAGGGCCAGGACCGAGGGGACTCACCTGATCATCGAAGGCGCGCATATCGTGCCCGGCTTCATCGACTTGCAACTATACGAGCAGAGCGCCTTCCTTGTGCAACTGGTCATCACGGTCAAGAATGAGGGGCTGCACCGCAGCCATTTCTACATCCGCGAGTTGGACACTCAGGGCACGCGGCCCTTCGACCGGTACGTGGCCAATTTCGATAATATCCGGACGATCCAAAACTACATTATGGATCAGGCCAACTCCTTCGGTGTGAAGATGGTGGATAGCGTGAACCTCGACGCGACCCTCGTAGAGGTGATTGAGTACATCATAACCAACGTGCATGAGAGGTCCAGAGCGGTTTCCGGTACTTAAAGGAGGATTCGAAAGGCACGCCTATGAAGATTTTTTTGGACACGGCCAACATCGACCAGATCAGGGAGGTCAACGACTGGGGAATTCTCGCCGGTGTGACTACCAATCCCAGCCTGTGCGCCCGCGAGAAGCGCAGCATGCGGGAATGTCTGGCGGAGATAGCCGGCATCGTCGCAGGACCGGTGAGCGCCGAGGCACTGAGCATGAGTGCGGTGGAGATGGTGGCGGAGGCGCGGGAGCTTGCCGCTATCGCCCTGAATATCAATGTGAAGATCCCCATGTGCGTGGAGGGGCTGAAGGCCGTTTCGCGTCTGGCGGCTGAGGGCATAAAGACCAATGTCACGCTCATCTTCTCCACGAATCAAGCCCTTATGGCGGCCGCCGCGGGGGCGACTTTCGTAAGCCCCTTCGTAGGCCGGCTGGACGACATAGGTAACGATGGCATGGCCATCGTTGAAGATATCGTGGACGTCTACGACACCTACGGGATCGAGAGCCAGGTGATCGCCGCGAGCCTCCGTCATCCGATGCACGTGACGCAAGCCGCTCGTGCGGGCGCTCACATCGGCACCGTGCCCTACGACGTGCTGGTGCAGATGGTCAAACATCCCCTGACAGAGGCGGGGATTAAACGGTTCTCGGAAGACTACGAGAAGATTAAGCATCTTTGAGAGGAGGTGAACATGGAAAAAGTACTTGATCGTACGGAACTGGAGAACTTGCTTCTGCCCGACCTGCAGGACATGGCCAAGGAGCTGGGCATCCAGAGCACCACCGGCGTGCGCAAGAAGGAACTGGTGGATATGATCCTGAACCGCAAAGCGGAAGAACAAGGTCTCTTCTTCCAGACCGGCATCCTGGACGTGCTCTCGGACGGGTATGGGTTCCTGAGGACCAGGGGTTATCTCCCTGGCGAAAAGGATATTTACGTGTCCCTCTCTCAGATCCGCCGCTTCCACCTTAAGCGGGGGGATGAGGTGATGGGGCAGGTGCGTATGCCTAAGGACGGAGAGAAGTACAATGCACTTCTACGCATAGAGAAGGTGAATTCGGACGACCCCGAGGTGGCGAGGACACGACGGCAGTTCGAGACCCTGACGCCTCTCTATCCGAAGGACAGGTTGCGCCTGGAGACGGGGTCGGGTTTGATCTCGCCCCGCATCATCGACCTGATCGCCCCCATCGGGAAAGGCCAGCGCGGATTGATAGTCTCTCCGCCCAAAGCGGGCAAGACGACCATCCTCAAGGAGATCGCCAACAGCATCACCGCGAACAATCCCGAGGTGCGCCTCATCGTACTTCTGGTGGACGAGCGCCCTGAGGAAGTTACGGACATGGAGCGGTCCGTTAAGGGCGAGGTGGTCAGCTCTACCTTCGACCAGCCCTCGGACAACCATATCCAGGTGGCGGAGCTGGTCCTCGAGAGGGCCAAGCGCCTCGTTGAGCATGAAAAGGACGTGGTGATCCTCCTGGACAGCGTGACCCGTTTGGCACGGGCCTACAACCTGAACCAGCCGACCAGCGGCCGCATCCTCTCAGGAGGCGTGGATTCCACCGCGCTCTTCCCGCCGAAGCGGTTCTTCGGAGCAGCCCGGAATATCGAGGACGGCGGAAGCATGACCATCATAGCAACGGCCCTGGTGGATACGGGCTCGCGCATGGATGAGGTCATCTTCGAGGAGTTCAAAGGCACCGGCAACATGGAGCTTCATCTGGACCGCAAGCTCGCGGACAAGCGCATCTTCCCGGCCATCGACATAGAGAAGTCGGGAACGCGCAAGGAGGAACTCATCATGGAGCCGGCCGAGGCCCAGGTGGTCTGGAAGCTACGGCGCGTGCTGCATGCGCTGGACCCGGGAGCCTCGATAGAGCTGCTCATCGATAAAATAAAGGCCACCAAGAGCAATCAGCAGTTCCTGATGGAAATTGCCAAGTCCCCTATCCAGTAGCCGCCCCCCTGTTTGCAACGCGGGGCGGTTGTCTGGGCAGTCTCTGATCGATGGAGTGGCAACCACGGTTTTCCGCTGCTATACTGATGGAGACTTTGAACTGGAGGTAATTGGCGATGAAGAAGGATATACATCCGGAATACTTGGAGGCTACGGTCACTTGTTCCTGCGGTGAGGTTTTCACTACGCGGGCGACCAAGCCTGTCCTGAAGATCGAACTCTGCTCCTGCTGCCATCCGTTCTATACAGGCAAGCAGAAGTTAGTGGATACGGGTGGAAGGGTCGAGCGTTTTCAGAAGAGGTACGGCGGGAACGCCAGGCCCAGGGCCAGGAAAGAGACCCCGGAAGCCACGGAGTAAGCTGGCGGGGACACCTGAATAGATTCAGAATCGGCGGCGGGTTCGTGATAGCTCGGCCGATTCTTTATGTCCCAAACCTGCCGAGCGGGGGGATGAGACCGATGCCGCGCAAGGGAACGAAGAAACCGAGCGATTTTTCCGTGGGGGGGCAGGCGATCATCGAAGGCGTGATGATGCTTGCCGGTGGGCATTGGTCCCTTGCCGTGCGCCGGAAATCCGGCAGTATCTACAGTGACGTATGGCCGGTCCATTCCTTCGTGGAGCGCCACCCCTGGCTGAAGAAGCCGATTCTACGGGGTTTCTTCGTGCTCGTGGATACCATGGTGCTGGGATTCAAAGCCCTGCAGAAGTCGGCGGACCTAGCCCTTGAGGACCTCGAGGAGGAGTTGCGAGCCGAAGAAGCAGCGGCGGCGGGACAAGGCGACGAAGCAGTGGTGCAGGCCGATGAAGAGCGGCTGGAAAACGTCGAGAAAGAGAAACGGGCCATCAACGGCAAGTGGGTGATGATCCCGTCACTCGTTCTGGGGCTGGGCTTCTTCGTAGTCCTCTTCATCCTCCTTCCCACCTGGATAACGCCCAGCTTGACGGGCGGGCGGCAGAACGTCAACCGGATCCTCTTCAACCTGGTGGAAGGGCTACTGCGGTTAGGCGTGTTCGTGCTCTACCTGGTCATGGTCTCCCTGATCAAGGATATCCGGCGGGTCTTTCAGTACCACGGCGCAGAGCATCAGACCATTCACGTATGGGAACACGGCCTGCCGCTCGAGCCCGAGAATGCGCGGCAGATGGGCACGGCGCACGTGCGATGTGGCACGGGCTTTCTCCTCCTCACCCTGGTCCTGACCATACTCGTCTATTCCGTGGTGCCGGTAACAACCCTATGGCCGCGGGTGGCCAGCCGCATCCTGCTTCTGCCATTTGTGGCTGGAATCTCCTATGAGATAATAAAAATGGCGAGTAAGCACAGGAAATCCCTGCTTATCGGGGCTATCGTGGCCCCGGGCCTGTGGCTGCAGAAGCTCACCACGCGCCAGCCCGACGACGAGCAAGTGGAAGTGGCGATGCGAGCGCTGAGTGTAGTCCTGGAGGCCGAGGGAAAGATTCCGCAGAGCGGTGAGAGTTGATATGAACCTGACGAGCAAACTTGATGAGATAGAAGAGAAACTCGGCGAGGTGAGCGAGCGGCTGGGAGACCCAGAGATCCTGAAGGATCAGGCCACCTACCGGGAGCTGGCGCGAGTTCATTCAGAGCTGGCCGTGGTCGTCGATAAGTACCGCGAGTTCAAGAACGTGCGCAGCGAACTGGAAGAGGCGCGCAAGATGCTGAAAGAGGCTGAGGATGCGGAGATGGAGGAGTTCCTGCGCTCCGAGATCGAAACCCTGGATGCGCGCGAGGCCAGCCTGGATGAAGAGTTGAAGCTCCTGCTCATCCCGGCGGACCCCAGGGATGAAAAGAACGTCATTGTGGAGATTCGGGCCGGCGCTGGCGGAGACGAGGCGGCGCTCTTCGCGGGCGACCTCTTCCGCATGTACAGCCGCTACTCGGAATCCCAGGGGTGGCGTGTTGAGTCTCTCTCTTCTAGCCCGTCGGAACTGGGCGGATTCAAGGAGGTCATCTTCGCCGTCAAAGGCGAGGGCGCTTACAGCAAGCTCAAGTTCGAGTCCGGGGTGCATAGGGTGCAGCGTATTCCCGTCACCGAGTCGGGAGGGCGCATTCACACTTCCACCGCTACCGTGGCGGTGCTGCCCGAGGCCGAGGAAGTGGAGCTGGAGATCGACCCGGCTGACCTCCGCATCGATATCTTCCGCTCGACAGGACCGGGAGGCCAGTCGGTCAACACCACCGATTCCGCCGTGCGCATCACGCATTTGCCCACCGGAGTGGTGGTGTCCTGCCAGGACGAAAAGTCGCAATTGCAGAACAAGGAGAAAGCGCTGCGCATCCTTCGCGCACGGCTGCTCAAGACGGAGCAAGAGCGGCAGCAGCGGGAACAGGCTGCGGAGAGGCGCTCCCAGGTAGGTACAGGCGACCGCTCCGAGCGGATTCGCACCTATAACTACCCCCAGGGCCGGGTGACCGATCACCGCGTGGGGCTTACCCTCTATAACCTGGAGGGCGTGCTGGACGGGGGCATCTCCGAGTTCGTCGACACCCTGCGAGCCACCGACAATGCGGAAAAGCTCAAGGAGCTTTCCACCTCACCGGCCGGGTGACCATGGCCGGCCTCCCCAAGACGAACGTCGAAGCGCTGCGGGAATGCAGAGAGTTCCTGGAGTCCCGGGGGGTGCCCAGCGCCCGTTTGAACGCGGAATGGCTGCTGGGCAAGGTAACAGGCTTGACCCGGGTTCAGCTCTACACCTTCTACGACCGGCCTTTGAACGCGGCCGAAATGGCTGAATACCGGGAGCTCATGGAGCGCCGGGCTGCGCGGGAGCCACTCCAATACATCCTGGGCCGCTGGCAGTTCCGCAAGCTCTAACTCGAGGTGGACAAGCGGGCACTCGTGCCGCGGCCGGAGACGGAATGGACCGCGGAACTGGCTATACGGGCGGCGCAAGCGGCCGGCAGCGAGCCTCGCGTTCTGGACGTGGGAACGGGTAGCGGATGCATCGCTCTCGCGGCGGCCTGCGAGGTGCCCGGCTCCCGCGTCTGGGCCACTGATATCAGCGGCGACGCTCTGGAGTTGGCGCGCGAAAACGCAGACAGGCTGGGCATCCGCAACGTCGCTTTCTTCCAGGGAGACCTGTACGGGGCGGTTCCTAGGGAGATCGCGGGCGGTTTCGACGTCATCGTCAGCAACCCACCTTATGTGACCTCCGCCGAGTATGAGGAATTGCAGCCCGAGGTGCGGGATTATGAGCCTGCCGGCGCACTCCTGGCCCGCGACAGCGGCATGGAGTTTCAGAAACGTGTGATCGAAGGGGCACCCGAGTGGCTCCGTCCCGGCGGCACCCTTATAATGGAAGGCTCTCCTTCCCAAATCCCATCCTTGGCCGAATCCTACGGCGCCGAAGTGGTTCGCGACCTCCAGGGCCTGCCCCGCTGCCTGCTGTTACGGAGGATTGAGGCGTCCTTACATCCGTCGGGTTTGACCGCTCGGACCTTATGTGATTACATTTTGGAAGAGCAGCAGCTTCTCAAGAGAGAAGGAGGAGAGCCATAAGGCGCTCGCAATTCTTCAAAATACTGGTTCTACTAGGCGTTTTCCTCGCGGTCAACCTCTGCATTCCGGCTTCCAGAGCCGATTCCATTAGCGAAAAGCGGGACAAGGCGAGGGCGATCCAGGCAGAGCTGGCGGCGAACAAAGCGGAGTTGAACAGGCTGACGGCGGCGCGAAGTGCGGCCGAGTCCCAGTTGGCCTCCGTGGAAGCCGCCATAGAAAAGAACCAGGCGAGGCTGGAGCAGGCTGGAGCCCAGCTCGAAGAGGATATGCAGATACTCAATGCGCGGCTGATCAACATGTACAAGAACGGCGAGAGCAGTGCCGTGGAGGTCATGCTGGAGAGCCAGAGCTTCGAGGATTTTCTCTATTCCCGCGACTTCATGACCCGGATAGGCTCCATGGACTCGGCCAATGTGGGCGAAGTGAAAGCGCTCCTTGCGGAGATCGCCCAGCGAAAAGGCGAGCTCGACTTCCAGAGGGCGGACCAGCAGGCCCGGGTGAACACACTAAGAGCGCAAACCAGCGGCATCCAGGCCAAACTGGCTGAGCAGACCGGCATCCTTGCCGGAATAGACTCCGACATCGCCAATATAATCGGAGTATCCTACGGCGGCGGGGGCGGCTGGAACGTGGGCCCGGTGAACGGAAAGTATTTCCCGGTGGCCGGACCACACAGCTTCGCCAACGACTGGGGAGCGCCCCGGGCTGTGGGGCGCACCCATAAAGGCTGCGATATCATGGCCAACTACGGCGTTCCCTGCGTGGCTGTCACCAGCGGCACCGTCTCGCAGTATTCCGGCGGCAACGCGGGGCTTTACGTAGGGCTTTCCGGAGATGACGGTACCCTTTACTATTACATGCACCTGCAGGCCTACGGCTCTTCCGGCCGGGTGCAGGCGGGCGAGATCGTCGGTTACGTGGGCGACACCGGCAACGCCAGGGGAACGCCGCATTGCCATTTCGAGGTGCACCCGGGGCACGGCGGCCCGGTCAACCCGTATCCCCTGCTGGTCGCCCTGGACCAGTAGCGGCGAAAAAGGGAGCGAGATTGACAAAAGGGGTCTGCCTCGCTCGGCAGACCTCGCTCTCACGAAAGGGACTCCCGCCCCCCTCGTGCACCTCCCCCCTTTAGAGATTACGGGGGGACCTT
>JAHEXQ010000040.1 GCA_023252035.1 Actinomycetes bacterium
CAAGTAAGGTGGGGATCGCCGTTTCCGAGCAGGGCGACCGAAGCTTCAAACGCTGGGATGAGGTCAAGTTCGCGCATCACAGCGAGATGGAATTCGCCCGCCTCCTTGACTTCTACGACATCAAGTGGCTGTACGAGCCGCGCAGCTTCGATATCGCCTGGGACCGTTCCGGCCGGCCGGTGCAGAAGTTCCGGCCGGACTTCTACCTTCCGGCCTTCGACCTCTATATCGAGCTGACCACGCTCAGCCAGAAACTGGTAACCAAGAAGAACCGCAAGATCAGGCTCCTGAAGGAACTGTACCCCGATGTCAAGTGCAAGATCTTCTACCGGAAGGACTACCGCAAACTCCTCTTCAAGTACGGCTTCGATGAGCTCCCTGACGAATGACGCGGGGTCATGGGCAAACTGGCCAAGCGGGCAGCGCTGGGGGGCGAATCCGGTTTGCGCATCCCGTCAGAATTGACTGCGATCCGGGATCCCGGTTCGTAGTTAATCCCTAATTGAACGGTGAACCGCTGAAGATGATTTTTACGGTGGAATTCGCAGGCGTTTTTTGTTTAAATTTAGCTATAGAAAGGGAGGTTGAAAGATGGCTATCACCAAAGAAATGACGATCGAGGAAGTTGTGCAGGATAATCCGGAAGCCGTTCGGGTTTTCCTGGAGCATGGATTACATTGCATCGGATGCTCCGTAGCGCGTTTCGAGAACATAGAGCAGGGCGCCCTGGCCCATGGCATAGATGTGGAACGCCTTCTCGCAGACCTGAACGGGCTAGCCGGCAAGAAGATCAGCGAATAAGCTGCTGGCTCAGAGGGCCGGGTTGAGAGGAGAATAGGCTTTTTTCCAGCGTAGCTGCCGTTTGACGTGGCCGGGAAGGGGCTGGCTGAGGCTATGGAAGGAAAGCTCGTCCTTTTGGTCGATGATGACGAGCTCATCATCAAGTTGCTCGATATCATGCTGCAAGCCAAGGGCTACGTAGTGGACAGTAACCTGGGTGGGGTAGGGGCTTATGAGAAAGCCAAGCAGGCGAAGCCTGCCTGCATGATACTGGACATCATGATGCCCAAGATAGATGGCTGGAAGGTCCTGAATACCCTTAAGAAAGACCCGGAAACGAGCGGCATACCCGTTATCGTGCTCTCGGTGAAGTCGGCCCCGGAGGATGTAGCACGCTTGATGGAGATGGGGGCGGACCGCTATATCCTAAAGCCTTTCGAGGCGGAGGACCTTGTAAGGGCGGTTGAGGAGCTGACCGCGGCGCCGGGATAAACGCTTGAGCGTACCGGTTGACGGGACATCCCCGAAGCAAAGCGGGGATTTATTATTGTGTGGTTCCTGGCGAGGTCAAGGTAGGAAAGCGGGACGGAGGAGAGGATGTACCCGAAAGAGGATCCGGTGCGCATAAGCAGGTTGGGGCCGCGATACCCGACGCGCCGGGGAGAACTGAGCATAATCAGCCACCGCGGAGGCAGGGGGTTCGGCCCGGAAAATACCCTGGAGAGCCTGCGCAATGCCATCGAGGCCGGGGTGGAAATGGTGGAAACGGATGTTCGCGAGACGGCGGACGGCGTCCTCGTCATCCACCATAACCCCCTTGTCAACAGTAAATTGATCAAGGACTACGAAGCGGAGGAACTCCGCTCGATACATCCCGGCATTCCTACTTTGCAGGAGTACCTGGAGCTGGCCTTCGGGCGCTGTTACCTGGACCTGGAAGCCAAATCCCTTGATATCCACGTCCTGGCGCGGACGGTTAAGGAGTTCAGCCGGCCGGACCAGGTCATGATCACCTCCTTCAATTCGGCCCTGCTCAGGGCTCTGAAGGAGGAGTATCCGGAGTTCATTGTGGGATGGGTGCTCAGGCTGCGTCACGAGAAGGAGGCGGCTATAGAGCTCGCCATGAAGTCACGCATGCAGCTGCTGCTTCCCAGGCAGGGGCTGGTGGACGAGGAGTTCGTAGGGCAAGCTCACCGGGAGGGACTGCCGATCTGTGCTTGGACCGTCAACCACCCGCCGGCGTTTCGCAGTCTGGTGGGGAAGGGGATAGACGGCATCATCACCGATAAGCACAAACTGATATCGGCGGCCTGGGATGAGATGCGTGATACCGCCGGCACGCTGGCCGGGAGACCTGCCGTCGAGGCTACGTCCTAGGCACGAAGAAACTCCACAATCGGAAAACAGCCGTCCCTGGGGATGGAATCGACCGTTTTCCGGGTGGGGAAAGAGATTTTGAATCCCGTATAAACCTAAGAAACACCTCCGCATCTCGGCCAACCATATGCTCGTTACTGCCAAATATACATGCAACGGGTAGTCGTACATATTATCCGAAAGAGGTATTTTCGGGGTACAGAAGCCGCTCTTTTGGGGCCAGACCCGCCGCCGCCGTAGAAGCGCATTAGCCCAGGGATAGGCTATTACTTCACGTCGATTCCAAGGTAGCGGGATCAGCGAAAGCCGTATCACCGGACCGCCTTCTCGATTCAAAGTAGCGCTATCCACATCCGGGTGAGAAGAGGCGCAACTGGGGGTCTGGGGAAACAGGAGATCGGGAAACGAGGCAGAAAGACCAATAAGTTTACATAATATATATTATAGGCGGTCGGTGAGGGCGGTGCTTTTTAACGCCACCTGGAACGGGCGCCGATAATATGCTCACTCACCTGGCTTCCTTCCCTTGCCTTACGCACTCCGCGACCTCCCGAAGCCACTGGATCTCCAGGCGGTGGCGGTTGATGTCATGCCCGCGCAGAAGCTTCTGCAGCTCGGTGGCTACGTCTTCGAGCATGGAAAACTCGGCCTGGCGCGCCCTCAGTTCGCACTCTAGAAATCTCAGGCGCGACTCCAAGGCTCCCAGGGCGTCTTGCGCCGGTAGGTGGGTCTCGAAGTACAGGGCCAGGCTCGTACGCGAGTTAAGCGGTTCGTCCGAGGCTAAGAGGTCATATATGAGGTCTCGCAGGCGCTGGCGCCCTTGTTCCGTGAGGCTGTAAACTACCCGCTCCGGCATGTTGCCCGCGCGATCGGCCCGGGAATCCAGGCAGCCGCTCTTTTCCAGCCGTGCCAGCGCCTTATAGACCGCCACTTTGCTCACGGGCATCCATCGGCGCAGTCCGGACAACTCCATCTCCCGGTCAAGGTCATAGCCGTGCATATCCCGCTCGGCCAGGAGACCGAGGACCGGTATCTCTATGCCCGCGATCATGGTTCCTCCTTTAGTTAAGGGAGAACTAGTATAAAGTTAACTATAGATTCTCCACTGGATCCCCCATTTCCTTGGAGTTCCGTGCCCCTATGTAAGGAAGGTTTCCCCGGGCTCGTAGTCGATAGGCAGAGGACGGGAAAGAGGATGGAGACGATGAGGCAGATGGTGAACGAACTGAAGGAGCGATTCGTATAAGAGAAAGGCCGTCGCGCGAGATCTACGGAGCCGCGATATAGACGAGGGGCCCGAAGTCAACCATTCCTTAGCTGAACGGCCCTCATTAAAAGTAGTCGTCGCTGATCACGAGGCCTTCCCCGTTCTGCGCATAGTCCATACGATGAAGGCGCCTTTGGGCGTTATGAATCAGCGGGGACGATGGGCGTAGCGCAAGGCGCACCAGTGGTCCCGCCTCTCATACTCGCCCTGCGCGATCCAGGCATCCGCGCGCCGCAAATCGGTCTACTGCCTGGGCTTTGCGGGGGAACCGTATGCAACGCCGCGCTGGTGTAAACTCTGGACGGCCCGGATGAGGGCGTAGGCAAGGTGGCCATAAGTTCTCCTATACAGATGGCAGGAGCAGAGGACGGCATCCGTCTGCTGGCCGCCTGGAGGCCTGGACCGCATCTCGGGCAGCGATTATACCCCTTCCGGCAACGGCCAGCGCTCGCATGCCCGCTGATCGGGGCTCTCTCAAGAAGAAAAAGGCCCGGGCTGAAAGCCCGGGCCTTGATCGCAACCTCGTTACAGGTTAAGCAGCGAGAGGATCAGCGAGGAGGTCGTGATGAAGAGAAACACGGCAAGGATCGACAGGAACAAGACCTTCTGATGCTTCCCGTCTTTCATTATCTGCACGCCCAGGGTGATTCCCAAACCCGCAATCGCCAGTATGGACATCCAGAACAACGTCCTCACGAACGTGACCACGTCAGGTCCCCTCCTCCTCTTTACTTCACCGAACTGCCCGTCATTACGCTGGCCGCTCTAGCTGAGTGTGCATTCGTGGAGGCCAGGCCGCTCGACATCTGCTGCAGGGCAGCCACTGTCTGGCTTAGGTAGGATAGGGTGACCCCGGTCCTCTCGCCCACCAGGTTCAGGGGGCCGAGGGGGCCGCCCATGGCCACCGCCAGGGCGTCCAGGCCCCTGTTATCGGTGTCCAGCCAGCTTACGGTCGTGCTCAACTCGGGGTTGATCTCCGCCACTACGACGTTCATCTGGGCCACGGTGCTGTTGAGCTCCCGCAAGTCCTTGAGCATTTCCTCGGTTTTGCCCGCCAGCTCGATGGTGGGGTTGAAGTCGGGTACGATGCTCTCGATAATCCCGTTCATGCTCTGCACCTGGTTCAGGAGCTTTGTCTGCTTCTCCCCCATCCCCCGCTGCACATTGGTCAGTTGCGCGGTGGCTATCAGAGCTACGGCCAGGGCCACTATGATGGCCAAGGTTCCCAGTTTTCTATACATCCTCATCTTGCATCATCTCCTGAAGAGCAGGCCCGTTAGGCCTTGCAGTAGATCACGCACACCCCGCCCCACGCCTTCAACCAGGGGAGATACTCCCGGTATCACACCGCTTGACGGCGTCTCGTTCGCCGTGACCTGCGGTTGGACCGCCGGTGCCGGTGCTGATGCCGGTGCCGGCAGTAAGCCGGACAGGGCGGTCAAGTCCATCGGGATCATGGCCATGGCCCGGTGGGCTTTGGCCGCTGCCGGCTGCATGATCGAAAGATATCGCAGCGTGTTATCAAGCTGCCCGGACATCACGGAACCCACCGCGGCGAGTTGCGCCATGCCGTCCACTACCAGGCTGGTGACGTTAATGGAGTTGCCCATGCTCGCTAGCAGGCTGTCCAGCGTAGGCCGCATTCCCAAACTGCCCGCCAGGGTATAGTCGATGCGGCTCTGGACCTCATCCAGCGTACCGTTGGTCGTGGTCAGCAGGGGCTTCTGCTCGCCCATGGTCGCGTTCAGCATATTAACCACGCTCACCTGCTGGTCCAGGAGCGATACGACCTTGGCCAGCACGTCCAGCTTCCCGTTCAGCTGGCTGGTGCTCGCCTTGACCAAGTCCATCTCCTTATTCATGTCGGCCATGACGTTCTTGCTGCCGTCGATCATGTTGAGCAGATTGTACTTATCCACGCTGCGGGAAACGGCACCGCTGCTAGCCAGAGAGATACTCACGGCTACCAGGCCGACTACGATCAATATCACCGCTCCAGTAATTGTCAATTTCTTAGTCATTCCGCATCACCCCCTTAAATCGGTAGGATCGGGAGCAAGTAGGAGAAGAGGATCCTGTAGGTGAGGGAGTTGCTCAGCTTCGTGTCTATCTCCGCCATCTGCGCTCCGATCTGGTCGTTCACCACATTGATCTGGGTCAGGAGGTCCAGGCTCGCGGCGGTGTCCATGTTGGAATTGCTCACCGAATCCGCCAGGGCGTTGATATAGGGAACCAGGCCGTTCAGGGCGGTCACTACCTCCCCGGTGTTCACGTCCAGGTCCGCAAGAACCCCGTTATTGGCCTTGGTGGTCTCGAGTATGGAGCTGAGGGCCTCCTTCGTGCCCACCATGGTGTTCAGGAGCCCCTTGATCGTGTTGCCCACCTGCGTAGCCTGCTCGTTCATGGCGACGGAAGGCTTCAGGCCGTCCTTGGTCGCCAGGTTCAGTTCATTGGAATGGGTGATCTGGTCACCCGTGGCCCCCACCTTCTTGTCCACGTTTTTGGTCGTGCCGAGCATCGCAAGGCTTCCCACCGCTACCACTACCGCGGCGATGATGGCGAGTGTCCAGCCGGTAAAGCTCATAAGCTTGTTCTTCGGTTCGACCACGTACTTATTCTTTGCCATTTTTCATCACCCCTAAGGCAGCGCCGGCATGCTGCCGTTGTTGTACACTGCCAGTTCATACATCGCCTTGATGGTATCCAACTGTCCGGCAGCGCCTGTCTTGACGCTTCCCAGGAGCACCCCGACCTGTGCCATGTAGTCCACGATGGTGCTCATCTGTCCGGTTATGGCCGTGACCAGACCGATGTTGTTAATGGCCACCTGGTTGATGCCCTGGTTCGCGGAGAGCAGGGCCTCGTTCTTGGTTTTGATCGTGTTCGCCAAGGACGCTATCTGGCCGGCTCCCTCCTGCGCTTGCGCCAGCTTATCCACGACCCCGCTGAAGCTGTTGGCCATGACCTGGACGTTGGAGCCCTTCTCCCCCATGGACGTCTCCTTGACGATGGCCTGGTCCAGCAGCCGGCCGTTCTCTCCCAGCTTGGAGTCCAGCGCTTTCAGGGATGAGAGCATCTGCAGCGTCATCACCATGTAGCCCACCAGCACGATAAGGCCGACTACCTTAAGTACCTTCATTCGCTTGGCCCGCTTAAGGGCCTTCGCTTCCTCCGCCTTCTCTGCCACAGTACTCACCTCCCTACATCTTTTTCATGATCTCGACGGCCTGTCCCAGCTTCTGATTCAGGGCGCCGTTCACCTGGGCGAACGCATTCAGGTTACCGTAGAGGCTCATGATCAGGTCCAGCGTAGTCCCGGCCATAGCCAGCTGGGTCTCGGTACCGGACTGCAGCCCCTCCTCCGCGCTGAGGACGCTCTGCGCGGTCCCCAGGATGCTGGTGACCTTGCCCTCCTGCTGGCCGGTGAGGTCCTTCAGCTCGCCTACGGTCGCGATCTGCTGATCCGTCTCCGCGCTGACCTTGTTCAGCAGTTCCACCGCCTTGGTGAGCTGTCCCTCTTTGTCGTCCATTAACGCGACGGTGTTCACCAGCTCCCCAGTGCTCTGGTTCAGGTTGGCCACTTCGTTGTTGATCGCCTTCAGTTGGCCGGTCAGGTTCAGCTTTGTGGCTGTCCCTTCAGTGTCGCACCCGGCCAGGAAGACCGAGGACAGCAGACCCACAGCAAGGACTGCTAAAACAATCCTCTTCCCAAGCATATGCATCAACACCTCCTTATATCCCAACATCAATCGTTGATCGCCTCTAAACTTAGATACGTTTGCAGCCCTGATAACCCTCATAACCTGCGAGTTTCGCTGTTACGATTGTGTGTCGGTTTTCCGCTCCAAAGGCCCCGTCCGGCCAGGACACCCATGCCGTTGTGAGACTGCTCGCCGCGAAACAGGTGGCGACCTCGGATAACAAGGGCACGCTCCAAGCGATCTTGAATAAGAAGGTCCGGTTCTCCCCCACCGCCTCGTTCGGTGTCTTGGTGTAGCGACTTCCGGTCTGGACCTTGTACTGCTGCTTCTCCGGGGCCGGCGTGTCGCCCCGCAGGTAGCAGGTGGCCGTCACCGCGGCGTACTGGCTCCCGGGATTCAGGATGCAGAGCCAACATTGATAACCGTCATCGATGCAGCCCCGGGAGGCAGCCGGAGGCGCCGTGCCCTCCATCGATGAAGCGAAGTACACGGGCCGTTCTACCGCAAAGGGGATATCCCCCTCCACCTTCGGCGAGATGTCGCGCCCCGCGCCCGCTACGGTGTTGACGTCGATGGTTGCGCGCCGGGGCGGCGGCACGGAATAGGCCTTGTCGAAGGGCTCTCCCAGTGCCTCGCCGGGCAGGTAGCGCACGGTGAGGTAGAGGCCGATCGGCATTTTGGACGCAGAGGTACTCCTCGAAACCGTTGCGGGCGGTGCCTTCGGCAAATTGCCAGGAAGCGGCCCTTTAGTTCCAGGAGAGGATCACGGTGTCCTCGCGATCCTAGAGGGCTATGAGGCTGTCTCCCCTTCCCTCATAGAGCCCTGTGCTGTGGCCGGCCTGCTCGCCAGGAGTCCGCCCACCTGCCAGGGAATGCTTTTGGCTTCCCGCCCCTGGGCGGTTCCAGAGCCGCTATTGCCGGCATCGTGCTGCAAACGCGGCTGGGGCCGGTGCCGCCATAGTCCCGATGAGCACAAGCACGGCCACCAGATGCTTCATTGCTCCTATCTTCCATCCCCTATTCTTCTTTATTCCCGTACCTCCACACGTTTGTTTGCCACACCTTGTCACCGACCTCTATCAGCCCTGTGTGGGTAGGATTTTCTTAAGTCCGGCTGCGGACCTCTGCAGGCCCAGCGCCAGGGACGGCCATGCGCCCTGGCCGGCTATTTTCGCATCCACACGCTCCAGCGTGCCCTTCACGATGTAGCGGTACTCCGCCGAATGCGGCGGATGGCAGCTTATCAGCGTGATGGTGGGCTCTGTCGTAGGATCCATAACGTCCACACGGTCCGGGGTCACAATGGTAAACCCCGTCATGCGATAGTCCGCTATGCGGTCGGGGGTCTCCACTTCGATGAGATCTCCCGGCACGATTTGATCGATGCGCAGGAAGGGATGCGCGAAAGTGACTCGGTGACCGGCGAACACCGCGTTACCCGGAACTCCGGGCCAGCCCGTCCCGTTCACGTGGCCTACGCCACGGTCCAGGTTGGGCTTGTCCTCGGTATCGGCCATCTCTATCATGTAGCTCGTCAGGCCGATCTTGGGGATGCGGATAATGCCGATCACGTCTCCCGATTGCGCGTTGGCCGAAAGATCCGTCCCCGTCAGGGTCTGATCCCAGCCCGCCCGGTTGGCCTGGCTGTTCTCGCTGTTCTTGAACCACCACTGCCAGCCGAACCATCCGCCGATGGCGAGGACCGTGGCCACCAGTGCTAGAACCGAAGCTATGTAAAGGTATTTAACTGTCTTGCTTGCCGTTTTGCGCATCCTTCCCCTCCCTTAGAGGTACACTTTAAGTTTATCAGCCACGGCACGCTGACGTCCAGCCTGGCTCGTAGGGCCGGCAGAGCGTCGTAAACCGTCTGAAACCGGCTGGCGGCGCTCCCCGCGGGGAATAATGCGTATTTGCCGCGGCTCCCGATGGCCAGGGTCAGTACGATGTTGATGCCTCCCTGCTGCAGCCGTGTGATTCGCTGCTTGGCCGGCATCCTCTGGGGGCCAGATACTCGGCTGAAACGAGCGTCGCTCCGGCCTGTTCGTTATGGAAAGCCTTGGAGAAAGTATCGAATGGTGTCGCTTTCCTGGAGCGGGTCAATTTCCACCACCATGCGCGTACGCATGACGGCACCGGTGACCGCCTATACGTAAGAAGCAAGGCGCTGTCGTTGAGAGCGGACGCTGTCCAATCCTCCGCCTGCCAGAAGATGATATTGCCCTTGATCCGGTAGGTATCCTCGTGGCAACGGGGCCCCCATCCGATTTCCAGTATAGCCGGCCTGGCCAGTACCGGGACGGCCATGGCTATGCCGAAAACGCCGGGAGATCTTGCAGCATCCCTGCCCGGACATATCCCGTCTCCAACGCCGAGCAGAGGGCTCGCAGGGCCAGGTTCAAGAGGAAGGCCGGTATGAGCCGGATGAAAATCTTCACGACGATGGCGGGCGCGCCGGTCCTTACCGTCACTGCGAGCAGCGCCGGCGGGAGAGAAAGTCGCGGCAGGCCTGCTCACCCGGGAAGAGCCGCACGAAATCGGCAAATCCGTTCAGCTTCTCACAGCCACCTGGTCTCATTCGACCCGTCCCCTCGCCATCTATGCTAGCAGGTGGCGATGACAAGACATGAGGGTTAGCTGAGGCAAAGGGCCAATCGTTTTTCGGAAATTGAATCCCCCCTTACCAAGTGGCTACCGAAGTGGTCCACGAAGACCATCAGTGTGCGGCAAACCGTAACGTTTTCGCAACGGGTATATCAGCGGTTCCCCCGCCGCCCCATCTACTCAAGGATTACTTTGCCGTCAGCCACCTTGATGAGCAAGGAGATCAGTTCGGACGAGAGCAGTTTCAGGTCGAAGACCGAGAGATGTTCGGTGGCGTTCATGTCGAAGAGGATCATGCCGGAGGCTTCGAACTCCTCGGAGGCTCTCCAGAGCATGACCAGCAGTGGTACGGTCGGAAAGGTCTTGAAGACGAAGGCGAGATCGGCCTGTTCCACTCGCCTGCCGCCCAGGGCCAGGGCCGCCTTCTCCAGGGCATCCAGGTCGTTTCCGAAGCGCTCCGCGATCCTGCTCTCCACCGTCTCACCGAAGTTCTTGGCGTAGAAGAGGCCGTCCTTCAGGCTGCGGTAGGGCACCCATTCGTCGGCGCTCGGCGCGTCGTTGCCGCCGGCCAGGTAGATGAGGGTAAGCAGCCTGATGCTGAAGGTGTTGAGCCATGCGGGCATGCTGAAGGACAGGTCAGGATGGGTCAACCGGATATCCCACCCCAGGAAGGGTATCTGAAAACCCGCATCGACCAGGGCGATATGCGCCCGGGCCGCTATCTCCTGCGGATCGGCCTCGCGCAGGCGTCGGGAAGGCTCATCGAAGGGGTTTTTAGAGGTCTTGGCGTCTTCTTCCAAGTTTTACCGCATCTCCTCAATTGGGGCTGGACGGACGGGACACAGCTATACGTTAATATACGTTAGACCCTGGGGGGAGCATACGCTCCCGCGCCGCGGACCGCCGTCGGCACCACCTCGCAGCAGGCTTTTGCCCAGGCATGGAGGGTCTCGTCCGGCAGGGCCCGCAACTCTCGCAACGCCGGGTCCAGCGCTTCGGAGGGTTGGAACTGTTGCAGGGTCAGGCTCTGGGCCCCGTCTATCCAGGCGGCTACCTGAAGCAGGTCGCGGAGATCGGTGAAGCCGGGCACCACCGTGCACCGGAACTCGTGAGGCAGGCCCGACCGGATTATGGTGCTTATGCTCCGGTTGATCCGGCGCAGATCGATGAGACGTCCCGCCGCTTTCGCATACCTTTCAGGGGCGGCCTTTACGTCCATGGCAATGAAGTCCACCAGGCCCGCTGCCAAGAGGTCCTTGACAGCCTCAGGTTGATAGCCGTTGGTGTCGAGTTTAACCTCCAACCCCATGGAACGGATGAGGCTCAGGAGGTGTCCCAGGTCGGTATGGAGGGTAGGCTCGCCGCCTGTGACCGTTACCCCGTCCAGCCAGCCCCGCTTCTCGCTGAGATGGGCGGCGATCTCCTCCCAGGAGATATCCTCCAGCCTCTCCGGGCTAAGGACCAAGTCGGGGTTGTGGCAAAAGGGGCAGCGGAAGCTGCAGCCCCCCATGAAAACAACAGCGCAGAGTTTCCGCTCCCAGTCCAGCATGCTGACCGGGAGGAAACCCTTGATCCCGCTTATCAAGGATATAATTCCCGCAGGTCATTCCGGCTCGGGATGTTGCATCGCCACGCCTGCATCTCCATGCCGGCATCGTCCACTACCAGCAGCGAGGGTGTGCAGAAGATGTCGTAATAAGCTGCCTCTGCCAGCCCATCCGCTTGGCCTATGTTGAAATACTCAACCTCTGGCAGGCCCTGGACCAGCTCTTTGGCGGCAGGGCACTTGGGGCAATCATCCTGTACGAATACCTTTAACCTCACCGTTTTGGCCTCCTTTCAAAGCCGTCCTTCGACGGTCGCGAAGCTCTCCCGTCTTACCTTTGTTCCAGGTGGTTATCTTGGAGAAGTAACCCACGATCCGGGTGATTCCATAGACGTCGTCGGACCCGCAGTAGGGGCAGTTCTCGCTCAGGCCCCGGGCCGTGCGCCGGCAGTGATCGCAGACGGTGAACTCGGGGCTGAAGGCGATCTGAGCCGCCTGCGTGTTTTTGAAGGTCTTGACGACGAAGTTCTTGATGGCTCCCGCGTCGGGCTCGTTCTCGCCCAGCCATATATGGCAGATGGCTCCTGCGTCGATGAGCGGGTGGAACTTGCTCTGCTTCTCGACCCTCTCTATATAATCTATATCCGCATCCACATTAAGATGGATGCTGTTGGTGTAGTAATACTCATCGCTGTCCGGAGCGCCCTTGATGACTTGCCGGGTCTGCTTGGGGAAATAGCGCATGTCCAGCTTGGCCAGGCGGTACCCGCTGGATTCGGCTGGCGACTCCTCCAGGACAAGGTGGATGCCCAGCTCGTCGCTGAGCTTCTGGCAGGCCAGCTTCATACTCGCGATGACCTTCAGCCCGAACTTGAACGCGGCGTCGTCCTCGTGGAGCTGCTTGCCGGTGTGGTACTGGACCATCTCGTTCAGGCCCAGGAGCCCTACCAGGTAAGTAAGGCGGTCGAGCCGCAGGTAGGGTTCCCCGTCCGTCTCGGCGCAGAGCATAGAGAGCGGGCCGCCCACCCCCAGCTCCAGAAGCTCGCCGATGAACTTGCGCTTCTGCATGTGAGCGCCGCCCACCAGGCCGATCAGCCTCTCCAGCTCGCTGAAGAGTATCTCGTCGCTGCCGGCTGCCTTGTAGGCGATGCGCGGCAGATTGACCGTGATGTTCTGCAAGGCCGAGAAGCGCATGCGCTCCGGCGTCTGGGCCTCGAGGAGGTCCTCTTCGTTGAGCTTCAACTTGAGCCGGCAGCACTGGCTTACGGTAACCTCGTCGCCTCGGTCGAAGACGAAATAGGTGATGCCCTGGTGAGATGCCACTTGGCAGGCCAGGTCCAGGAACTCCTCATGCCCCTCGGTTGCGAAGAAGTCCTCGTTGATATGGAGCAGGGGCTTGGGAAAGACGAAGGTCTTGCCGGTCGAGTCGCCCTCGTAATATATCTCGAACAGCGCCTTGAGGAAAGCCTGGGCCTCCTTCTCGTATTCGCCGTAGGTCTTGCCCGTGTACTCGCCGCCGGGGCCGATGGCCGGTACATCCCGGAAGTGCCGGGGTATGTTCCAGTAGAGGTTGAAGTCAGTGAAGACCACCTGTGAATTGTGGGCGAACACGCCATCGCCGGTCAGAAAATTCTCTGTGCCTGCGACCCCGATATCGTAGACAAAGCGCTCGTCACCTGCAGGCTCGATCGACTGGACCGATGCGGGCAGCAGGTTGCGGCAACGGATGAGCACCGAGCGCAGCTCTCTCATGCGGGCGTGCTGCTCGAGGGCGAGCTTGAGGCCAAGATGCAGCATGTTGAAGTCCGAGTTCAGTTGCCTGACGTCGAAGAACATCGCCGAGTCGTTGAGACCTGTCTCCGGTTCGATCGCATGGGGAACAGCCAGAGTGTCGAGGGTTCGTATCAGGTCGAGAGCTCCGAACTCGGTTCCCTCCAGCACGCGGTCTGGCTTGATGTGACAACTGTGGACCGGAACACGACCGGTCTCGAGTTCGCACAGGAGCCCATACGCCGTCCGGGGCGGAAGGCCCGCGTCAGCGACGTATCGCCGGCATAGCCCCACCATGTCCTCATTTGCGAGGTACTCCAGCATGCGAATATCGACTGCAGCGAGCCGGGCCTCAACGTCATCGAGCAGCTCCTGGATCCTATCAGGTGTTATGCGGTTCATCTTTTTGACGGAAACCTTGTCCCCGAATACTCCCTTGATGAAGCCGCGCAGACCCTCATAAGAGTAACAACGCTGGTCGTAGAAGTTCGCGTCGGTCTCGAGGATACGAACTCGCTCTTTCTCCTTTTCCGGGTGAATGAAGCGGACAGCCTTGAAGTGCTCCAGTCCAATGGTGACGACATGCCCGTCGCGCGCATGTTCAACGGTGACACCCGATATGGCGTGCGGCCCGAGTCCATCTGTCCTGATGCTCGGGATGGCTCCGAGTCTCGTGAAGGCCAGCCAGAGGTGCGACTTCAAATCGTCGGAGACGGTACTGCAACCTATCCTGTTGCGCGAGACGTAACCATCGCCCGAGAGGTATGCCGCCAGGAATTCCCCTACGATCTCTTTTTGATTGAGCAGTATCGCGGTGGGCACTCGCTTGTTACGGGCTCCCCTACCGCACAAGGCCTCGAACAGCGCGACATGGGTCCTTCCGCCGAAGTAGCAGGAGCCGTCTCTGACCGTGCACTGAACTCCGAAGACCCGCTGGACGCAGAGTCGTACGTCTTCGGCGAGTGCGTCGTGTAAGACATGTAGCCTGACCTGCGAGCCAAGGCTCCCCTCAGAAACGTAGTAACCGACCAGGCGCGCAAACTCAGGTGTCACGGCGAGCCTGCGATCGATCCCCGATCTGCTGCGAGCCCGCCCCCTCAGGAAGACCGTGCCGTCTTCCTCGGCGGCGTTCATGCCGGAGAGCATCTGAAGGGTATCCAGCTCGCGCACGCCCAGATCGACATCTATTGCGGCCGGGGTGAGCACAACCTCGGGGTTTCGACTGGGCAGGGCCTTGATGACCTGACCGTGCTCGTCGAACATGAAGAGGGAGTGGTTGTCGGTTACTTTGACCGCCTGTCCCTGCCCCGTCCTCAACTCAACGACTTCGTGCTTGTTCTCATGCCTGATGGCGGCGTAGATGCTTGCGAGCACCGTGCGGCCGGTTTCGTGGTCGAAGCTAAGGGCGTAGTAACGGTCTTCCTCCACGGGAGCGCTGGCTTCACCCTCGGTGCCGGTAAAGCGCTCCACAAACGAACCGATCCGGACAAGGTCAAGGCTATCCTTCTGCTTGTCGTATATGAATATCTTCTCGTCGCCGTGCAAAGAGCCGCGGGCGCCGGCAAGTTGGTTGAACTCGTAGATGAGCATCTGGGCCAGTTGCTTGATGCGCTCGTAGGGCAAGTCCGTAAGGTAAGGCGCGAAGAACATGTTCACAGCCTCCCAGCCGATGGCGCCGGCGTAATGAGACTGCAGGGTCGAGGCCATCTTTACCATGTGGCCGATGAGCACCTCCGGATGGCGGGCCGGCTTCGACGTGCTCGTTATGTTGGGCAGCGATATCCCGTACTTCTTGATGTAGTCCAGGGAATGCCCGCCGCAATTATGCGAGTAGATGCCGTTGGCGATGAGCGTTCCCGTAGAGGTGGTGACGTCATATATATACCGGTCCTGTATCTGGATATCCTCCGCCATGATCACATTGCAGGTGCCGGGCGCCGGCCGGGCCTCCGGCGAGAGCGCCCCCCCCATCGCCCTCGTAGGCTTCATGGCAGCGAGCAACTGCTGCGAGCGGAAACGCGCCGTGGCCAGATCCTCCACGTTGAAGCGGAATTTGAAGGGATTGGCGGAGGTGCCCAGGATGCGCACCAGGTTGAGGCATCCGCGCAGGGGTTCCGCGTGGCTCTCCATGACGTCGCCCTCCTGCACCATGCAGGCCGGCTTCAACTCCCCTTCCACTATCACCGGATGATCATAGGTAACCACCTGGTGCCTGCCATCGGATACGGCCAGGAAGGTCATGGGCTTGCCGTACCGCTCCTTGCGCACCACCCGCTCCAGCGAGGACCATGTTCCGCCCCGATCCAGGATCTCGAGGTCCGCCGGATACTTGATGTGAA
>JAHEXQ010000182.1:0-1390 GCA_023252035.1 Actinomycetes bacterium
CTCTATACCACCGAGGATGGGGAGATGCGCTCAGGGAACCAAGCCGGCTTGGGGCTGTATTACCGAGATACCCGATACCTGTCGATTTGGGAGACCAACATAGAGGACACAAAGCCGATGCTGCTCAATTCCTCAGCTGACGAGGATTACATGAGCTATATCCACCTATGTAACCCTGACATTAAGAACGAAGGCAAGGTGGTCATACCGCAGAATTCCATTAACGTCCGAAAGACGCGGATTATCGGCAATGGCGGTTTGAGGCAAAACGTACTGGTGAGAAACTTCCACGTTGACCCGGTCCGGTTCACATACAGCATAAAACTGGGCGCGGATTTTGCAGATATCTTCGAGGTCCGGGGGATGGAGCGACTGGAGCGCGGGCGCGTACATAATCCAAAGGCTAGGGGCAACCAACTTGTCTTCGGTTATCGTGGCCTGGATGATATGGAGCGACAAACCGTGGTCGAATTCAGCCTGAAGCCCCATCACATAGACTTAAAGCGGACATATGCCGATGTACATTTCGAACTTTCCTTGAAGCCTTATGAAGCTTATGCGTTCGATGTCGACATCTATCCGTTGGAGCAAGAGGAGCAGGTGACCCTCAGGGATTTCGAGACATGCCAAAGCCGGCTTAGTGCTTCTTATGAGGAATGGCTTAACTCCTGCGCCACCCTTAAGACCGACAACGACATCTTCAATCTGCTGCTGAATCAAGCCCTGAAAGACCTAAGATCGCTCCATACCCGGACTCGCTTCGGCAACATAATCGTGGGGGGCATCCCATGGTATGTGGCTCCCTTCGGGCGCGATGCCCTGGTGACGGCCTTCGCTATGCTCATGATCAAACCTTCGGTGGCACGCGACACCCTGGCGTTTTTGGCGCGACTGCAGGGGGCCAGGGAGGATGATTGGAGGGACGAGCAGCCCGGCAAGATCCTGCACGAGATTCGCCAGGGGGAGGTGGCCCGGGCGCACCTCATTCCCCATACGCCCTATTACGGCACGGTGGATGCCACACTCCTGTTCCTGATCCTGGCTGCGGAGTATTTGAAATGGACCGACGATGTGGAATTCGTACGCTCTATATATCCAAACCTTGTGCAAGCCATACGGTGGATGGACATGTATGGCGATCGTGACGGAGATGGGTTCATCAAGTATATGCGTCGGGGTGCAGGCGGCCTCAGCAACCAGTACTGGAAGGACTCCTGGGACTCGTTAAGGCACGAAGACGGGAGCATCCCGGAGCCCCCGATTGCCACAGTCGAGACACAGGCATATGCTTTCTACGCCAAGCGAAGGCTGGGCGAACTCTTCTTCATCTTGGGAGAGGCCGAGGCCGCTGAGAGATTGCGGGATGAATCTGAGAATATGCGCGGACGCG
>JAHEXQ010000182.1:1400-3962 GCA_023252035.1 Actinomycetes bacterium
GCTTCTGGGATGAGAAGCAGCGTTACTATGTCATGGCTATAGACGGCGCGAAAAAAAAGGTGCGCGCGATATCCTCCAACGCCGGGCAGATGCTTTTTACCGGTTTGCCCGTTGAGGACAGAGCACGGGCAGTGATTGAGCGGTTACTCGGGCCGGAGATGTTCTCGGGATGGGGCATACGTACTTTGAGCCAGAAGGCCAGTTATTACAATCCCATGAGCTATCATAATGGGAGCATTTGGCCCCACGATAACGCGTTGATCATGCGCGGAATGAAACGGTACGGGGAAAACGAAGGGTTCATCAGAGTGCTGGACGGCCTTTTTGAAGCCGCGACCAGCATGGAGTATCTGCGCCTGCCAGAACTGTTCTGCGGATTTCCGCGGACCCGGCGAGACTACCCTGTCTTGTACCCGGTTGCCTGCCGGCCGCAAGCTTGGGCCGCTGCGTCTATATTCCTTATGGTCCAGAGCATGCTCGGCATCGGTGTAGATGCGCCAAAGAAGGTATTGTATGTAAATCGGCCTGTTTTGCCGTCTTGGCTTACGCACGTCGAACTCCGCGATCTCGAGGTGGGAGGCGAGCACCTGGACCTCCTCTTCCGCCGCGAGGCTGAGGGCACCAACCTCTCGGTCCTGAAAAAAAGCGCAGGCGTCCAGGTCATCATCGAAGGGTAGTTGGCTTCAGGCGCCTATCATGGGTTGGAGAATTCAACCGTTGCGCAGAGGAGTTCGAAGAAACGTGGTCGTACAGTAGGAGGTGCTATATGAAGGTGAAGATCTACGGAAGGAAGCAATGACACGGGTGCCAAATGACCAGGAAGTTTCTTGGTGAACAGGGGATCGAGTTCGAGGACCTTGACGTCGATGCCAACCCCGAACTGGTTGAAGAGATGATCGAGCTGAGTGGCCAACTCGGAACGCCGGTGATAAGCGTGGATGACAACGTGCTCGTTGGCTTTGATGAGCGCAAATTAAGGGAAGCGTTGCAGTCAGCTGGACACGAGTTGAAATCATAGCCGCCACGGAAGGATCGGATTGCGGGGACGCAGTACTCATTCCTAATATCCCCCGAAGACGATAAGAGGTGCCTGATGTCGGAGCCGGAAGACAGGGAAGTGCGGAGAGAAGCGGAAAGAAGAGCGGACATGATCGTGGGCCTCCGGGAGCACGTAGTGATTTACGTCGTAGGGATGCTCATCATACTCGGCGTATGGATCTACGTAGCACACCACTTTCGCAACTACTTCCCCTGGTTTCTTTTCCCTATGTTCGGATGGGGGTTTGCACTGCTTTTCCACGCTCGCAGCGTCTATGGCCCGCGGAGAAAAAGCCGTGGTCGGGAAAACCTTGTTCAGAGGGAGATGGAACGGCTGAAGGCGGAGTCGATTGAGATGGCCAAGCGCACCGGTGAGATCGGCCCCGAGGAACTGTGGTCCGTAGAGCCTCCCGCTCTCGACAGATCAGAACCGTCCCCGCCGCACGAAGCGGAGGAATGATCTGCGCCAGCCCGCCAAGTAGTGTCCCGTCAGGATATCCCAGGCAACCATCTGGTTGACCAAGCTGTAAGTCGGATAGATATGCATGGCGCCCGCGAGATCGGCCAAATGCAGCCTTCTGTCCACAACCAGAGCCCATTCGTGTATGGACTCGCTCGCGTTTTCGCCGACGACAGTCGCCCCCAGGATTTGTGGGCCTCGAAACCCGTTTTCGAAGACTACCTTGAGGAAACCAGCTGTTTTGCCCGCGGCCACCGCCCGGTCCACTTGGTCGAAGTTGCGGATCTTCACCCCGGTTCTGGCCCCTACCGACCGCAGCGCTTGCGTTTCCGTCATGCCCACCCGGCCGACTTCGGGGTCAGTAAAAACTGCCCAGGGGATCGCGGCCGGTTCCATTCTGCTCCTGCCACGCAACAAGGCATTGCGAGTAGCTATCACTGCTTGCTTTGATGCATAATGGGTCAGCTGATAGCTTCCTGTAACATCGCCAGCCGCGAATATGTGCGGTTGGCTGGTGCGCAAGAACGTGTCCACCTTGATACCGTGAGGACCTGTTTCCACTCCTGCCTGCTCTAGCTGCATATGCCCGGTGTTGGGACTGCGGCCGGTTGCTACGAGCAGCACGTCGCCTTCCAACCATGCTCCGGCCACGCGCACCCGAGGCGCACCGCCATCAGAGGTAACTTCGCTCACGGGTTCTCCCAGGGCCAGGTCGACGCCATCCCTGTTCAGGGCAGTGGCGACCGCGGCCGAGGTCTCCGGCTCCTCCAGTGGCAGCACCCTGTCCAGCACCGCGATAAGGGTCACCCGGCTCCCCAACCGCGCAAAGGCTTGTGCCAGTTCTACCCCAACCGGGCCTCCTCCCAATACCAAGAGGTGCGCGGGAGCCTGTTCCAGTTCGAAGATATTCTTGTGAGTATGGTATGCAACCCCAGCCAACCCGGGAATGGGGGGAATTGCAGGAACCGCGCCCGAGGCGATAAGAAAGCTCTTACCACATATGACTTTGTCCTCGACCTCGATGCGATAGGGGTCCAGGAATCGCGCGTGTCCCTCGATAACAT
>JAHEXQ010000041.1:0-7351 GCA_023252035.1 Actinomycetes bacterium
TTTAATCAGGTATATAAAATGATATTATCCTTTTGGCATCCTCGAGAGACCGAGACATTTTCGCAGCTACCGGGAGGTCGCAACGGTGAAAGAGTTCACCAAGAGGTTCGCCAAGGCTATCAAGGTCTGGCGCCACCCCATATATTTTCTGCACGGGGTCCTGTATTTTACCCAGTACGACCGGTACGTGAAGGCATGTCTCCAGCTGCTGCGGCCCTATATCCGGATTTTCCCGAGAGGCCGCGGGCTCTTCGACTACCTGACGGACCGCTATCACTTCAAGATGCTCACCCCGGACCAGATCACGCAGGTCTTGACCCTGGATCACGACGTAGCCATAGAGGGAGGACTTGCCGCAAGAGTGATCCCGTTCCCCGTTGCCAACCGCGTGCTGCTTTCTCATCCGGATCATATCGCCGTTATGGGCTGCCCGTGCCGCATGGAGAAAGGGACCGCAGCCTGTCAGCCCGTCAATGTCTGCATGGCCGTGGGTGAGCCCGTGGTCAGTTTCTGGCTGGAGCACGGCGAGAAATACCACGTCCGCAGGATAAGCTCCGAAGAGGCACTGCGCCTGGTCGAGGAGGAACGCGCCCGGGGCCATATCCAGACAGCCTGGTTCAAGGATGCCACGGGAGGGAAGACCGGGGTGTTCTGCAACTGCTGTTCCTGCTGCTGCGCGGGGATGGAGGCGGTGCGCACCGCCAGGTTGCTGCAGGTGGCTGACCCGCCGCCCGTCGGCGCGGCCTCCGGTTATTCGGCACGGGTGGACCGCGACCTTTGCACGGGATGCGGAGCCTGCGTCGGTGCTTGCCACTTCGAAGCCGTCGAGATGGATGGGGACGATCAATCCCTGACCATCTACTCGCGCTGCATGGGCTGCGGCATCTGCACTGAGGCCTGTCCGCAGGCTGCACGCAGTCTCGTCCGCGACGAGAAGAAGGGCGTTCCTCTGGACATCCGCGAGCTCGAGGCGATACAGTCGACCCACCGGTCCTGAACTGATACCAGCGCGCCGCCGTAGGGATTTCCCTCGCCGGAATTAGGGTTTGCCCCTCCGTCCGGCGTCAACTATTCTTGAGCCCAAAAGTAATTGTCGCTGATCCTGCCTTCATCGTAGGAGGGAACCAGGTAATAGCGGCGCAGTCCGAAACGTTTGTCGATTTCGCCCATTTCCTTGCCCCATTCATGTACGTCTTGGCTGCGCATTACCCTATGCACGTAGGATAATCGGGGGCGGCCTCGCTCTTCTTTAACCCGGATTGTACCGTGAATAAATTCCTTTGCATGGGGGGCGTTATTGGTGTAATAATAAGTGGCACTTACTATTTTGCTTTCTCTTTTCAGGGGAGTCGATTTTCTCAACGCCATTGGCATCTGCTGGTAATAAGGGATTAAGGCGGTCTTCGGTAATGGAGGTGAGGAATGGCTAAAGAAAGAGAGATTCTCAACTCAGTGGTGCCCCTCGATTTCACTTACAACTATCGCGTCGGCATTCCCTTGGAGAAATATATCCTGGGGCTCGCCGAGGGGAAGTTGTTGGGGGTCGCCTGCCCCAGCTGCAAAAAGGTGGTCACGCCGCCTCGCAGTATCTGCGGTATCTGCAACGAGAAGCTGGATGAATGGGTCGAGGTAGGACCGGAAGGGACGGTGGAGAACTGGACCATAGGCCACGTGAGGCTCGAGAAGGGCGAGGCCAAAGACAACGACGAACCCGTGCTCATCGGCATGATTAAGCTGGACGGGGCCACCAGCCTCATGCCGGGTTTGATCGAGGGGATGAGACCCGAAGAACTGGCAGCGGGGGCCAGGGTGCGGGCGGTCTTCAAGGCCGAGCCCGAGGGCAGCGTAAGGGACCTGGACCATTTCGAGCCCGCTTAGGGCCGGGCCGGCACGCAGAAAGGGGGATTTTAAGTGGAAGAAGGCGCAGCCATTGTGGCATCGGCCCAGACCAGATACGCATCCGATATCGGCATGCCGCGGGAACGCATGCTCTTCGAGACGGTCAAGGGCTTTTACGACTCGCTGGGGATAACCCGGCATGACATCGGGACCTTCATATTCGCTTCCAATGATTTCCAGGACGGCAGGACCATCTCCAACGTCTTCGCTGACTCGCCGGTGGGGGCTTACATGAAAGACGAGACCAAGGTGGAGGCGGATGGCAGCTTCGCCTACCTCTACGGGGTCATGCGCATCCTCTCCGGGCATTACGACACCGCTCTGATAATCGCTTACGGCCTTGGCGGGTCGCAGTTCAGGCCTTACCTGGTGATGGACTATACCATGGACCCCTCTTTTACCCGCCAGGTGGGCATCATGAACGAGCTGGTGGCCGCGGCGTTGCAAGCGCGGGCTTACATGATGAAATACGGCCTCACCGAGGAGGAGCTGGCGGCAGTGGCCGCCAAGGGTCTGCGCAACGCAGCGGCAAACCCGGTCCAGTTGCGAGGTCAGGCCAACGCCACGGCATCCGATGTCCTCAAGTCCAGGCCGCTCTATTCGCCCCTGCACGAGTTCCACTGCTATCCGCCTACGGACGGATGCTGCGTCATGCTCTTGGCCTCCGCGAAGAGGGCCAGGGAACTCACGCGCAAGCCCATCTGGGTGGCCGGTATAGGACACGACCTGGACACCTACTATCTGGGCGAGAAAGACCTGGCCGTGAGCAAGTCGGCTCAGCGCGCGGCGGCTGCCGCCTACAAGATGGCGGGCTTGAGTGATCCGGCTGCGGAGATCGGCGTGGCTGAGATAAGCGCGCCCTTCGCGCAGCAGGAGCTAATCCTGCAGGAAGCCCTGGGCCTCTTTCCCGAGGGAAGCGGGTCTCAGGTCATGGGCGGGGGACTTTCGGAGATCGCCGGCAAGCTACCGGTGAATCCCTCCGGCGGAGCACTGGGCGCGCACGCTTTCTGCGCCTCGGGGCTGCAGCGCATCGCCGACGCTGCAAACCAACTCCGCGGGGAAGCCGGTGCCTGCCAGGTAAAGGAATCCAAGCTGGCTGTGGCACATGGCCAGGACGGCTTCTGCGCCCAGCAGAACATGGTCACAGTGCTGAGCTCATAGGAAGGGGGGTAAGAGCATGAGAAACGTCGCCATTGCAGGCGTTGGCTATACGAATGTATTTGTCAGCAAACGTAAGGATATGAACGCGCCGGAGATGATAGCCGAGGCCGTGGACAATGCTTTCCGGAACACCAACCTGAGGCCGGAGGATATAGACGCCATCGTCATCGGGAACATGCAGACCTTCGAGGGCGTGAACCTGCCCCATCTCTGGGCCAGCGAACATTTCTGTGGTGTGGGCAAGCCGGTCATGCGCGTCGCCACCGGGGGCACCACCGGAATGTCCGTGGTGCATGCGGCCTATTATCACATTGCCTGCGGTTTGTATGATACCGTACTGGCTATCGGATGGGAGAAGCAGTCTGAGGGAGATTCCCAGGTAGGCCTCACCGGCATCGTGCTCCCCGAGGCTCTGGCGCTGGTGCCGCTGGGCCTGGATATGACGGGCAAGCAGGGTATGGTTTTCAGCGGAGGGGGTTCCACCGGTGCCGCCTCCTTCCAGGCCATGTCCTACCTGGCGAAATCGGGAGGCACCATCGAGCACATCGACAAGATGGCCGCCCTCGAGCGCGGCAACGCAGCCCTCAACCCTTACGCCCACCTGAAGGTGCCCAATTGCAAGCCGGAAGATATAGCGGCCACGCCCATAGTCTCCTATCCCCTCCGTTTCGGCCATACCTGCCCCACTTCCGACGGGGCCACCTGCATGGTCATGTGCTCGGCGGAGAAGGCGCCGAAGATCGCCGACAAGGTGGCCTGGATAAACGGCCTGGCCAACTGCGCTTCGGAACCCACTACGGGCAATCTCCTGGAGGGGCTGCTGACGGACCCGGCGGAGCAGATGCCCGCCAAGATAGCGTCGAAAAAAGCCTACGAGATGGCCGGCATCACGGATCCCAAAAAGGAGATCGACATGGCGGAGTTCTATGACGGTTTCGCCCACCAGTCCATGATGTGGTCGGAGCGGCTGGGCCTCTTTGACGAGGGCAAAGCTCCGGAGATGCTGGACAAGGGGGTCATGAACCTGGATGGCGAGATGCCGGTCAACCCCTCGGGCGGTGTGCTTTGCACCAATGCCATCGGCGCCTCCGCCATGAACCGCGTCTCCGAATGCGCCCTGCAGATTATGGGATTGGCCGAGGGTGGTCACCAGGTTCCCAAGAAGGTGCGCAACGCGTTGGCTCACGGCTGGGGAGGCCTGTTCCAGTACGTGACCGTTACAGTCCTCGGGGATACCCCGAGGAAGATGTAGGGGGTGGAGCATGGAAGAGACTCGCTTGGTTCAGGCTACCTGGGACCTCAGCCAGTGCAAGTTCAAGATCTCCGGTGACGGTATGAAGGTCCTGCTGGAAGGCTTGAGGGAGGGCGTCTTCCGGGGCATCAAGTGCCCGCAGTGCGGGACGGTCTATGTGCCCGGCCCCACCTTCTGCCGTAAGTGCTTCATCGACATCGACGAGGTCGTTCAGGTGAGCGATGAGGGAGAGGTGGAGACCTACACAGTCGAGTTGGCCGACGTAAGGGGCAACCCGGTGGAGGAGCCCACCATCTCCTGCATGATCAAGCTGGATGGCGCGGACACCTGGCTCATCGGCGTGGTGGAAGGTATCGACTGGCAGAAGGTGCACGTGGGCATGCGCGTGAAGTGCGTCTGGAAGGATGCGAGTGAGAGGACCGGCTCGCTCTCCGACTACACCCGTTTCGTACCTATCGGCGATTGAGGTACTGAGATAGTCTAGAGCGGATAGGGCCCCGCCGGGGCCCTATCTATCATCTCTACGTGGCCGAAGCGGGGGCAGGATACAAGCGAAGGGTCAAATCCCCTGCTTGCGCAATACTTCCCGGGAGGTGGAGAAGCCGTGGAACGTGAGGAACGCTGGAGGATTCTAAGGCAGATCGCGAATGCCTCGCCTTACTATCAGCACTGTGGCATGGAACTACTGGAGATGGGTGAGGGCACATCGCGGTTCCGTTTGCCCGTGAAGGACGAACTGAAGAATCTTTACGGAGTTCTGCATGGCGGCGTACTCATGGCGCTGCTCGACTCCACCTGTTCCCTGGCCGTTGGTTCTCTACTCGAGGACGGCGAATCCATGGTCACCCTGGATATCCGGGTTAACCTCATATCCAATGTGCGGGAGGGCATCCTGATCGGCGAGGGCGTGGCCATCCACAAAGGGCGCACGACAGCGGTGGCCCGGGGCGAGATCAGGGAAGAGACCGGTAAGCTGATCGCGTGCGGCATGACCACGAACTTCATAAAGCCTCTGGACGCTCAGATCCTGGGGCAGGCCGGAGTACCACCAGAATCCCCGCCGCGATGATCATGAGCCCGCCCACCAGACCGTTCCAACCGGGGTGCTCGCTCAGGAAGATGGTGGCCAGCAGGGTGGCGCTGACCGGCTCGAGATAGGCCAGTATCCCTATATGCTGGGCCTTGACGCTGCGCGCCGCGTGCACGTAGATGACGCTGGTAAATGCGACCAGTATGATCCCCAGTACCGCGATGGATGCCCAGCCCTTGCCGGTGATGTGATACCCTCCGGCAGCCGCGAAGGGCAACAACACCAGCGTTCCGATAACTATCCCGTAGAGTGAGATGGTCAAGGTGGGCAGCCCCTCGCGCAGCTTCTTCAGGGTCAGGATGAGAAAGGCGAAGAGGACCGCCGCCAGCACCGCGTAGATGACGCCCAAACCGTCTAGATGGTGCCTTGAGCCGCCACCGAAGCTGATGAGGGCCATGCCGCCTAGCGAAACGGCCAGCGCAAGAAGCGATGTCCCTTCCAGCTTCTCCTTGAGCAGGACAGGTGCCAGCGCTGCCACGAGGAGGGGGGCCAGGTAAACCAGGAAGATGGCATCGCTGATGGGCAAGCGATTGTAAGCCTTGAAGAGGAGCGTCCAGTGCACTGCCAGGATGCAGGAGTTGGCCAGCAGGAGCCAGCGCATGCGGGGTACCCTCAGTTGGTCGAAGCGCCGGGTGGCGATTATCACGATCAGGAGGGCCACAGCCCCTATCAGTTCGCGCCAGAAGACCACCACCGGTTCCTTGCCGGGCAGATTTACCCAGCGGACCAGTATGCCCACGAATCCCCAGAGGACGGCGGCCAGGCTGATGGAACCGTAGTCCAGCAGCCGTTGCTCTTTCGCCTCCCGCGCCGGTGCCTCTTTGTCCGGTCTAACCCTTTTTCGCAAACCCGGTTGCATAGCCGGTTCCTTCTTTTCCAGCCCATTCCCGCGGTGTGTTTCGGAACGCCGTCTATGGATAAATATGTTATCATGTAGGAGGGATACCCACCTGCGGAATGGTGTTCCTTCCCATAAATACGGCCAGTGTATTTATGGGAAGGAACACTTGGCAAACCAAGTTTCTATCCTGCCTGGCTGAAGCGAAGGGTCTTGTTAAACACGGAGTCGGAAAAGGAGGTAAGTCCATGAAGGTCATCTCTCTGGGTGGTGCGGGTGCCATGGGGCGTTACGCGGTACGCGACATGGTGAGCAAAGACAGCGTTGAGAAACTGACCATCGCCGACTACAACCTGGCCGAGGCTCAGAATCTGGCGCGGGGACTGGGGGAGAAGTGCGGTGCCGTGCAGATCGACGCCAACAACCATGCCCAGATGGTGGAGGCTATCAAGGGGTATGACATCGCGCTCGGCTCCATCGGCCCCTTCTACAAGTACGAGGCCAAGGTCATAAAAGCCTGTATCGACGCGGGAGTCAATTACGTCAGCATCTGCGACGACTATGATGCCGCCGCCGCTGCCCTGGAACTGGATGCCGAGGCTAAGGCCGCCGGGCTCACTATGATCACCGGCTGCGGCTGGACCCCGGGAATCACGAACATCCTGGTCCGCAAAGGCAGCGCTGAGTTCGACGATCTTGTTGATGTTGCGGTGGCCTGGGGAGCCCACGCCGGGGATACCGAGGGCAAAGCCGTGACGCTGCACACCCTCCATATCCTGACCGGCGTGGTTCCCTCTTTCCAGGATGGCCGCACGGTGTGGGTGGCGGCCGGTTCCGGCGAGGAACGCCTGCGTTTTCCCGACCCGGTGGGCAATATCTACGTCTATCATGTAGGGCACCCCGAGCCGGTGACCATCCCGCGCTACTTCAACGTGGGCACGGTCACCCTGAAGGGCGGGTTGGTGGAGGAATATCTGACCCAGCTCACCAAGATCTTGAACAAGCTGCACCTGACGAGGTCAGTGCGGCAGAAGGACATCCTGGGAGCCATCATCAACCCGGCGCTTCCCTACGCGGAGAAGATCGGCGCACCGCCCGAGATGGGCTCGGC
>JAHEXQ010000041.1:7361-15165 GCA_023252035.1 Actinomycetes bacterium
TATCACCGGCAAGAAGAATGGCAAGTGGCAGCACATAGCCCTGGGCGCCGTGGCCCACATGGACCTGCTAACCGGGTTGCCGCTCTCCATCGCGGGCCAGATGATCATGGAAGGCAAGGTCGCCGAGAAGGGAGTCATGGGACCGGAGGCCGCGCTGCCGCCCGACGAATTCATCTCCCGGGCTATCGACGGCGGGATAAGGTTCTTCCAGGGCGACGCCATGAAAGACCCTCTCGTCTAAGGAAGATTGCTCAATAACGGGATGTCAATTCCCCACAGCAGGCCCAGATCTGGGTGCGCCGGGGTGGGATCGCTCGCCGGGACTCCGCCGAGAGTCAAAGGAGCGATATTCGCGGGAGGCGTTATCTCAGGCTCAGAAGTTGCTACCGCGGGGGTTCCAGCCGTCAGCCCAGTCGTTCCACCCGTCAGCCCCCCGATGGACGCCAACACGTTCTGCAGGGGCACAGTCACCTGATCGATCACGATGCCCACGAGCGTTAGTACAGGATCTGTCACCGCCTGGAAGCCTGCGACTACCTTATCTTGCAGGTTGCGCAGAGGTTCGGTAGATATCCCCGACAGCCCCGCCACTAACCCGGCCGTAAGGCCATTCAAGCCCGGCAGCACTCCGACCAGCGAAAGGGCGCTGCCTACCAGCTCTCTAGTACCGCTCAGCAGGGCATCTACGATGCCATAGAGCCGGTACAATGCGGCATCAGCATGGGAGATCAAGGTGTTTACCGCGCTCTGCAAGCTTATGGCGGGCAGGTGGCCGTCGACCATGCCCAAGACCCTGGTCACCAGGGGAAGCGCTACGTTGCCCGTCGCATTAGGCTCGTCATGCGGGGCCATGTTCATGCTCGGCAAGCCCACGTTCATGCTCGCCAAGCCCACGTTCATGCTCGGCAAGCCCATGCTCTCCTGCAGGCCTAAGGTATCGTCCAGAGTCACCGGCACCGCCGATTCCGCCACGGCCACCTGCGGTCCCTTCTCGGGCCCGGCGGGCTTGGCCTTCACCAGGGCTACGCTACCGGTGGTGACGCCTCCAGCCACCAGGATCGCGAGCAGGCTGCTCATAAGCCCCGTGCCGGATGTCAAGGACGTGGCGCCCATGCTCTTGCCAAGCACCGCCATGGTTGAGGACGTGAACTTGATTCCCTTCCAGGCATCCCTCGCGCTCGCGGTTACGGCTCTCTTCAGCAGGCGAGGGATAAATCCCAGCCCCACCAGGAGAACGTGGTAGTTCTTCTGGAAAGCCGTGTAGTTGCTCTTCAGCTTGGCGCGCGCCCGGTGGAGAAGGCCCTCCACCGCCTTGGAGGTCATGCCCAGCTCCTTGGCGATCTCCTGGTATTTGAGCCCTTCCAGCTCTCGCAGCCTGATCACGTCTGCGTAGCGGGGGCTCAGCTCCTCGATGAGGCTAAGAACCTCCCCGCTGGATTCCTCGGTGACGAAGGTCTGCTCGGGTCCCTCTACGTGAATACGGTCCATGATGAGTGCGTCGAAGGAGGGCAGATCCTCCATGAGGATGGGCTTCGCCGAGCCGTTCTCTTTCTTGCGGAGGACATCGATGAGCAGATTTCGGGCGACTTTGAAAATCCAGTTTCTTATCTGGTCATCGCTATCAAACGTATCCTTGAAACGAACTAACCTGCAGAAGACTTCCTGCGTCAAGTCCTCCGCGGCTTCATGGTCGAAAGCGTTACGCCGGAAATACCCGTACACCTTCCGATTAAAAACTTGGTAGATCTCTTCGAGGCTATCGTCGGCAAGTAGAAGGTTCGTGCTGTTGGTTGCGCTCAACTCCAAATCTCTACCCATAATCCTTGTCCTGAACGTACCCCCATTAGTCTCATGCAACCGAAGTATAGCAAAATCCAAATTTCCAGGGAAGGCTGCTCCAATATTTGTAACAGAATCGTTGCATAAAAAACAGTAAGTGACTTCTACGCTTGAACGTTGAATCCCTCTATTCTGCACGCAAGAAAACCGGCCGAGGAACCCTCCCCAAGGTCGTAACCCCTTGGCCCCGGTAAGCCCCGCTAGGGGGCGAGGACATCGCTGAGCGTGCCGAATTCGTAGCCACGGGCCCGGATCTCCGGTATCAGCCGCGACATGGCCTCATAGGTATGGTAGCCGCCCCAGTGGCAGAGGATTATATCTCCGTTGCAGAGGTTTGCGAGCACGGACTGCACCTCCTGGTCCGCCGTGACTTTTTCATCCGTGTCCCCAAAGGCGCTCGTCCACATAACGATGTAGCAGTGGTTTTCAACGGCCGCCTGTATCACGGCCTCGTTCACAAAGCCCCCCGGAGGCCTCATATAGGGAAGGCGCTTTCCGGTGATGGACTGGATTACATCCAGGCCGTGCTTGATATCGTTGGCTATGTACTCCTCCGGATGGTCGGTCAGTTTGTAATGGTCGTAGGTGTGGCTGCAAACCTCCAGACCGGCATCGTCCAGGCTCTTTACCCAGGCGGGGTCGCCCTCGGCCACACCTCGCCCCCCGATGAGAAAGGTGGTCGCGGGCACACTCTGTGCGCGGAGGAGGTCAAAGATGCGATCGTCGCGATTCCAGCCGTCATCGATGGTGAGGGCTACCATCGGGCGATTCGGGTTGCCCCGATGTATCACTTCGGGCTTGCTGGGGTCGAAGACGGGAACAGCCGAAACCGCCGCGCTATCCCCGGTGTTTCCGGATCCGGAGCCGTTGCTGGCCGCTGTCTCATCCTGCTGTTCAGAATGCCCGGATTCCGCGGATCGGGACGGATTAGGCTTGCCGCAGCCGGCCAGCCCCAGAACTCCCAGCGCCAATGCCAGGACCAGGAAGGCCGAAAAAATCACCCTTCTACTCGCTCCCAATAAGACAACCGATGCGTTAGACTTCATATAAAATACTCCTGGGATACGTAACTATCTTATGGGCAAGGATTTTACCAGATAAGCTGGGGCATGAGCGAGGGCGAACAGAGGATTGCGGGCAAAGGGTTTTGGGGTGTGCGTAGCCAACAGTATAATGGGGGATCGGTTTGGCTCGGGCTGGGAGCGGGCAGGTATGATCAAAGCCGCTTCTGGTTTCTTGGAAGCCCAGGAAGTCTGAAGGGTCAGAGAAGGTATGGATGTCCAAGATGCGGTAGATCTTTACCGGGCGGTTCTAAGAACTTATTCAGAGGAATTCGACCTGCGAGATGTTTTGGGCCATATAGCCCGCATCCTCGGTGGCAGAAAACCCCTTCTTTTTCTGCGAGAACCCGGCGGTTTCAGGATCAGGCTCTGGGCGGACTGGGACCTGGCCGAGGTTTCCCGCCTTGCATCATGCGCATTTCTGAGCGAGGCACATCCCGATTTTCCACGCAAGTTCCGCACGGCGGATGCCGCCCTGGCGGAAAGCCTTGGCCTAAACGGCATTGTGAACGGCACCGGAGGCCGTCTGATGCTCATGCCCATACCCCTGTACGGAGAGCCCCGGGCCCTGTTGACGCTGCTGCTGCCAGGCTCTGTGCCAGCTCCTCAGCCTCACTCCTCCCGGTTGACCGCCGTGGCCTCGGTGATCGACAAAGCCGTGGATTTGTTGGAGCAGCGCTGGCAACCCGGAGACAGAGCGGAGGGTAACGGAGGGCCGTCGGAACTGCACGAGCCTGGCGCCGCCGACCCGGCTCTGAATATCGAGCGGCTCGAGATGAAGAAGGGGGTCGCTTCGCTGGAAGGCCTCATCCAGGAGCACAAGGATCAACGCAAGATCGCGGCTTTTTCTCTGGACATCTTCATCCGTCTGCTGGATATGGATGGCGGAATCGTCTATCTACTTCCCCGCGCAGAGGCCGGGGTGGCGCCGCAATTGCTGGCGTCGCGTGGCTGGACGGGTTTGCCCGGGCTGTTGGAGGTCTTGTTCGAGAACGACCTTGTGGGGTGGTTGCTGAGGTCCCGGTCGCAGAGCCGCGAGCATGTCTTCCTCGATGTGGCCGGCCTCAGCGAGAACTTCCGGGCGGTGGAACCATACCTTTATGCCAACAACGTCAACTCCTTCATGCTGTCGCCCCTGTTCTGCGAGGATGAGCTGGAGGGTGTCCTGGCCATCTTCGGTCGTGCCTATAACGTATTTGAGCCCGAGGATTTGGATATCCTGGAGAAGCTCAGTACCAGGCTGGCGGTTTTCCTGGCTGGCCTGACCCCGCACGAGAGCGAGAAGGGCCAGCCTGAGTCGCCGGCAACGGCAACCGAGGCGGCAGGCGAGGCCGCAGCGGAGAAGAACTCCTCAACAGCGGCTTTTCATCAAGCACCGCAAGAGGATAACGAGACCCTGCGGGCGCGGTTGGAGACCTACCGCACCGCCCTTGCCCGCCTGGCCGAACTCTCCGCGGAGCTTTCCCTCATATCCAAGCCGGAGGCGATCAAGCGGCTTGTAGCCAGGAAAGCCATGGAGATAACGGGCGCCGGGCGGGCCACGCTCATACTCTGTGCGGGCGATAGCATCGAGGCCTTTACGGAGGGGGCGCGCGACCTTTCGGAACGGTTGAATCCGTTGCTGCTGGCGCCCTTGCTGAATCGGGCGCTGGAGGAACGCCGTACAATTCGCAGCACATCGGAGGCTGAACCGGCACCGGGCCGGTCGGACGAAGCGCAGGAGGAAAGCCTCGTCGTGCCCGTTTTAGCAGCGGGAAATATCCTCGGCGCCCTGGTGCTCGAACAGCCGGAGTCAGGCTCCTTCGGTCCGGATGGCGCCAGCTTGGCGGAGGTCATGGCGGGATGCTGCACTGCGGCGCTGCAAGTACTTCGCGATCAGGAGGAATCCGCGAGAGGCGCCCTAGCACTGCCGCTCTCGGAGAGGGTAAGCGGGTTGCTGCGGGGCTCCATGACCTTTGAGGAGATATGCGAGGTCGTTCACGTGGAACTCAAGGCGGATCTGGACGCGGACCTGAGCGCCATCTTCCTGGAGGGGACCGCAGAAACCCGAACGAACGCGCTGCTGCGCGGCGAGCATCTGGATCCGTACGTGCTGGCTCCCCTGTACGATGCGCACGCCGCGGATCTGCAGGCCGATAGCACGGCCGAAGCCGAGCCCCTGTTGCGACACATCTCCGCGCGCACTGCTATGCCTGAGGAAGAGCCCTTGGTATCGCGCGGCATAAGATCCTACGTGCTCCTTCCAGTGAGTACCAATGAATATCGAGGCTTCTGGGTTGTTGGGGCGGCTACGTCCTACGCCTTCGACGGACACGAAATCGAGGTCCTGCAGCGCGTGGCAGGAATGCTGAGCGCCATTCTGGAGGCGGCACTCTGCCGGGAGACCATCGAGCATGCGCACAACCAACTGCAGGATAAGTTCGTCAGCCTGGAGGAGCAGAACCAGTTCAAGACGGACCTTCTCAACATGGCGAGCCACGAGGTCCGGCATCCGCTCACGCTGCTGATGGGATTTTCAGAAGTGCTGAACGACTATTACTCCTCCATGGACAGCTCGGAGATGCTCAGGGTGGTCAGGAAGATCGGCAAGTCGGCCGAGCGGCTGAAGAGGCGAGTGGCCAATCTGCTCGAACTCTCGCGCATCGAGTCGGGACGGATGGAGTTGGATATATCCGATGTGGAACCGGAACCGCTCCTGCGAGAGATAAGCGAAGAACTCGAGCTGGAAAATCCGGAGCACCACATCTATCTGAATTTCCCCGGGGATTTCCCGCGCGTCCGAGCGGACCGCGAAAAGCTCGAGATCGTACTCTTCAACCTGATCGAGAACTCCATCAAGTACTCTCCCGCTGGCGGAAATATCCAGGTGAAGGGGAGGAGTGACGGCCTGCGTGCCATCATCCAGATCGTAGATGAGGGCATCGGTATCGACGCGGAAGACCTGGAGGCCATCTTCAAGCCCTTCCGGCGCGGTAGCGGGAAGGTCAAGGCCGTCGGAATGGGCCTGGGGCTCTATATCGTGGATACCATTGTGAAAGCGCACGGTGGCAGTATCGAAGTCGAGAGCAAGCCCGGTCACGGCTCGGCCTTCACCATCCGGCTCGACCTCGCCTGATACGCAAACCCGAACAAAAAGGTACCCCGAACACGTTCGCTTTGCTTCCGAGCCTGCATGAAACGGGACTTCTCCGGGAAGACTTGCTCAATAGGTCAAGCAGACACGAGGGAGCAGCCAGCATGCGGGAATTGGAGTGGAAGTCGGGTATCTGCGGGGTCTGCCCCTCGGGATGCTGGGTGGAGGCCGGCCTGCGGCAGGGGCGCCTGGTGGATATCCGGCCGGATACCGGTCATACGCTGGGTACCATCTGCCGGCGCGGCCAGCACGCAGCGGAGATAGTCTATTCGGAGCACCGGCTCAGGTATCCCTTGAAGCGAACAGGCCCGAAAGGAACGCACGAGTTCGAGCGCATCAGCTGGGACAAGGCTTACGAGGCTATCGTGGCTCAGCTCCAGCGTATCAAGGCCGAATCCGGCCCCGAGGCGGTGGCTATCTACACGGGACGGGGCGCTCAGGAACAATCACTCTGCGATATGTTCCAGCCCCGGGGCGTGGCGGTCTCCTCCGCCTCCAACGTGCTCTTCCCCTTCGGTTCCCCCAACACCATGGGGGTGGGCGCCCTCTGCTACGTCTCCCTGCATATGATCGCCCCGCACGTGACCATGGGGCGCACGCAGATAGACATGTTTGCGGATATCGACAACGCCGAGATGGTCCTGGTCTGGGGAACCAATCCCGCCACGGATTCTCCTCCCGTGGACATGGAGAGGCTGGAGGCGGCGGCGAGCCGCGGCGCCGATATCGTGGTCATCGACCCCCGTCGCACCGAGACCGTTTACCGCACCGGCGCCGAGTGGATACCCATCCGCCCCGGCACGGATGGGGCCCTGGCTCTGGGCATGCTGGAGGTACTTATAAGCGAGGAACTGTATGACGAGGACTTCGCGGAGAACTGGTGCCGGGGGCTGCCGGAACTGGCGGGATATGTACAGCATTTCACGCCCGAAGTGGTAGAGGGCATCACCGGTGTGCCCGCCGGTACCATTCGAGACCTGGCGCGGAGGCTGGCGAGGGCCAGCGGCGCGTCCCTGCTCATGTATACCGGACTGGAGTATTCCAACAGCGGCGTACAATCCGCGCGCGCCGTCTATACGCTCTTCGCGCTGGCGGGGCAGCTCGACGTGCCCGGGGGCATCGGTCTGGCCATGCTGGGCAGCCAGTTCCCCATCAATCGATCCTGCAACCAGCCCAACCCCAACCTGGACCTCGCGGTGGCGCGCCGGGAATACCCCATCTACAGCGACTACCGGGGCGAATCCCACGCCATCGGCCTGGTGGACTCGGTGCTCAAGGGAGACCCCTATCGCATCCGCGCGCTGCTTATCCAGGGGTCCTCGATCCTGACCTCCTGGCCGCAGACGCCGGTCTGGCGCGATACCCTGGCCGGGCTCGATTTTCTGGTCTGCATCGACCGCCAACTCACCGCTGATGCGGCCTGGGCGGACATAGTGCTGCCGGCCACGACCATGTTCGAGAACCTCTCCTACATGGTTTACGGGCCTATATTCCGTTTGCGTGAGCGGCTCCTCCAGCCTGTGGGCGAGGCGCGCAACGACTACCTCATCATGGCCGGACTCGCGGCCCGTCTGGGCTATGGACACCTCTTCCCCCAGACGGAGGAGGAGCTGGTGCGGTTCGCCCTCGACGGCTCGGGCCGTACGCTGGAAGATGTGCGGGCGGCGGGCGGATGGGTGCGCATCGACACTCCCATGATCGAATACAAGAAGTGGCAGAAAGGCGGCCTGCGCCCCGACGGCCAACCCGGTTTCAATACGCCGACGGGCAA
>JAHEXQ010000183.1 GCA_023252035.1 Actinomycetes bacterium
AGATGTTTTATTATCAAGAACGTACGGAGCGGGAAGTAGCATATGTCGGATACCTGCGAGGAGAGGTGCATCCACCCCGAAAAAGTGAAGAAGGTGCGAGAAGCGAGCATCTCGGAGGATGCGGCGGGAAGGCTGGCGGAGACCTTTAAGGCCCTGGGCGATACCACCCGGGCCCGCATACTCTATAGCCTCTCCCTGGACGAGCTGTGCGTCTGCGATATCTCGGCCCTGCTGGGGGCTTCGGAGAGCCTCGTCTCGCACCAGCTGAGGGTTCTCCGGAACCTGCGGCTGGTGAGATCGCGCAAGGAAGGAAAGATAGTCTATTACTCCCTGGACGACGACCACGTCGGGAAGCTGTTGAAGCAGGGACTGGAGCACGTGACGGAGGTGAAAACGCTTGGCTGACGATTCTGACGAGAGCGGACAGAGCGCTGAGCGTGAAGTCATTACCGTAGATGAGGAGCCCTCGGAACGCGAGATCCCGGGGGAGAAACTCGTCGTCCCCATCGAGGGAATGCACTGCGCCGACTGCGCCCTGAACATAGAACACTCCATCGAGCACGTGCCGGGCGTGCTCGAGGCCAATGTGGACTACGTGATGGAGACGGCCACTATACACTACGATCCCTTCCGCACCGACGTGAACCGCATCCAGCGTGCCATCACCAAGCCGGGCTATGTGGTGAGCGAGACTCCGTACGAGTCCTGGCGGCAGTTCTGGCTGGAGAAGCGGCTCGCATTTTATGTGGGAGCGACCGGCTTCATTATCCTGACCTCCTGGCTCCTCCACCTCATCGGAGGGGACAGCCAGAAAGTGACCTCGGATGTGCTTGCACTGGTGGGGCTGGCCATTGGAGGCTACCCCATCCTCAGAAGCGTGATCAAGACTCTGATGGTGCCGGACATAAACGTGGACACGCTGGTAGCCATAGCCGCCGCGGGCGCGGTGGCCCTGGGCGCCTACCTGGAGGCTGCCACGGTCGTCTTCATCATGATATTCGGCGAGTTCCTGGAGCATTTCACGGTATCCCGCACCAAGCGGGCCATCACGAGCCTGATCGCACTCACGCCGGAGAGCGCCGTGGTCCGGCGGAATGGCGCAGAAGTGACCATCGGCGCCGACCAGGTGCACAGAAACGAGGTCGTGCTGGTGAGACCGGGCGAGCGCATTCCCGTGGACGGCGAGGTTGCCGCGGGCACGGGAGCCGTGAACCAGGCGACCATAACCGGGGAGTCGGTCCCGGTGGAGGTGGAGGAGGGTGCCCGCGTTTACAGCGGGACCGTGCTGGAGACCGGCTACATAGAAGTGCACGCCACCCAAGTGGGAGAGGACACGCAGCTCGCACACATACGCCGCCTCATCCTGGAAGCTCAGCAGGAAAAGGCCCCCATCCAGCGCGTGGCCGACCGCTACGCGCGCTTCTTCGTCCCCATCATCATAGGCATCGCCATCGTGGTCTGGATCGTGGGACAAGCGGTCACGCACAACACCCATACGGCGGTGACCCGGGCGATAACGGTGCTCATCGTCGCCTGCCCCTGCGCGCTCATCCTGGGGACGCCCACGGCGGTCGTCGCGTCCATGGGCCGCGCGGCCAAGTCGGGAGTCCTCATCAAGGGCGGGGCTTTCCTGGAGGCCATAGGCAGCCTGGACGCGGTCCTCATGGACAAGACCGGGACGCTCACCCGCGGCGAGCCCCAGGTGACCCAGGTGAAGAGCTTCTCAGAGCTCTCCGTTTCCGAATTGCTGGCCCAGGCCGCCTGTGCGGAGCGCCGGTCCGAGCATCCGCTGGCTCGCGCCATCCTCCGCCGCGCGGAGGAGCTCGAACTGGCGGCCATGGAACCGGATACCTTTGAAACAGTTCGGGGCATGGGCGTAACGGCTTGCATAGCTGAAAACCGTATCCAGATAGGCAACCGGGACTACCTGCTGCAGGCAGGAGTGGACATACCGCCCGAGGCGGATGAGTTCCGCGAGGCCATGGAGGACGAGGGCCAGACGGTCTTCCATCTGGCCCTGGACGGCGAGTACAAGGGCGCTATCTGCGTCGCCGATATGCTGCGCCCGGAAGCAGCGGAGGTCATCAAGCGCCTCAGGGAGCGAGGCGTCAAGACTGTGGCCATGCTCACGGGGGACGGACGCCGCGTAGCCGCCTCCATCGCTCGCAGGCTTGGAATCGATGCCTTCTACGCGGAGATGCTGCCCCAGGATAAGGTTAACAAGGTGCGCGAGCTGGAGGCCCAGGGCGCTTCGGTAGCCATGGTGGGGGACGGCGTCAACGATGCCCCGGCTCTGGCCGCGGCCAAGGTGGGAATCGCCATGGGGGCGGCGGGGAGCGACGTGGCCATCGAAACGGCGGACATCGCCCTCATGTCGGACGACCTGGAGAAGCTGCCCTTCCTCTTCGCGATGTCCCGTAGGACCATGCATATCATCGCCCAGAACATGGTTTTCGCATTGGGTTTTAACCTGGTGATGGTGGCGCTGTCAGCCGGGGGCGCGTTGAGCCTGATCTGGGGGGCGGTGGTGCACCAGGTTTCCTCGCTTGCGGTGATCCTCAACTCTATGCGCCTGCTTCGCAAGTGATAGCGCCCGGAGCAAAGCCTAGCGCTTCGCCCAAAAAAGGCTAGCGCTTGAGCAGGCCGTAGACGAGAAAGTCGGTCAGAGCCGCCACGAGCTGCGTCACATCCGCCTTCTCACCCGTGAGCATCCAGAGTATGGCTATGTGTTGCGGCGCAAAGGCCAGGGTAGTGCCCACGATATAGGGATCCACGTTGCGGAACTGGCCTTTGGCCTGACCCTCCATGACCACGCGCGCGACAAGCTGGGAGGAGCGTGTCTGGAACTCGATGACTTTGGAGTCGAGCTCGGGGTTCATCCCCATAGCTTCAGAGAAATAGACCGCCGCGAAGGCTTGGTTGTCGCGGAAGTACTCGAAGGCGGTACGGAGGGAGTGCTCCATCCTCTCCACGGTCTCCTTCTCCGTGGCAGGCAGGATTTGGAAATCACTCTCGACGATATTGTAGATGTTGTCGAGGATCATGCCGGTGAGCTCCAGGAAAATGTCCTTCTTGCTCTTGAAGTAGTGGTAGAAGGTGGCTCGAGCGACCTTGGCCTCCCGGATGATATCCTCCACCGACGTCTTGCGGAATCCCTTGGCGGCGAAAACTCTCAGCCCCGCTTGAACGATCTGCTCGTGCTTGTCCTGCTTGCGAGTCACGCTGGCACCCCCTCGAGTTCCCCTGCGTTGACGTCTAAATATTTTCATCCCGAGTGTTTAGTCTATCAACGCCGCACCACCGTTTTTTCTGCTCGCCCCGCTTTCGATTATACCCCGGGGGACGCGCTCGTTATGTCGCAATCGTGCTAATATTTAGGCGTTTTCAAACAGCGTGTCTGGACCGGGAGGTGTCGTCCGATGGCAGCATGGGTCTGTTCGAAATGCGGCTATGTGAGAGATTCGCGGTGCAAGCCGAAGAAATGCCCGAACTGCAATGCCCAGGACAGCTACGGGAAAGCGGAAGACAGCAAGAAAGCCTGACGAGTTGAAGAGAGCGGAGGAGAGCAGTGCCGCCGGTGCGCAGCTGGCCAGGCGTATCCGGCAGATTGACCGCATCCTTCTTGATTACTATGGGGAACCTCCCTCCTACACGGGCTTGGAGGATCCCCTCGACACGCTCATTCGCACGGTCCTATCGCAAAACACCAGCGATGTGAACTCCCACCGCGCCTTCAGCGAGCTGAAGGCGCGGTTTCCTTCCTGGGAGCAGGCCGCCGCCGCGCGGGTGGACGCCATTGAGCGCGCCATTCATTCCGGCGGAATATCCCACCAGAAGGCGCCCCGCATCAAGGCCATCCTGGCGGCAGTGCACGAAACTATAGGGGACTTTTCCCTGGAGAGCCTGCGCGTCTTGGACACCGGACAGGCTATG
>JAHEXQ010000042.1 GCA_023252035.1 Actinomycetes bacterium
ATATCGACCGGGACGTCCGCCATCTCCTCGGTGGTTCCCGATCCGGGCGTGCAGCCGGCCGGTCTCATCAGCGACCTGCTGGGCGGAGGCATGGACATGTTGGGCGGCCTGATGGGCGGAGCCCTCGACTTCGTCGGAGGTATCTTCGGCGGAGGCAATGGAGGAGGGTCTAGCCTGTTGCAGGGCGACCTGCTCGGAGGGGTCGGCGGCTTGTTCGGAGGCCTGATAGAGGGCGTTAGCAACATCATCTACATCGAGGACAGGGATAACGAGATCGCCCTGGTGGTGGACATCCCCCGCCTGCTCTTGACCAGGATGCTCCTGGGCGAAGGAAGCCTGCTGTACCTGGAGGGGAGCCTGGGCAAGAACCTGGCCAAGGCCGACCTACTGGGCTTTGACGTGGAACTCTTGGATATGGTTGGCCTGGACACCGGCCTCGTCCTGAGGGAAGGGGAAAACGGCATGGTGGTGGGAGGACACGGCTACCTCACCTGGCAAGACAAACCCGTGCTCGGGCTGGACAAGAGCACGGAGCTGATCTTCCCAGGGGCGAAGCTTATCCCCCAAGGAGTTCAGGCGGTTATCGATATCCTCTACGGGCTTGCGCAGCCCTTCCTGGAGATGCTAGGCCCCTTCTATCACGATGAGAGGACGAAGGAGGCGCCGGTGGCACCGACAGAGGAACCCTCTGAGACTAAGGGTGCACCAGTAACGGTTACGCCCACTGCGGCTCCCGTGGCTGCGGCTCCCGTGGCTGCGGCTCCCACAGCCCTGCCGTACACCGGGGCCAACCTGGCAGCCATGGCGCTGCTGCTCCTGGCGCTGGCCGGTTGCGTGTTGCTGCTGAGAAGGACGGAGAGGTTCCTTACGGCACGCCGGTAGGAGTACAACTGAATAGCTTGACAGAGCGCGATGGCAGAAAGCCATCGCGCTCTACATTTCTCCCGAGGGGAAGGGCCACGAGCGCAGGGCTCAATGCGCAGGAGCCTCTGCCCCTCGACCCGGCGGCCCCCCATGGCCTATTCTTTACTTGACATGGTGAGAAGGACTCGGGCGCCCGTTTGCAAGGAGAGGATACGGTGGAACTAGCCAGGCTCTGCTCTACGCTGTTACGCAACCCCGGGAGGTTCTTTGCGGCCAAGGCCCGGGAGGTTCCGCGCAGCCTGCCCTGGGTCTTTCTGGCGCTGGCCTTGATATCTTCGGCCATAGGGTTCTGGATAATCGCGCGCGGCACCATCTATGGCCAATGGAGCCTGAGGTTCGACCTGGTGATGGAGGGGCTGGCCATCTCGCTGGGCATCTTCGTCCTTCTCGTGCTCCTGACCTGGATAGGTGCGCTGGTGGGCGGCGTACGTATGAGGTGGACGGAGCTGTTCCAGGCCGGGGGGTACGCCTCCCTCCCCATGGCGGTCGCCTGGGTCCCGGGGCTTCTGCGAGCCATCGCCCAGTCCGGCGCGCTGGAACTGACCTTGAGGATCTTGGCCTACGTGGGAGCCGTCCTCCTCCTCCTGGAGGCCCTGAGGATAATGGCGGCCGCCATCGGCTCGGGATACGTGCCCCTCACCGCAAAGGGGGAGGAAAGCGTGCCCAGGAGGCGCAAGCGGCTCCAGCGCCGGGCGGTCTACGCGCTGATACTGCCGGTGGTCGTAGGGGTCGCCGCGGTGGCGGCGCTGCTCCTGCTGAGGATCCCCGCGGATAGCTATCCCGTACACCAGCTGTACTTCGCATCGCCCCAGGAGCTCGGATTCCGCCCCAACTACACGGAGAAGAAGCTGATCCTCGTATATACCCCATCCGCATCCCCCCAGCCACCCTTCATGGCCATCTCCTACGAGGAGATGCCCGTCAAGGGCCAGAGCCTGGATGATATCTATCTGGCCAACGCCGCCACGGTGAAGGAGAACCTGGCCAAGCTCAAAGAGCAGGGGGTCTATACGGACTTCAGCGAGAAGGATATGCACATAGGGGGAGAGCGCGCCAGGACGCTGGCCTTCATAGTGGGAACGGAGGAAAAGGACAGGGCCGCTTTTACCATGACCCTCCTGACCCGGGGGGACTTCGTGTATAACATAACCACCACCAGTTCGGTGGCGGAGGTGGAGGGGGTCGCGGCGCTGTTCGATCAGCTCATGGGCGAAGCCAGGTTCTACTCGGCAAAGATCAGCGTCTTCCTCCCCGGGCTCTTCAACCGCTACATCGGGTTTTGAGCCGGGCGATGGGCAAGAGCGTAGACGCCGCCGATACCCTAGAAACGGGCCGCACGCTCCGCGCCGGGCGGGGAAGGGAGAGGCTGACGGCCGTGGTGAGGTGGGCTTTTCGCATCTCGCTGGCCGCCCTCATCGTGGCCGTGCTGGCCATCGCCGGCTACTTCCTGTACCAGTGGATATACGCGAAAAACGCCCAATCGCAGTTGGCGAACCAGTGGGAGCAGGTACCCATCGGCGTAGACCTCTCCTCGACCATCCGCCCCGGGGACGTGGTGGGGGTGATCCGCATCCCCAGGATAGGGCTGGAGGCTTACCTGGTGGAGCTCTCCAACCCCGAGGACCGCGCCAATCTCAACCGGGGACCCGGACACATCCAGGGCACGGCCTGGCCCGGAGAGGCCGGCAACTGCGTGATCGCGGGGCACCGCGTCACCTACAGCCACCCCCTTCTCCATATAGACCAGATCGAGCCAGGGGATGAGATCATCATAGAATGCCCCAACTACGTGAGCCATTACCGGATGGTGGAGAGTCAGATAGTGACCCCCGACCGCGTGGAGGTGATGGACCCCACACCGGACCCCATGGTCACCCTCATCGCTTGCCACCCCCCGCATACCGCGACCTATCGCTACATCGTACGAGGTTCTCTGGAGTTCCGCGAGGATAAGAGGCCAACCATTCCGGCCCCATGAACCAAGGGCTCTCCGCCCCCGGCCATACCCTGCGCGAGCCTGCAACGATTCTGTTACAAGAGTGATCAATCCCGTTACAAGAGCGATTTTTTCCTGCATGATGGGTTTAGGTAGACGAAAAGCAGGGGGCACGTTCGAGAAAGCCAAAGGGGGCCCTGATGGTGGATCAGCAAGAGATCGCTGTAGAACGGGGGAAGGTCCTGCTGCCGTCCGAAGAAGCCCTCACCAGGATCTACGAAGATTACTCCAAGAAAGTGTACCGGTATTTTAGGAGAAACGGTCTAGGCCACGAAAGTGCAGAGGATCTGGCCCAGGAGGTTTTTTGCAGGTTTTTGCGTTTCGGCGATACCTTGCAGACCGAAGAGCAGATAAGGAACTGGCTCTTCAAGGTTGCCAGAAACCTGCTGATCGATAACATACGCCAGAAGGCAAGAAGACCAAGAATGGCGATCCCCCTGGAAAGCCTCCATGATGCCAAGCTGATGCCCAAGCCCTTGCAGACGGACGATCCGGAACAGGCTATCCTGGCCGAGATATCCAAAGGCGAGATTCAGAGGATGATCAGCGAACTGAATCCTCACTATGCCGATGTTATTCGCTTGAAGGAAATCGAAGGCCTCAGTTACCAGCAGATAGCCAACAAATTGGGGTTGACGACCAAGAGCGTTGAGGGCCGCTTGAGCCGTGCTCGTGCAAAGCTGAAAACCCGCCAGTTCGCTTTTCACAGATGCTTCAGCGAGGAGACGCTATGCGCCGTTCCACGCCGCGCATAGGCATGGCTCTACATCGCGAAAGAGATCGTATCCGGCCACAGGGCCCGGATCTGGTATGAGCCGCCGCAAGGGCAGCGGGCCGGCGCCTTCCGGTTCACGTTGCTCGCAGGTTGACCGCTACGATCATGCCGCTCTGGTTGTAGCCTCCTGGTCCGCTCCGGGTCTTGGGCTACTTGGCTGAAAGGGCGCGGCAGCCGGCAAGATCTTGCATCGTTCTCATGGGCAGTGCTACCCACAACATAAGGGTTTTTGACGGCCCCTCCGTATGTAAATCCGAGAATTTGTAAGGAGGGACCGTGCACGGGCAGGAAAACCAGCGTTCGCATGAGAAGAAAGCGCCACCCAAAGAGCACGTGATGCTCGGGAGCAAGGTCCAATCAGCGGTGAATATCATAGTGATCATCGAGATTGTTGCCTTGCTGGTTCTAGGCCTGCTGTACCTGATCCCCGAGCGCAGCCCGCTTGGTTCTCTTTCGGGCCGGGTCTTGGGCGAGGGACAGATGATATCAGGGGTCCTGTCCACCCTGGAACCGGAACAAGTCGCTTTAGCGCTCAAAGACAACCCGAATTTTGCCTCCGAGCTCCTTGAAGAGATGGACGTGGAGAGCCTGGCCAGATCCGTGAACGCGAATCCAGATTTCGGTACCAGGCTGATGGGGGCTCTAGATCCTGTTCCCCTCGCAGATGCGATAAACAGCAACCAGGAATTCGTTTCTGCCCTGGTGCCCGAGCTTAATCCCCGCATGCTGGCTGATTCCGTGAACCAAAACCCCCAATTCATATCCGAACTCATGCCTTTGCTGGACACGCAAGCCATAGCCGGGGCTGTTAACAAGAATTCCAATTTTATCTCCATGGTAATGTCTGCCCTGGAGCCTGCGGTTATCTCTCAGGTGGTAGATGCGAATCTGGAATGGGTGAAGAGCCTGCTTCAGAGCTTGGATCCTGCTTCTCTGGCCCGGGTGGTGAACGAGAACAGCAGCTTTATAGTATCCGCCATGAGAAACATGGATGCGGCAGCTCTTGCGGGGGCGGTCAACCAGAACATGTCCTTCATGAAGGGGTTGATCGAAGGACTGGATCCAGCCGCCCTGTCCCAAACCGTCGGTTTGCCCCAGGTGACTGAATGGGGTACGGCGCTAATGGGAAAACTCGATGCTCCTGCCCTGGCCCAACTGGTGAACAGCAATCCTGGGTTTATATCGGGACTGCTCGGAAACCTGTCTCCTTCGACGCTCGCTTATGCCGTCAACTCCAACCCGGGGTTTGCGGCTGATTTGCTCGCCCACCTGGATGCGGCAGCTTTGGCTCAGGCGGTGAACTCGAATCCGGGATACCTGAGTGCGGTTATGGAAAACCTTGATGCGAGCACGGTTGCTGCGGTGACCAACCGCAACCCTTCCTTCCTTTCCGGGGTCTTGGCCTATCTGAACCCGGCCGCACTTGCTCCGATGATAACGTCTGCGGAGGAGAATATCGCTAGTATCGTAAACGCCATGGGCGCGCAAGCGCTGTCCAGGATCCTGGATCTTACTGCCAAGGAAGGGCCGTTTGGTTATCAGGTATGGCCTTTCAATATCACCGGCGTTCTATACACGAGCAATTTGCCTTTGCTCGGATACCTGGATTGGCCTGTCCCCATAAGTCTGAGGCTAGTTGGCTCTCACGTTTTTGGTGCGAGATAGGAGGAGTGGTGCTGGGAAGGCGGCCGCAGATAGCGATAAACGTGATAGCGATCATAGGCCTGGTCGCCATAATAGCCCTGGGAGCGCTGCTGTTTATCCCTGAGGAGAGCCCCCTGGGATCGGTATCCGGAAGCCTTTTGAGCCGGGGGGGGATGGTATCAGGCACTATGTCCACCCTTGAGCCGAGGGAGGTAGCCATCGCCCTGGCTGAGAACCCCGAGTTCGTAGATGAGTTGATATCCGAGCTCGATGTGCCTAGCCTCGCGCAGGTCGTCAACGAGAGCGGATTCTTCCTTTCGGCTATCATCGAAAAGCTCGATGTAGAGGCCCTGGCGTCAGCCGTCAACTCCAACCCCCAACTTATGGCGGAGCTCATACCTTCCCTCAATCCCAAGGTGATCGCCGACGTGGTTAACGTGAACGCGGGATATATCGCGGACCTGATACCTCACCTGGACGCCTCCGTGATAGCGGGCGTAACAAATGCCGACCCTGGATTTGTTGCCACGCTCTTGGCGGGAATCGACCCCATGGTGCTTTCAAAATCGATAGAGCGAAACGCCGATTGGGTTTCCAGCCTCCTCGGCATGCTCAGCGCGGAGAAATTGACCGAGGTGATCAACAAGAACGGGGGCTTTCTTGCCTCAACTATTGAGGAGATCGATCCGCGGGTTCTTGCTGATGCGGCCAACGCGAACTCACAAATGACGGCTGATCTGATAGCTGGGATAGACGCCGGGACTATCGCTGATCTGGTGAATTCCTCAGAGGTTCTGAATTGGGCCTCGGGGCTTCTGTCTGAGCTGGATCCCGCTGCAATTGCGGGGGTGGTCAACGCCAATCCGCCTCTTGCGGCGGCCCTCCTGCCGGCCCTAGATGTCTCGGTGGTTGCGGGGGCTGTGAATGGCAATCCCGCCTTCATTTCCGCGATACTGGCGGAACTCGATCCCAAGGTTTCGGCGTTTGCTGTGAACAGCTCCGGGGATTTCCTGCCCGGCTTGGTAGGAAGGCTCGATCCAGAAGTTGTGGCTTCCGCGGTAAACGCGAACCAGGGCTTTCTTTCAGCCCTCTTGGCGGCGCTGGATCCGCAGGTGGTCGGCGGGGCCGCGGCCACAAACGTGGACATGATCATCGATAGCATAAACCAGCTAGACGGGACTTTCTTTGCCCGGCTGGTTGACAGAATTCTAAGAGAGAGCGGAGGCAACAGGATCATTCTCGATGGCATGTTTGTGTTCGAGAATCTTCCCCTGATAGGTACGCTGGAGATCCAGGGGTCCTTGAGATACACCAGTGCCCGCTGGGTTAAAGAGCAATAAGGAAGGCTTAATACCGATGCTGCTGGGCCGGAGGACGCAGAGAGTTTTCAATATAGTGGTTATAGCCGAGGTCCTGATCCTGATCGTAGTGGGGGCCTTAGGATTGACCAAGCGCAATCCCCTGGGACCCCAGGCAGGGAAGGCTCTAAACAAGGGAAAGTTGATCTCGGGAGTCATGTCTACCCTGAAGCCGGAGGAAGTGGCTCTAGGGCTCAAGGAAAACCCGCAGTTCTTAACCAGCCTGGCAAGCGAGGTGGATGCGGGGATCCTCGCCGCCACAATCAACGAAAATCGGGAATTCGTGGGCAAACTGGTGGGCGAGTTGGAACCCCGGGTCCTGGCTCAGGGCGTAAACTCAAACCAGGAATTCGTCTCCTCCCTGGTGCCCAAGCTCGACCCCGGCATGTTAGCGGATGTGGTGAACTCAAATCCTCAATTCGTATCAGATTTGCTTCCTTTACTGGACGCCAATGCCATAGCCGGAGCGATTAACCGGAACCTGGACTTCGTCGCTATGCTTACCTCCAGGCTGGATCCTGCGATGTTGTCTGAGGTAGTAAATGCCAATTCAGGATGGCTCACCAGCTTGGTGGGGACCTTGAATCCGGCCGTGATAGCCGAGGCCATGAATGCCAGCGGCGATTTCATCAGCAGGATTATGGGAAGGATAGACCCTGCGGTCATCGCGGAGGCGATCAATCAAAACGCATCCTTTCTAAGAGGGATAGTAGAGAACCTTAGCTCCTCAGGCCTGGCGCGGACACTGAGTTCGCCCGATGTTTGCGCTTGGCTTTCACGCCTTCTGGGGACGCTGGATGCGTCCGTCCTGGCGCAAGGCATAAATCAAAATCCAGGTTTTCTGTCGAGCATGCTGGGGGCCTTGTCGGCCCGCACTCTGGCGCAGGCGGTCAACGGCAACCCCGGATTTGTTGCTGGGCTGCTTTCTTCCTTAGATCCCGCAGCGCTGGCCCAGGCGGTAAACTCCAGCGGAGCATTTATTACGGCCATTATGAGGGAATTGGACGCAGGGGTGATAGGGGAGGCGGTTAACAGCAACTACTCGTTTCTGTCCGAGGCTTTGGCCCATACGGACCCGCCCGCTATCGCCTCGGTAATCAGGAAAAGCGAGGACAGCATCGTATCTTTGGTGGAAGGGCTGGGCCCGGAACTGCTATCAAAGCTCCTGGACAGGATCATCAGGAAAGGAGCCCTCTCCCAGGTTGTCTGGGATTACATCGTGGTCTTTGAGAACGTCCCCTACTTCGGATTGGTTGATACCCCTATTATGGCGCATGTGCGCTTGATCGGGGCGGATCTATTTGAGGGTGAATGACGATATTCTTGTTGAGTGCCGGGGAAGAGGGGTGGGAATAAGATGATGTCAAAGAAAAGCCAACTTCTGGTTTGCTGCTTTCTCTCTATGGCCCTGATTCTAGGCGCGTCAAGCGCGGCATTGGCTCAAGACAGAAGTCGGGGTAGGGAAATCACGGACCGGATGCAAAACCTCATGAGAAGAATCGAGGCCATTGTTCTCGGTATCCAGAGCGAGAGTCCGCTCGCAGGCATGGGTAATGACGAAAACGAATCCTTGAGTGAATGCGTGCCGGGAGTTGCGGGTGAAGTTGCGGTGGTAAAGGAGCAAGTGACCTTGGGTTGCTTTGAGCCGGATACTCCCGGCCCGCAAGGCCTGGTGCGGAAGGTGGATAGTATTATCTCTCTCCCCAGTGCCGCTGGTGTCCCTTCCATAGCGGGCAACGGAGTTAAGGAGGCGGACCAGCCAACCCCACAATCAGCTATTGACCTTATCATGGAGGGGGCCAAGCCGATCGTCCTTGTGCTGCTGGGAGGCATACAGTTGCTCGACCCGGCGCTTTCCCCGGTCTACGCGGTCCTCATGCCTGCCGTGGGGGCTCTTATGGGTGTAGCTGGCCCGCTTTTGAGCTTGGTGGGGACGCTTATCGAGCCGGTATTGCCAGGAATTCTGATGCCCTACGAAGACTTTTCGCAAATAGCCAAATAGCCGATCCTATGGAGTTTCGCACTTTCCCCTGACCTTGCGCCCGGTCTGCGCCCCTTGAAAGGTCGCGCGTTCAGGGCGCCGTGGAAGGAGCGCGTATCAGGCCCTCGGCGATTTCGGGCAGGAGCGAGCGGGATTCGGAATCCGCAAGATATCCTGCGCCGCCACAGCAGGCGCAGCGGAGAGGCGAGCGGCCAAGGAAAGGACGGCCCGGGTTTCTTGGAGAACCGGGGCGTGGGAATCCACGAGATCGTGGCCCGCTGGGTCTTCACGCACCACAGCCATGCCCCCCGCCCGAGGTGCGAAACTCACACCGCCGCGCCTGCGAAAAGAGACTTCGGGGATTTTGTTGTGAATAACACCAGGGAAGGGGTCCTAAACTCGCGAAGGCCAATGCTTCTTCGAACATGGTGAAAATGGATGGCTTGCGTGCGCAATCGGAAGGAGCATCGCGGGAAGAGGAGAACTCCGCATCTAGCTTCATCACCTGCCTGCGGATGGCAGAATATCTGCATCAAAGGGCGGCTATGCGAATTGTAGGGATATGGAAAATTCTATGGCGCGTCCCGCCTTTAAGCACTACCCCGTATTTTCGTGCCGCGACTCCATCTATATCTATGTTTCGAATGCGTGACTTTTTATCTTGAGGGAGGGGTTTTTTGCAGGGTTTTCGTTCTTAATATAGAGGAGGCCGATATAGAGGAGGGTGGAAAAACGGCCGCAAAGAATAAGTAAGCCAGGAGGTAAACGAGAGACGGAGGTGAGAAGGGTTATGCTCGGAAGAAAAAACAGGATGGCGATTTGCTCCCTTCTTGTGATGGTGGTCTTCGTGGCTATGTCCAGCTTGGCATGGGCATCGGGGACGTCGTCGGGTGAGGATGCAGGCTCGGGTATCCTCGTAAGATTGCAGGAGCTAAAGGAGAGGGCCGAGAACGCAATCGGCGAGTTCAAAGACCACATCGAGGGAATTGTGGACGGAGGCACTACGAGTACCCTGCTCGGATCGGTCGAGGAGGGCCTCACTGGTATCAAAAACACTATCATTGACACCAGCAACAACCTCCTTGGCTCTGTCGCCGCCGCGGTTACGGGAGGAAATAGCCCGGCCAGCCCGAGCGCAGCGGATGTTTCCGTGGTCGCGAGTATCCCGGAGAGCGTGCAGAGCGCCTCGCTGCTGACGACGTTTGGGCCCGTCTTGGATTCCTTGGATCCCTTCTTGAAAGGACTGGTCGGCGTAGCGGGACCCTTGCTCCAGCCGCTTTTGGAGCCCGTCATGGGCCTGTTGATGGGCGGGATGGAGCTCTTGGCGCCCGTTCTTGGGCCTCTATTGAGCACAGTTATGGGCATTGCGACGCCGCTTTTGGGGCCCGTCATGGGCCTGTTGATGGACGGGATGGGGCTCTTGGAGCCCATTCTTGCGCCCATCATAAAACTTTCGCAGCCGCTGCTGGATATGTTAGGCTCGGCGCTGGGGTCGGTTATGGGCGTCTTTGCGCCAATCTCTGGGGCATCGGCTGAACCGGAACCGGAGGAGAGTCAATCTACCGAGGCAAAGTCTGCCCCTGCCCCTGCCCCGACATCAGCAGAGGTCGTGCAGGCGCCCAGTGGAAGCATTCCGGTCTCATCCAGACCCTTTGCAGCTCTGCCTTTCACCGGGGCCAACCTATTGGCAATGGCGCTCCTTATCCTGGTGATCGCGGGATGCGCATTAGGCCTGTGGAAGTTGGAGAGGGTGCTCGCCAAGAGTTAGCGTAGCCATTCAAAGGCATAGGAGCGCGGCGGAGTTGATTCATGCCGCGCTCCTTTTCCGTTGTGCGCGATCGGCCGAAATTGCAGCCGCGTGGAGCGGCGTTTATGCTCAAATTCCAGCGGCTACCCCACAAAAACGCACTGAAGTTGAACGTATGCGAAGTTAAGGAAACATCCAACCTGGGCATTGAACTTTCATGTTGTCGGGGTGCAGCGATCCAACTTGCTGGATCGCTCGAAAAGATATTGTGCGCACGCAGGTCTGCCAGAAAAGACCCAGTGGCCAAGGAACTCTACAAAGGGGCATATGAAGAAGCAAAATCGCTGAGCTTTGATGACATCTCCTGCAGTTCGTGCATCCTCGCCGCGATTTCTTCCATGGAAGCACTGTGCTCCTCAACGGACGCCGTAACCTCTTGCAGATTCGCGGAGCCCTCCTCGGAAACCCGTACGATATCCTTTATGCCTACCCGAACCTTCTCGCTGGACGGGCCCACCTGCTCGGAAGCTTCGGAAACAGCTTCCACTAGCCGGGAGACGGTTACCGAAGCTTCGCGGATCTCGGACAGCATCGACTGAGCTTCCGCTGTCATTCTCCATCCCTGTTCGACCTTTGCATTTTCTTCCTTCATGGCCTTCACCGCTCGATCTATTCCATTACGAATGCCCCTCACCAGGGTTTCTATTTCGTTGGCCGCCTCAGCAGACCCCTCCGCAAGCTTCTTCACCTCGCTGGCCACCACCGCAAAACCTCGCCCCTCTTCTCCTGCCCTGGCCGCTTCAATAGCCGCATTCAGTGCGAGCATGTTCGTCTGATCCGCAAAAGAGGATATGACCTCGACAATGATCCCTATCTGCTCCGATTGCTCATCAAGATGTTCCACGAACTCCTCTAACACCTTCAGGGCGCTTTTGATCTGTTCCATGCCTTGGGCTACCTTCTCCACGCTCTCCGCACCATTCTTGACTGTCAGCCTTAGCTGATCGAGGAAATCGCTAGCCTTGCCGGATACATCTCGCACCTCTGTCAAACGCTCGTAGATCTCATCCGTCGCCGCCTCCGCCTTAAGGCCGCTTGTGACCTGGTCCTCCGCGCCTTTTGCCAAACTCGCGATCGCCTCCGATATGTCTATTGCAACCTTAGAACTATCCTCCGAAATGTTAAGGGTGTTATAACTGGCGGAAAAGACCTCCTCGGCTGCCTCTGTGCTCCTTCGCAAGAACTCGGCAAGGGCCGTGCTCAGCCCGTTCATGGTCTCGGCAGTTCCCCGCATGACCCCAGCACCCTTCAAATCCTTTAGAACTCCGAACTTCCTGCTCCGCAGCTCGGCGGCGAATTCATCGATGCTCAGCAACGGCATGATATAGGTCTTGACGGCATATGCAACGGCGGACAATGTTGCGAGAGCGACGACCGGAATGCCGATGATGAAGCTCAGCAATATGACATTTGCCCCGGTGTGCGCTACAAGGTAGGAGATCGTTATGACCCCAGCAAGGCCGATAGGCATTGCCGTAGCCACGCATTTTCCGTACAGCACGAGCGACTCTCTCCGTAATCGTATGCTGCTAGCCCTTTGCGCAGCGGTGTTCGATCCCATATCCGGGCCCTTTCCCCTCTTGACGCTTAGTCCGCTTAGCCGTGTATTAGTTCCTTCGTACGATTTCATCATTAGGTCGCCTTTGTGCCTGAGCCTCCCTATACAATTTTCGGCAAGATTGCTGAAACCATTAGTCGCGGGTTTACGCGTATGCGGAAAAACCGGTGTCCGGAAGCTCGCGTCCCGCCACCGGTTTCCGGATATCGCCGGTCCCGGCGGGGGTGGTCAACATCCTGGCGTCTCGGAAATGCCTCTCGGGGATACACGTCCGAGAGCCCCATTCCACCGTGGATCTGAATGCCATCGTAGGTTACCCTCACTGCGGCATAGCCTAGTACCTGGCCAGCGAGGACGCCGGGCGGGTCTGGGCATTCCCGCTGAGGACCGGTTGAAGCGCATGCTGCCCGGGCAGGCGCGAGGTAACCGCCAAGGCCTTCGTGTCGTGGAGCATCTCCTGGATGAGCCGGGATCTCCCGATGGGCCTTCCGAATTGCGTCCGTTCCCCTGCGTAGATTGGGGATTTGACTACCTCCGGGCGTGCCGCTTATTTCTGCAGCTAAGGGTGGGTTCATGCCCTTCTCGTAACCAAATCGAAACCGCTGCGAGAACTCCTTTTTCGTCACGCTTCTTTCCTGCACCGCATTCGTGAAGCCCAGGCCGCCCTGGCTGCCATCGCATCCCCGGGATGCGCGGATAGCCCGGGGCAGCGCTGACCTCGATGAGTTCCTTTGGCGACTACCGCGGCTGTGGTGGGCGGGTGAAATCCGCCCCACGCATCGCAAATCTCGGGAAAAACCCAGGTACCGGCGGACGCGCAAAGACCCTTTGGAGGCGGCCTGGCCCGAGATTCTCCCCTGGCTCGGAGAGAGCCCCGATGCCACCGCGAAGTCCTTGTTTGATCGGGGCTGGCCAGCCGCTACCCCGGACAGTTCAGCAGCGGGTAACTCAAGACACCGCAGCGGCGCTTAGAAGAATGGCGTCAGGTCATGGCACGCGAACTGGTATTTGCGCTAACCCAGGATTCAGAGGATGATGGCCTGGTGCTCGCTTACCGGTAAACTCAGCTCTCTTTCCGCTTACCGGCACCGTCGCCTGGAATCAACGTATTCCGAGTTTGGTGGGTCCTTGTTCCAGGAAAAAGAGGTTGAAATAGATGGTAGCGTTCATCGATGAGGCAACACGAGGGGAAAACTAATCGACGTTGACCACGGGGCGGGCATTTCACCTTTCTGGAACAAGGTGCCGGACCCTTTTCTGCGGGGATTTCCTGGGCCATTTTATCAAGGAGAGCGGCCACGGTTTCCCGTCCACGCCACCGCTGGAATGCGACCTGGAACTCTCCCTAGCCAGCGCAGGCCAGTTGGAGAACTTCAAGACCTGAATTGCTTCTGTTCTCCCATATCGGTTCGCCGCGTCGCGTCCGAGAGATCTGTGACCTTTCGTCAGGCAGTTGGAGCGCTATGTCCGCATGGCTTGCGAAGCTAAAGGCCCAGGAGACAACCCCGAACTGCTTGCCGCTAATCTCTTGCATGATCCTGCCGCAGGTGCGAGAGGGCGAATCGAAGTTGTTGCCCGGCATCATGCAGATCAACGCAGCCGGCGTGCCGTATTATCTCCGGCGGAAGGAGGCCGGTTGGCCAAAGGCTTTAAAGGGCCTAAGGGGTTTGGCGGCCGAGGTCAGGCCCCTCCGATATAATGGCTTCCTTCGCCAGCATCCCAACCTTAGACTTCCACCCTTATCGCGCCGTCCTCCACGCTCACCTTATAGGTCTTGAGGGGCTCGGTATCCACGTCAGAGATGATCTCCCCGATCTTGGCCATGGCTTCTTGCAGTTCACTGGGCATGCTTTCGGCGCCGGGCAACTGCATCATCTGGGGGCCCCTTAGCACCTGGCCGCTCTCCACATCAAACTGGGCTCCGTGCAGAGGGCAGGTAATCGTCTTGCCATCCAGGCTCCCCTTGGAGAGTCTCGCTTTCTGATGGCCGCACACATCGCTTACTGCGTAGAAATTCCCATCCACGTTGGCTATGAGTATCCTCTTCCCTTCGACCTCAATCCCCTTCATGCTACCCGCGCCGACTTCTGCCGTTCTTGCCACCTCGACTAAACTTCCCATGCCATCTTTCTCCTTTCGATCTTCTCACTGGTTCTTGCTCCCTATCAGTATGTCCTCGCCTTCCACTCTCACTTCATAAGTAGGCAGCGGTTTTTTTGCCGGTCCCTTTAGAACCTCGCCATTGGTCAGGTCGAACTGAGATGCGTGGTAGGCACAGGTGATGGTGCTTCCTTTGATGATACCCTGGGCCAGAGGCATATTCAGATGCGTACAGCGGCTTCCAACGGCGTAGAGACCACCCTCCGCGCTCACCAGAAGCACGCTCTCTCCATCCAGCTCGATCTCCTTTTTCGCACCGGGCTGCAGGTCTTTTATCTTGGCTACCGCTCTCATCTCCATATTGCTCCCCCTTGTAGCTCGCGTCCGACCAGATGACGCTCTAGGACAGCCTCCCCGACCCCCTCTGCAAGGCGGCGTCTCCTGTCAGGTCGAGCGCCCCAATCTTGCCATCCCCTCCGCACCCCTTTAGATCCTAGTAAAGGCCGTTTTGGCTTTTCTTAGAGGTGTTGAGTATCAAGGCGAATACCGGACCGCGAGGGCCGAAGGCTATTCTATTCTTGATCCCAAAGGGCTTTATATCGCTAGGCCCAAAGATGTTAGTGAAATCGTTCGGATCGTCCACTCCAACCCCTCCTTATGATCGGTATCCGCAGTGTTACCTTATTTATTTCTTCAACGAGCCGGGCTAAACATCGGCCCGGAAAAATTCTTGAGCAGCACGCGGTCTTCAATGGCCCGGGAACCGCGCAAGCAGGTTCCCGCCTGGTTATCTTTTCTCCCGGGAGGCGGATTTGCCAGGAACCGTTCAGCAGCCATTCGTTCCGTCTCTTCTCGAATCACCTCTGGCGCGTGGATGGTCGCTGGCGGCCTCCGGTCCCCGCCTTCTCGCAGACCTCATGCACGGCGACATACACTTGGGGTAACGCTGCCTCATCTTGGCCGCCATCTGGGATTTGGCGAAAGCCAT
>JAHEXQ010000043.1 GCA_023252035.1 Actinomycetes bacterium
GCGGGGGGGATGATGCTGCAGATCGATGCGACGGTGCAGTACGCGCTGGCGCGATTGCCGGGACAGCCGGCGTGGAAACAGGATATTACCTACGACGATCTGAAGGTGGAATCTCCCTACAACACCTACCGGCATTTCGGGCTGCCACCCGGGCCCATCTGCAATCCGGGTCTCGCGAGCCTGCAGGCCGCATTGAACCCCGCACAGGTGGACTACCTCTACTACTTGGCCACGGGCACCGACGGCAGCCACTTCTTCACCAGGTCCTACGACGAATTCCTACGCGTGAAGAACGAGCAGCCCTAGGTTAACAAGAGGTTCTGACCTTTCTGTTAATCGCCGCCAGTCTCAGGCGGGCCTTTCTGCTTTCCCGTAGGTCTCCATTATCGCCTTGCGCATCACTTTGCCCACCGGCGTTAAGGAGGTCGTCCACGCAGATGATGGACTTTGTGTCCCTTCCCATAAATACGCTGGCATTCGAACGCCAATCCATCCACGCCGGCTGTGTTCCACTCCCTCGACGTACTAAGAGTACGACTTCGGTCGCGCGCCACGGGAGCGCGGTGCCTAGACGCCCTCGGTGCGTCACCGTATTTATGGGAAGGGACACTTGGGCCGTTTGAAGCCCACTATATGGTCGCATGTCCATCCGAGGTTATCCTCTTCCGCGGCCGTGGCGCCCCCCTCGAATTGAAACACGGCGCGCACCGCATGCCCCCACTTCTTATGGGGCACGCCGATGGCGCAGGCCCGGGCCAGCAGCGGTTGTGTTTCCAGGATATCCTCCACCTCCGAGGGGAAGACCTTCTCCGCCCCGTGTTGATGCACTCGGATCTGCGCTCCAGGACCCGGATATCCTTGTCATCGTCGATATAGCCGAGGTCGCCGCTGGGGAACCAGCCGTCGCGATGGCAGCAGCGGCCTTTGCGGCATCTCCTTAATAACCCCGCATGATGGTCTGGCCCTTGAAGATTATCTCACCGACCTCACCCTGTTCTACTTCGTCCTGGCCGCGTCAAGGCGGAAGGAACTGACCGGGGTCATCTCCGTCTGGCCGAACATGTCCGAGATGATGGCCCGGTGGAAATGCTTGAGCGCCCCCTTGGGGGCTGCCGGGTTACGCCGCCGCCGGTAGGCAGGATGCGCACCGAACGGGTGTCGTAGAGGCCTGGCTCCATAATCTCCAGATGGGAGCAGATAATCTTCCAACCCGTGGGCGCGTTCGCGAAGAGCCGGGGCCTCTCCCGGTCGAGCATAGCCAGACCTTTTCGGGGTCGAAGCTGACGGAATCGCTGTCCCCGGGCACATTAGTCACGCACCAACCTGCCTTTTTCGGCCAGATCAGGTGAAGTTGACGGCCGCGCTAAATCCCTAGATTGGGATGTCGATAAAGTCAAGAGAAGGCCAGGAAGGATGCCGTCTAATGGGGCTCCCCGTGAGGCGCAAGGAGGCCCGGGAACCGCTGATTCAGAGGAGGAACGCCTCCGTTTGATGGACTAGACGGTCCGGCAGCGGAAGGCGAGGTTATGGCGCTAAAAGGAAGCCTTAGGGATTTCAGTCTCCCCGATCTCTTCAAGCTGCTCAACCTGAGCAAGAAGAGCGGCACCCTCATGCTCACCCTGGGTGAAGCACGCGGGTACGTCTGCTTCCGCAACGGCGAGGTTTTCTTCGCGACCGAGAACTGGAACCAACAGCCCCTGGGCGAGAGGATGATAGAGGCCGGCATAGTCACTTGGGAACAGGTGCACGAAGCCCTCGAGAAGCAGACCAAAGAGGATTCCTGCGTCCTACTGCGGGATCTGCTGATCCAGCTCGGATTTATCACCCGATCCCAACTGGAGATCTTCGTAGAGGAACAGATACAGGAAGCGGTCTTCGAACTGCTCCGCTGGGACCAGGCGGATTTCGAGTTCATGACCCAGGTTCTTTTTCCGGATGAAGATATCGGGCTCGCGATAGGAACGGAAGAGCTGATTATGGAGGGTTCCCGCCGTCTGGACGAGTGGAGCCGCATAGTTGAGAAGATCCCCAGCATGGAAGTGGTTTTCAAGATGGCGCCCCTCAAGACGCGGGCTTCCAGTAGCATAAACCTCACGGCCGATCAGTGGGTCGCCCTCACTTTCGTGGATGGCCGCCGCTCGGTGAGGGACATCGCGGAAGCGACGGCTTTCAGCAGCATGAAAAGTTGTAAAGTCCTTTATGAATTGCTCACCCAAGGGCTGCTCGAGAGGGTGCAGTCCCTCTACACACCCGGCTCTCCGCCGGCGCCTGCACCCGAACCTCTGACCAAGGAGGAGAGCCGCGAACTCGCAGCTGCCACCAAGATCTCCGAGATGGAGGAGCTGTTGAAAGAGGCGGCTAAAGCGACCAGCGGTCCAGTTTTCGAGGTGTCCGAGGGGGAAGCGCAAGAGGAGCCGGCGGCGGCCGAGATCGAAGCCGCCACCGCCGAGCCGCAAGAGCCGGGAGAGACGGAAATGGCTGCTGGGGCGGTTGCGGGCCAGTCCGGCGCCGGGTCCGAAGAAGCCCGCGAGACGGCGCCCGTTACCCGGAAAGGCGAGACGCTTGCCGGGGCGGAGGCGTTGCAGCCGGCGCGAGCGCGAAGGCCCGGCCCAGCTCCCATGAGCGCCAAGGTTTTGGAGGAGCTGAAGGCCCTGGTGTTGGAAGGGGCCACGGACTTCGATATCAGTGTGGATGTTGACAGCAGGCTGGCCGAGTTTGACAGCCTGAAGGCCAAGATCGACCAGCTCATCGATCTCGATGATGTAGAGACGGAGGTCCAGGAGAGCGGCGAGGAAATCCCCGAATTGGGAATAACTGCCCGGACCGATGAGAATATGCTCCGAAGCGACCAGGCAGCGGAAGCACGCATAGCGTTTCGCAAGATGCGTTACGGCGACGGTAGCCGTGACCTTCCCGGTTCAACGGAGCCGGTCCCTGCGGCGGAGGCGGCCGATCCGCTTGAGGCCATGGCCGAGCGGATTGAATCCGGTTCGACGGTAGAGGCTCCAGCGGTACGGCCGGATGTCACCGCGGCGGAGCCGCTGGATTATGCGCCCGTGGATCTTACAGCAGCGGGTCCGGAGATCGCGGAGAACCCCGCCGTGCCCCTGGAGCTCGAGTCGGCGGGGGAAGGCAAAGGACACGGCAAGCCGGAGTCCGACTTCGGCCCGCTCGAGCGCCTGGAAGAGATAGCGGTGGGCCCCGATGCCCCGGGCCCCGAGGTCGCCGACATAGACATGCTCGAGAAAGAATTTCTCGAGGATATCCATGATTTAGAGGGCGTGGCGGATACGCCGGTTGAGGAGCCCTGGCAGGCCATCCCGGAGATGGCGGAGGAGCGGGCGGAGGCCCCGGCCGACCAGGATCCATCCGAGTTGCAGGCGACGAAAGATGGTCTTGCAGAAATGGAACGGAAACTGCCGGAGACTTACGAGCAGGAAGACGGGCTAGTCGTACGGTCCTTCCCCTCATGGGCGGAGAGCCCCGAACTCCCGGCCGAAGCAAGACCTGATACGGTGGAGGAGCCCGTGCAGGCCGAGCAGGAGCTGTCCAGTGTGGACCCGCTGGATGCCCGGGAGGCGGTTCTCTCGGAAGAGCCGCCAGAGCTGGGCCGGCTTGATGAAACGTTTATTGAAGAGCCTGAAGCGGCGGATAGCCCGCCGCCCTTCATGGACGATTTCTTCAGCTTGCCGGTGAAGCCGGCCGCTGGGGCGGAGCCCGCGCCGGGAGACGTCACCATATTCCCGTCACCGGATGCCGAGGAGAGCCGGCAGGCTACGATGGACGATTATTCCTATCGTTCGCTGGATGAAGAAGAACGGGCGTACGAGCCGCAATCCGAGCAAGAGACGGCCTTCGGGTATTCGCCCGGAGAAGATGCAGCCCAGGAACAGGAGGGCTTTGAGGCATCCTACGTTTCATTTGCAGAGCCGGCAGAACCGGAGTCGGAGCGCGCCGAATTTGCCCCGGAGCCCGAGGTTCCGGAGGTATATATGGCGCCATCCATGACCGGGGAGCCTGCAACTTCGGGTGATGCCGTTCTGGAGAACGACCTGGACGTCGTCTTCCACGATGAATCCCGCGGACCGGACCTGGCGCCGCCTAGTCAATATTTCGCGCCGGTTGCCGGCCGGGAACCTCCGCCGCCCAATACGCTCTCGCCGGCCGGCACGGGTGAAGATACCTTTGAGGAATTCTACTCTGATTCCTTCGGACTAGAACGCGAACTCGCGGAATTGACGGGCGCTCCTGCCGGCATTCCCTCGCGCAAGATCAAGGAAGCCCCTGCAGCCGCCGGAGAGGAGCCGGCGAAACCCGATAAGGCGGCAACCCCGGGCAAGAGCAAGAAAACTAAGCCCGAGAAGGTCAGCAAAGGGCTGCTGAACAAGCTCATAGACGGACTCAAGAAACGGTGAGGGGCTTAACTTGAGGACCTTAGATATAGTGGTCACGGGACCGCGGGGAGCCGGCAAGGCCAGCTCCGTCGAGGCGATCGGCGAGACGGCCCTGGCCTTCAGCGAACGGGGTGTGGACGGGAACGGAAAGGGCAATTCCGGCGCCGCGGTAGAGATGGATCCCGGGCGCATCACCATCTCCGTTGATACCATGAGCTACCTCTTCGGGACCCAGGGCATGGAGGGCTTCGAGTTCACGTGGAAGGCGATCTCCGAAGGTACGTTGGGCTTTGTCCTGATGGTGGACGGCTCGCCCCCGGAGACCTTCGGGGAGGCCGGGCGCATCCTGGAGTACTTCCGGAGCAGGGTCGATGTTCCCTGCGTGGCCGGCTTGACCAGAGTGTCCGAAACACACTTCGCAGCGGCATCGGACGCCGTCCATGAGAAGCCGGGCATCGATGAGGTACGCCGCCGATGGCTTGCAACGCCACCCTGAAGGACGAGGTCAAGCAGGTATTGTTGGGACTCCCGCAGCGCGTCCCGTAGCACGTCGAGAACTAGACTTGCTCACGCGCTAACTTGACCCGACCCGGCAGAGGTAATCCGCCAGCCTACCGCCACCTCTTATTCCACCCTTCCGCTTCGCTGGTTTATACTAAACGCTAGGAGGCGAGGACCGACGTTGAACAACATAAAACGTAGGGGTTACGGAGCGGAGATAGATGCGCAGAGCAGACTGACCGGTGTAATCGGTTACCCCCTGTCGCATGCCCTTTCTCCCCTCATAAACAATGTCGCCCTCGCCCGCATGGGCTTGAACTGGGTCTATCTGCCCTTACGAGTGGCTCCCGGTATGCTGCGCGTCGCGCTCGCCGGCCTGAAGGCGCTCGGATACGTAGGGGTCAACATCACCATCCCGCACAAGCTGGAGGCCTGCCGGCTGGCGGATGAGCTGGCCGGCGATGCGGCGGTCACAGGCTCCGTGAATACGCTTAAGATAGACCCGGACGCCGGAAGGATCACCGGCTACAGCACGGACGGTGCGGGCTTTCTGCGCTCGCTCGAGGACGCCGTGGGTGAGGTGCCCGAAGGATCCCTCTTCATCATCGGAGCCGGCGGCGCGGCGCGGGCTGTGGCTTATGCCCTGGCTGCGACCGGGAGGATCGAGTCCGTACGGGTTTGCAATCGTACGTTGGAAAAGGCCGAAGAACTGGCGTCCTTGCTCATGCAAGTGCCCGGCGTCAAAGAGACGCGCTGGCTTGGATTGGGGCCGGCCGGGCTCACCGAGGCCGGGGGCGCGTCCATTATCGTGAACACGCTGCCCGCATCGGAGGTAGATATAGCGGGTATGGCGAAACCAGGATCGTTCACGCCGGGCCAGGTAGTCTGCGACCTGGATTACCTGCAGGAAAGGAGCGCGTTCCTTCGCCTGGCGGAGGAGGCGGGAAGCGCCGTCATGAACGGGCGGGGTATGCTGGTGCACCAGGCTGCCGAGTCCCTGCGTATATGGACCGGCATGGAGCCGCCCGTGGAGGCCATGCGAACGGCGCTCGAGGAGTACCTGGCGGGAGCCGCCGAGGAGAGAACTGCCTGATGGAGAAGCCCAAGAGGGGCAGGCTGGGAGAGATCCTGCTCAGCCACCAGATCATAACCGAAGAACAGCTCGCGCAAGCCCTGGAACTGCAGAGGGAGAACGGCAAGTCCCTGGGACGCATCCTGGTGGAGTTGGGCGCGGTCTCGGAGAGCGCCCTGACCTCCATACTGGCGCAGCAGATCGGGCTCAAGTACGTGGACCTCGGGAACTTCTCCATCGACCTCTCCGCTGCTTCGCTGGTAGAGGCCGAAGTAGCCCGGCGGGGTCTTTTGATCCCCATAGACTTCCACGACGGCAGGCTTGTGGTGGCCATGGCGGATCCCACCAATATCTTTGCTCTGGACGACATCCGCATCCTCACCGGTCTCCAGATAGAACCGGTGGTCAGCACCAAGGAGGACATCCTCGAGGCCATCAACCGCTACATCCGGACCGATCGGGACATAGAGTTCGACATGGAACAGGAGACGGCACAAGTGGCTGTGGAAGCGGCAGGGGACCAGGAAGCCGAAGATTCCGCCCCCATCGTCAAGTACGTGAACCTGCTCATAACGGAGGCTGTGGCGGACCGGGCGAGCGATATACATATAGAACCGATGGAGAACGACGTGCGCATCAGGTACCGCATCGACGGCGTCCTGCACGAGATCCGCCGATCGCCAAAACAGTTGCACCGCGGCGTGGTAGCGAGGATCAAGGTAATGGCGGACATGAACATCGCTGAGAAGCGCGTGCCCCAGGACGGCCGCACCGGCTTGGAGATCAAGGGCAAATCCATCGATCTCCGCGTGGCCTCGCTTCCCACCATCTACGGGGAGAAAGTGGTGATGCGCATCCTGGACAAAACAGGTGCCCTGATGTCCCTTAACGAGCTGGGGTTCTCCGAGGCTTCCCTGAACATCTACTCGCAGAGCTTCACCAAGCCTTACGGCACCATCCTGGTTACCGGGCCTACCGGCAGCGGCAAGACAACAACGCTCTACGCCACCCTGAATGTGCTCAACGACATGGCCAAGAACGTCATCACGGTGGAGGATCCGGTGGAGTACCGCCTGCCCCTCATCAACCAGGTCCAGGTACACTACAAGGCCGGCCTGACTTTCGCCTCGGCCCTCCGCTCCATCTTGCGTTGCGACCCGGACATAGTGATGATCGGGGAGATACGCGACCCGGAATCGGCCAAGATCGCCATCGAGTCGGCCCTCACCGGCCACCTGGTTCTGTCCACGCTGCACACCAACGACGCTCCCTCGGCCCTGACCCGCCTGCTGGAGATGGGCATCGAGCCCTTCCTGGTGGCCTCCGCCGTGGACTGCGTGGTGAGCCAGAGGCTCACCCGGCGCCTCTGCGAGCGTTGCAAGGAGGAATACGAGCCCGAGCCCGGCTACCTGGAGAAGATGGGTTTCCCCATGGAGAACGGCGAAGGGGTGGGTTTCTACAGGCCGAAGGGGTGCGTCGCCTGTAACTACACCGGCTTCACCGGGCGCGTCGGTATCTACGAGGTCTTGCGGATAAGCGAGGGCGTCGAAGTTCTCATCGCCCGGAACGCCCCGCACGTGGATATCGCCGCCAAAGCTCGCGAGGAGGGCATGCGTACCCTGAAGGAAGACGGCTTCATCAAGGTGAAGCAGGGCCTAACCTCGCTGGACGAGGTCCTCCGCGTCATCATGTAACCGTACATCTGTACCTGTCCCCGTACGCGGTGTTAACCGTACATCTGTGTCAGTGACCCATGTGCCCTATCAATTCAATAAATCCCCCATTCTGCCGATATGTTTCGGGAAGGAGGGATTAATTTGAGCGAAGTGATCACCAAGAAACTGGACATTAACGAACTCCTGAGCGAGGTGCTCGTGCGGAACGCTTCGGACCTGCACATCACCGTAGGTTCCCCGCCGGTCATGCGCATCAACGGCGTGCTTAATCGCGTGGAAGAATATCCCAAGATGACCGGCAACGATACGAGGGACATGGTGTACAGCATCCTGACCGCCCGGCAGAGGGAGCAGTTGGAGACCAACCTGGAATTCGACCTATCCTACTCCGTTCCCGGAAGCGCACGCTTCAGAGTGAACGCCTATTTCCAGAGGAACTCCATAGGAGCGGCCTTTCGCATCATCCCTTATAATATCAAGAGCATCGAGGAGTTGGGCCTGCCGGCGGTGGTGAGGGAATTCGCCGCGCTGCCGCGTGGTTTCATCCTGGTGACCGGGCCTACGGGACAGGGAAAGTCCACCACGCTGGCTTCCATCATAGATATCATCAACGAGACCAGGAACGACCACATCATCACGGTGGAGGATCCCATCGAGTTCCTGCACGTGCACAAGAAGTGCATCGTCAACCAGCGCGAGGTAGGCACGGATACGCATTCCTTCTCCAATGCACTGAAGTTCGTGCTAAGGCAGGACCCCGACGTCATTCTGGTGGGGGAGATGCGCGACCTGGAGACCATCTCCACCGCGCTGACCGCGGCTGAGACCGGCCACCTGGTATTCGCCACCCTGCATACGCAGGACGCGCCGCAGACCATCGACCGCATCATCGACGTCTTCCCCACCTACCAGCAGCAGCAGGTGAGGCTGCAACTGGCCGGGACGGTTCAGGCCATCGTAACCCAGCAGTTGCTGCCCACTGTGGATGGCAAAGGACGGGTCGTGGCCTGCGAGGTCATGCTGGCGACATCGGCCATCCGCAACATGATCCGGGAGGGAAAAACCCACCAGATATACTCGTCCATGCAGGCAGGCGGCCGGTACAAGATGCAGACCATGGACAGCTCCATCGCGGCTCTGTACAAGAACGGATATATATCCTACGACGTGGCCATGGCGCGCTGCGCGAACCGGGAAGAGATACAGAGGCTCATAGGCTAGTCTTGTTAAAGAAGGACCCTAGAAGGGCCGATTTATTGGGTGGTTCCCAATAATCGGGAGGAGTGAGGAAATGGCTCAGAGTTATGCATACAGGGCGCGTGATCGCTCGGGCAAGGTGATCACCGGCGTGCTGGAGGCGGAGACCGCTTCCGGTGTATCGCTGCGCCTGAAGCAGATGGGCTACTTCATCATAGGCATAGAGGAGGAGAAGGCCTCCCTCGCCAAGAAGGAGCTCCACATCTTCAAGCCCAAGGCCAAGAGTAAGGACGTGACCATCTTCACGCGGCAGTTCGCGACCATGATCAACGCCGGCCTTCCCCTGGTGAAATGCCTGGACATCCTGACCCGCCAGACGGAGAGCCCGGTTCTGGCCGAAGTGATCGCCGATGTTCAGCACGAGGTGGAGATGGGGCGGTCGCTGTCCGAGGCGCTCGCCAAGCATCCCAACGAGTTCAAGGACCTTTACGTCAGCATGGTGAAGGCGGGCGAGATCGGCGGCGTGCTGGACGACGTGCTCATGCGCGTGGCTGACACCCTGGAGAACGAGCAGGAGATCAAGCGCAAGATCAAGTCGGCCATGACCTATCCTGCGGTCATGTTCGGCATCTCCATCCTGCTCCTGGCGGTCATGCTGCTCTTCATCGTCCCGGCCTTCCAGAACATGTTCGATGCGATGGGCGCCAAGATGCCGGCCCTCACCAAGGCCGTCGTGGGGCTGAGCCACCTCCTGGCCTCATGGAAAGGGCTGCTCATCATAGTGGCCCTGGGCTTCGCCGTCTGGGGATTCCGTAAGTGGATCAGGACGGAGATGGGCCGGCGCAAGCTCGACGCCTTCAAGCTGAAGATGCCGGCGGTGGGGCCGCTCTTCCACAAGCTCTCCATGTCGCGCTTCTCGCGCACTCTAGGGACCCTGGTATCCAGCGGCGTGCCCATCCTGCAGGCGCTGGAGATCACCTCGGCCACGGTAGGCAATAAGATCGTCGCTGACCAGGTGGACAACGTGCGCAGCGGAGTGAAGGAAGGGGATTCCATAGCCGGGCCGCTCAGCCAGAGCAAGGTATTCCCGCCGATGGTCACGCAGATGCTGGCCATCGGGGAGGAGACCGGCGCCCTGGACACCATGCTCAACAAGGTGGCCGAATTCTATGACTCGGAGGTGTCGGCCACGGTGGAATCGCTCACCTCCATCCTGGAGCCCATCCTCATCGTAGGCCTGGGCGCCACGGTGGGCTTGATCGTCATCTCGCTGTACATGCCCATATTCTCCCTTATCGGCCAGATGAAGAGTTGATATTGCACATAAGGGCGGCTAAAGAAAAGAAGCGCATTATCCGATTAATCAGTGTAAGTGAGAAAGGCAAACCCGCCGCGAGGCGGGGACGCAAAGCCGAGGGGCTCAATGAGCTGGCCGGGTTGCCACTAGGATTGGAAAGTGGTTCATCCAGGCCGGCCAGCGAGAGAGCTGGCCGATCTGTATGAAAGGGGGTGACGAGATGAGGAAGAGGATTAGAAGGGAAGAGGGCTTCACCCTTATTGAGTTGATGGTGGTTGTTCTTATCATCGGCATTTTGGTAGCTATCGCGGTCCCGGTATATTTCGCCGCGTCGAACAACGCGAAGAAGAATACCTGCAAGGCGAACCTGAGGACTATGGACGGAGCTATCCAGACTTACGCTGCGACCAATGGATCAGATCCGCTGTCGCTGGGCGTACTGGTGCCCACCTACCTTAAGGCGGTACCGACTGAGCCGACGGGAGCGTCGGGTGGAACCAATGGTTACGATTTTGCGGCGGCTACGGACACAACCGCTGCGCATGCGGTGTGCTTGCAGACTCCACCCGACACGTATTGATGTGTTAAAGACACGCGACCGATAAGGCGAGTGAAAGAAGGGAACGGCCGAGACCGTTCCCTTCGCTTATGACATAATGACAGCGAACCTCCCGGGCTTCAGCGCCAGCCAAACATCGGTCAGACGTAGAACACGTCTGAAGGAGGAAACCCCCGCGTCCGGTTGACTCGTTAATCATCCGAGGCTTGGAAGGAGCTGAAATCACGCGGATGGTTTGCCGAACACCATGGCGGGTGGTAGTCGAGACGGCTATGGTTTTCCAGGCATTTCATGACTGAACCCGATGCATTGACGGCGCTTTCATTTTGCAGAAATTCGTAGGCATGGCCGCTCCCCGCCGCTCGCGCGTATCCAGCGCCTCGGTTTATCCTTGTCGAGAATCCTAAAGTCCGGGCCAAGGACACCCGAAGTATTGCGGTGAAGCCTAGATTAAAAAGCACCATAGTTTCCGAAGGGGCAAGGACGTGTCTGTGGATCAAAAGGCCGTAGAGGCGACAAACCTGGCGAAGAGCTTCCGAACCGCTCGGGGCAAACCTCTCAAGCAGGCACTGGGCGGTATTTCGCTTCAGGTGCGGCAGGGGAACATATACGGGCTGCTCGGCCCGAACGGTGCCGGCAAGACCACTACCCTGAAGATCATCATGGACTTCCTCCGGCCGGACAGCGGCGAAGTAGTCATCTTCGGAGAGGATTGGCGCAGCCCCACCAGCCGGGCCGAGGTGGGTTTCCTCCCCGAACAGCCCTATTTCAACATGTATCTCACCCCGCGCAGGCTCCTTCGCTTCTATGGCAAGCTGTTCGGGATGGCCCCACAACGCATAGAGAGCGAGATAGGCAAGCTCCTGACCCTGGTGGGATTGGAGGGTTCGGGCGACACTATTCTGCAGAAGTTCTCGCGTGGCATGCTGCAGAGGGTGGGATTCGCCCAAGCCCTGCTGAATTCCCCGGAGCTCCTTATCCTGGACGAGCCTTCCTCGGGGCTCGACCCCATAGCGCAATTCGAGATCAAGGAACTGATGCTGGACCTGAAGAGCAAGGGCGTAACGGTATTCCTGAGTTCGCACCAGTTGTCGGAGGTGGAAGAACTCTGCGATTACGTGAGCGTGCTCAATGCGGGACGGATCGTGGCGGAGGGATCGCTTACGGATCTGCTGAGAACGAGCGACAAGCGCCGGGTCACCCTGCAGAGGCCCGTTTCCGCTTTGCCGGCGGACATCGAGCGTATGGGGGTTAACTTGGCTGAGGATCGCAGCTCCATGCTCGCGCCCCGAGAGGCGCTCTATCCCCTGCTGGAATTCCTGAAGATGGAAGGCATTGGGCTCTCGGAGGTGCTGGAGGAGCGCGTGAGCCTGGAGGAGTTCTTCATGCAGACAATACGAGGAGAATCTCAAGACGAAGATGGTACGGCTTCCGCGCAGGGTCCCGCGGGCCTCAGCCCGGGGCAAGGTGAGGGTGAGCATTCATGAGAGTGGCATGGGCGGTTGCCGGCAGCGTGCTGCGCGAGGTGGTGCGGCGCAAGATATTCTATGGCGTGGTCCTTTTTGCGGTCGTCATGATTTTGCTGGTCCCCGCGCTGCCTTCCAGCGGGGTAGGCGTTCAGGTGCAGCTTCTGCGGGAGGCCTGCCTGGGTCTGACCGCGCTTATGGCGGCTCTGCTCGCCATCCTATTGGGCTGCAGTATCCTGCCGGGTGAATTCGAGCGCAGGACTATCTACAACACGCTCTCCAAACCGGTGCGGCGGTCGACCTATTACCTCGGCAAGTTCTTCGGGCTGGCCATCACCCTCTTCATAGTTCTGGCGGCCGTTTTCGCGATCATGCTGACCCTGATCTATGCTAAATTCGGCCTGTTCAACCCGGGGCTGGGCAAGGCGATATTCGGGATCTACCTGGAATCGCTGGTGCTGGCCGCATTGGCCCTGCTCGCCAGCATCTACCTGAGTCCGGTCCCCGCCTTCTTCACCGGCGTGCTCTTCTACGTAGTCTGCCACGTGAAGGCGGATTTCCTCTACCGCGCCATGACCAACTCGGCCAACGTGCCACCGTTGCGGGCCATCTCCGCGGTTTTCTATTATGCACTGCCCAACCTGGAGCGGTTCAACTTGAACGAAACCATTGCCCACTCCGAGCAGGTTTTTCGTGTGGGAGCGGGCACCATGCTCTTTCTGCTGGGGCTGGCGGTGGTCTTCGCCGGTGCACTCCTGCTCGGCGGCATCGGGCTTTTCCGCCGGAAGGAGTTCTGATGTCGTTGAGAGGCGGTAGGTGGTGGCTCATCGGGTTAGTCCTGCTGCTGGCCATGGCTATACCCCTACAAGCTTCGCTGGATGCCACAGCCGCCGGCACTCCGGATAATCTGGAGCGAAGCGGTTTCAGCCCGCAGCGCTCGCTCCTGAATTTCCTCGGAGGCGTGCGCCAGTTCGGGGCCTATGAGCTTTATATCAAGACCGACCAGATACACGACACCTATTATGGCGACCTGGCCCGGGAAGGTGAGTTGGTGCCCTATTACCGCATAATCACCTGGTTGGATCCCCACTATACCGGGGCCTACTATGAAGCCGCTGCCATCATCTATTTTCAGGGGAGGGCGGATGAGGCTATCGATTATGCGCGCGAAGGGGTGAGGAACAACCCGGATTCGGCGGACCTGCATTACAGCCTGGGAGATCTCTACATGGCGGAAGGCAGGTATGAGGAAGCGATACCCCTGTTCGAGCAGGCCCTGCAGGAGGAGCCGCATGAGTCGTCGCCCCTCTTGACCTTGCACGCCCTGGAAGTGGCTTACGAGAAGACGGGCCGCATTCAGGAGGCCATCGCTGCCTGTGGAGAGGCCATCCAATTGCTTCAGTCTTACCTGGGCCAGGAGGGATTGACCCCCGAGGACATCCAGAACATCAATGCCGGGATTCAGGACTTTATGGAAAGAATCGAGCGGCTATCGCAGCAAGCCTCTGCGCAGGCGAGCCCAACATAAGCGCGGGGGTTTCCTCCAGGCAGTGCGGTGACTTAAGAGGCACCGCAGTTCCAAGGCGGGGGTCGTGGGGGAAAAGGGGGTCACCGTGGCGCACATAGTGAAGCGAACGACGGCGCGGGGGACCGAGACGAAGCCGGTCTATTCATACTATGTCGTGCATCGCGAGGGTGGCAGGGAGCACTGGCAACATGCCGGATATAAACAGGCGGACGCGATCGCGCTCAAGAACGACATCGAGCGCAATCAGCTCCTGGGGATCCCGGTCAAGCTCAAGGATATCACCCTCGGCGAGCTGGCTGAGAAGTGGCTCAATGAGCGGGAGGGCCATGTACGACCTAAGGTGTTCGCATCTTACAAACCGCACGTAAAGAGGCTCACAGACCGTTTCGGCAAGCGGAAGGTGAAGACCATCCGGCCATAGGAGATATCGGAATTTGCGGCATCCTTGTCAGACCTGGCGCCGGCCACGGCCGGGCGATGCCTGACCATAACGAAGAACATCTTCGAGACCGCGATCGAGTGGGGGTATCTCGGCCGCAACCCGGCCCGGTACGTCCGCAAGCCCAAGGCCCGCAAGGCTGATCTCGATTACCAGGAGCCCGCGGAGATCCAGCGCTTGATCGAGGCGACGGAAGAGCGGCACCGGTGTCTTATCATGTTCGCCGCTTATACTGGCTGCCGACAGTTTGAGATTCTGGGCCTCGCATGGGACAACGTGGATCTTGCCGCAGGCCGCGTCTTCATTCGCCAGGTGCTCCAGCAGGGCCGCTTCTTCCCACCGAAGACCGAGACCTCAAGGCGCACCATAGACCTTCCAGGCGTCCTCACAGAGGAGCTGAAGCAGCACCAGGCGCGCCAGACCATCGAGCTTGACCAGAACGAGCACAGCCTGGTCTTCACGAGTCGCACGGGTACACCCATGATCTCACGCAACGTCACGCAGCGAATCTTCGAGCCGGCGCTCAAGAGGGCGGAGCTGCGCAAAGTGGGATTTCAAAGCCTGCGCCATACCTATGCGAGCATGCTGATCGCCCAGGGCGAGAGCATCAAGACGGTTCAAAGTCTACTAGGACACGCCAGCGCCACTATGACCCTAAACGTGTATGGGCATCTCTTCGAGGGCGAGACGAAGAGAGCGGTAGCAAGGTTGGAGGCAGGTCTCCTCGGCAGCATTTCGGAAGGTCCTCTGTGGGGGAAGGAGCCCAGCTCATCCGTAGAGAACATTGAAACCAAAGACGCTCCATGATAGTGTGATATCCCCGCTCCCCGCGGGGGTTTAGGAACGGCTCGGACTGTCGATAAGTAGTAGTAGGAAAGGGGGCAGGCCATGGCAAAGAAACCGGACTTCATGTTCAACTGCGAAATCGTCGAAGAAGATGGCTACTTCTCGGCAAAGT
>JAHEXQ010000044.1 GCA_023252035.1 Actinomycetes bacterium
ATCTCCGGCCTTGTGCACCAGGACCACGTCCCCTATCAGGACGCCCTTGCGCTTGACCTCATCGGCGTTGTGCAGCGTGGCCCGGGACACCGTGCTCCCGCCCACGAAGACCGGCTCCAGCTCCGCAGTGGGCGTCAGTGCTCCCGTGCGTCCCACGTTGATGGTGATGTCCTTAAGGCGCGTGGTCTTCTCCTCAGCCGGGAACTTATAGGCGACCGCCCAGCGGGGCGCCTTGCTCGTAAAGCCTAGCCGCTCACGCAGCTCCAGGCCGTCCACCTTGATAACCGCCCCGTCGACCTCATAGGGCAGGTCGTCACGGCGCTCCATCCATTCGCGGCAGAAGTCCATTATCTCCTCGATACTGGTGGCCAGGACGCGCTTGTCGTTCACGTGCAAGCCCCACTCCTTCATCATCTCCAGGAAGCGATGATGCTCGGCGGGCCTCTGCCCGTCGATGTGTCCCAGCTCATAGAGCAGTACATCCAGGTTGCGCTGGGCCGTAACCGCGGGATCGAGCTGGCGCAGGGAGCCCGCGGCCGCGTTGCGGGGATTGGCGAAGAGGGGCTTGCCCTCCTCCTGGCGCCGCCGGTTCAGTTCCAGAAAGGAGCGCTTGGGCATGAAGACCTCGCCTCTCACCTCCAACACCGCGGGCGGCTCTTTGCTGCGAAGACGCAGCGGAAGGGTCTTGATTGTGCGCAGATTGGCCGTGACGTCCTCTCCGGTCACGCCGTCCCCTCGCGTGGCGCCGTAGGCGAATAGGCCGTCTTCATAGGTAAGGGCGATGCCCGCGCCATCTATCTTCAGCTCCACCACGTAGACGATATCCCCCACTTGCTTGCGCACGCGGTTGAGGAACCCTTTCAGCTCGTCCTCGTCGAAGACGTTGTCCAGGCTGAGCATACGCGAGCGGTGCCTGATGGGAGCGAAGGCTTCCGAGGGCGGGGCGCCCACTCTCTGGGTGGGCGAATCCCGCGTGGCCAGCTCCGGGTACTCCTGCTCTAGCTCCTGGAGTTCTCGCACCAAACTGTCGAACTCGGCGTCGGATATCTCCGGGCTGTCCAGGATGTAGTACAGGTAAGTGTGATGATCGATCTCTTCCCTGAGCTGCTTTCCCCGCTCAGCCGCCTCTTCCCTGGTTGTCATGCTAACAATATTATCATAGCGCCTAAGCGCTAAACGGCATCGCACCACCTGCATTGGGGCGTGCAGTGCTAAACGGCGCCGCGCTATCTGAATTCGTCCCCTATCTTGTTATTCAGCGAAGTTTATGGCGCCGCGGGCTCCCATATGCTCGCCGATGATCACTAGGCAGCCGATTAGTTCGGGAACCTCTGACGCCCACTCCAGGGCGGCCTCTATATCCCCGGGGTTTTTCACCCGGTTGCCCAGGGCGCTGGCCGTGGCGTCGGCCAGCGCTGCGGATGGGGCAAGCACCACGGCGGCGTCAGCCCGGCCGAAGCTGAGTGATGGGCCCACCGTCGCGGAGGAGGTGCAGATGCCCAGCCCTCCGGGTGCCGCGGGCACCCGGAGGGCTAGCTTGCCGCTGAAGGGTGACTCGCCCGCAAAGATGCCGATGCGCCTCTCCCGCGTACTCGCCAGCCAGATGTCCCCGCCGTTTTCCACGATGACCTCGGGCGAATCGAGGCGCGCAAGCTCCCGCCCGGTGAACTCGGCCACCGCTCCCGCTACCGCCGCCATGGGTCCCACGTCCACCAGGGCTGCGGCCTGCGCCATCGCCCGCACGATGGCGGGCGCGGAATCAGGCACCGCGTAGGCTTTGAGGGAGCTCCGGAAGCGAGGCTGGCGCTGGATAAAGTCCTGCAGCTCGCGGCGATAGCGGCGAGCGAGCTCCGTAGCCTCGGCGCGCAGATCGCTGGCAGCCCAGACGAGCAGGTCGGTCTCCCCCACCTTCACCTCAAAGCTGACGAGGTCCGGCGCTCTTACCTGCTCTCTATAGAAACGCTCCAGGTACTCGGTCAATTCAGCGTCCCTCCGTGGCTTAGCCGGAGAGGCGAACATGTTCGGAGGCAGGCACCTTTCTGTTCGCTTTTCTCCCGGTGCACAATGGAAAACAGCGCCCCGCCGGGCGGGGCGCTGTATCTTCTTCTGAGATAATTTCTAGAAGCCGGTTACACTCTTGGGCAGCGTCGGCAACGTCACAAACGCGAAATAGACGAGCATGCTCGCGGTCCCCAGCAGGAAGGCCAAACCGCTGCCGTAGAGCATCCGCAGGGTCAGCGCTACCTTTTTTGGTATCGCCTCGGGAGCCGGCAGCGCCTCTCCCTCACCTTCCGTAGCCGGCGCTTCCGGTGCGCTCTTCATTAAAGCGACCATTCCCGCCGCGATCATGGTCAAGAAGTAAAGGACCCAGGAAACAAAGAGGAACCAGCGTGCCCACTCGTACTTCTGTAGATGGACGGTGGGCACCCCGATACCCTGGAACATGATGACGGAAGTGAGAATGCCCAACATGGATACAGCGAACAGCCACTTGGCTATCCCGAATTGCCGGTCTTTCAAATCCCACACCTCCCGAAGGTCACATAAAACAGCCGCTACAATCTGCTATTTTATCAGTATTATAAGCATTATAGCCAACAGGAAACTTATACCCACCACGCCGATCCCCAGATCCCAGTGGAAGGTGGAGATGAAATCCGCGTAGCGGCCACTCTTCACGGCCACCGCCAACCGGCGAGAGCCTTGCACCGTCATCTCCACCAGCTTGCGCATCTGGAGACGCACGCGGCCTGGCAGGGCGCCTGCACCCCGAGCCATAACCAGTCCGCGCGCTTGCGCCGGCGGAGCGCTTACCGCCTCTGTACTACGCATGAAAGCCTGCCAGCCGGAGACGATAGCCCCGTTCATCCCGCCGCCCGCCGCACTCGACCAGGCCGCAGCCCGCTGGAAGCCTGCGGCGGCCAGGACCCAGGCCTCTCCCAGGCGCGGGCGCAACCACTCCATCCCCCGGCTCCCCGCCCGCAGGCCGGAAAAGAACGCTGCCCCCGCACGCCGATACCAGTAGTCGGCACCTAGGTATGCGGGAAGCCGCTTCTGCCAAAGCCGGAGGCCGGCCATGAAGAGCAGCAGGCCCACGCCGAAGGCCAGCGGCAACAGGATCTGCTTCACATTCTCCAGCGTATAGACGGAGAACCCCGAGACGTTGCCCTCCAGCCCTGCGAAGCCGGCCTGCGCCGGCGTGACCAGCCGCGAAAGGATCAAGCCCGGGAAGAGCCCCAAGAAGAGAACTCCCGCAGCCAGCGCCCCCACCGCCACCACCATCCAGCGGGGAGCTTCGGAAGCGACGTGATGCGAGGCGTGTTCCACTTGCTCCTCACGGTGCGCAGCGTTAAACGAGGCCGGCGCCCTCTCGGTAGTGGCAGGCTCGCGTTCCGTCTCAGGTCGCCGGAAGAAGGTGTACCAGGTGGTCTTGAGGATATAGCATATGGTGCCGCCGGAGGTGATCAAAAAGATCCACTCCACGAGGCTGAACCAGCCGGGGCTGCCCAGGTTGCCGGCCTGCCCCGCCAGGTGCCCGGACTCCAGGATGGCGTCGTGCAGCAGCGTCTTGGAGACGAAACCGTTGAAGAGCGGGACGCCCATGATGCCCAACGCGGCGATACACCAGAAGATCGTAGTGAGAGGCATCCTCCGCCACAGGCCTCCCAGCTTGAACATATTCAATTCGTGCGCCCGTAAGAGAATGGAACCGGCCGCCAGGAAGAGACAGGCCTTGAAGAGCCCGTGGTTCAGGACGTGATAGATGGCCCCCGACAACCCCATGGCCCCCTCAGCCCCCAGGTAGCCCGCACAGCCTATGCCCAGTAGGATATAGCCCATCTGGCTCACACTCGAGTAAGCCAGGGTGCGTTTTATGTCGCTCTGGAACAGGGCGAGCGCCATACCCACAAACATGGTCAAAATGCCCAACCAGATTATGGCGAAGCCCAGGGCCTGCACGCTGTGGCTGATGCCGCCGGCGGCATGGACGGCCGCCGCCCCGTGCGCCGCCGCTTCCCCGCCGCGGGACACAGCCGGAGCCGCCTCCGTCGCGGGGGCGCTGGCCAGGAAAGCCATCACCACCCGGATGATGCCGTAGACGCCGGTCTTGATCATCACGCCCGAGAGTATGGCGCTGGCGGGCGAGGGCGCCGCGGGATGGGCATCGGGCAGCCAGACGTGCAGGGGCACCATACCGGCCTTCACCCCGAACCCCGCCAGGAAGAGCACGATGGCCGCTATGCGGAAGGGTGCCTCCAGATAGGCGCTGCCCGCGACCGGCGTGAATCCCAACGTCCCGGCATAATAGAAGTACAGGAAGATGGCACCCAGCAGGGAGAGCCCGCCCATCACCGTCAGGTAGATGTACTTGGTGGCCGCCGCCCGGGCCTGGGCCGTCTGGTTGTGCACCACCAGCATGTACCCGGCCAGTCCCATCAGCTCGAAGAAGACGTAGAGGGTGAAGAAGTCGGGGGCCAGGAAAACCCCAAGCGTCATGGCCTCGCTCAGGAGCATCCAGAAATAGAGGCGCGTGCGCCGTTCTTCATGCCAGGAGTAGTCCGCCAGGTGTATCATGGCCGCAGCCCAGGCTATGGAGGCCAGGAGGGCGAATACTGCCCCTAACCCGTCCACCTCCAGGCGAAAGGCGAAGACCCCCGGCAACGAGATGAACACGCCGAAGTCGAAAGAGAGCGTGCTCCCGCCCAGCACCCGCGCGGCCAGCACGATGGCCAACCCCAGAGTCGCCAGGGAAAAGAAGGCGGCCAGCAGGTTTCGCAGACCCTCCCGCTTTCCCGCTGCCGCGGCGAACAACGCTCCGGCCAGGGGTAACGCCACGAGCAGCAGCGGCAAGACCGAGTGGACCGGCGTCGCTGCCGCGTGCTCTACTGCTTCCGAAGCCGCAAGAAGCAAATCACCCTCCTACGAACGCTCGAACGACTATCTTCACCAGGGAATAGGGCAGGCCGGGCATGGTGATATAGATGCCCGCGAAGACCACGAGAAAGGCGGCGACGCAGGTGGGCCAGAGCATCGCTTTGCTGGTCTCACCCCGCCACCCGAGCGGTTGCTTCTCGCCCTTGAAGAAGGCCGTATAGATGATGGGCAGGAAATAGGCCGCGTTCAGGAGCGAGCTGATCATGAGGACGATGATGAAGAAGCCCTCCCTGGCCTGGAGCGAGCCCACCCCCAGGAGCCACTTGGTGACGAAGCCCGCGGAGGGCGGTATCCCCATCATGGCGAGGGCGGCCACCGAGAAGCAGAGCATGGTCACGGGCAGCCGGAACCCGATGCCCTCCATGTCGCTGATGTTCCGCTTGCCCGTCTCGATGATGATGATTCCGGCGCAGAAGAAGAGACATCCCTTCATCAGCGCGTGGTGAGCTATGTGCATGACGCCTCCCAGGGCGGCATCCTGGCTGAGCAAGCCCAGCCCCAGGAGGATGTAGGAAACCTGCCCGATGGAGGAGTAGGCCAGCCGGCGTTTGAGGTTGTCCTGGGTCAGGGCGAAGATGGAGGCCAGGATGATGGTCACCGAGGCGACTATCGCCAGAACCAGGTCCAGGTTCAGTTGCTTGAAGAGCGCCACCCCGAAGACGTTGAAGACCACGCGGATGATACCGAACGCCCCCAGCTTGAGTATGACCCCTGAGAGAAGGGCGCTCGCAGGCGCAGGGGCCGCCGGATGGGCATCGGGCACCCAGCCGTGCAGCGGCATGATGGACGCCTTCACCCCGAAGCCCACCAGGTAGGCCACAAAGATGGTGATGAGCGCCGCCCGGCTGATACTGGCGGCGGAGAGCACGCCGGCGCCGTTGAAACTGAGGTTCTGCCCCCAGTAGAAGTGCGCTATCAGGGCGAAGAGCAGCACGCTCCCTCCGAATATTGCATAGACCAGGTACTTGAGGGCAGCCTGCCTCGCCTCAGCCGTCTCCTCGTGCACGATGAGCGGATAGCTGCCGAAGGTCATGAGTTCGTAGAAGATAAAGTACGTGATCATGTTCTCGGCGAAGGCCGCGCCCAGGGAGAAGGAGAGCACCAGGAGAAGAAAGCCGTAGTAACGGTCCTCCTTGTGGTCGACATAGCGCAGGGAGTAGATGGTCGCCAGCATCCACATGAAGGAGATGAGCAGGCCGAAGTAGTAGCCCAGGGTGTCCACGCGCAGGGCGATGCGCAGGTTGTCGGTGATGCTGAAGAGCTTGAAGTTGAAGGCCTGGCCGTCGAGGGCGCGCGGTAACAGGGAAACCACCAGCCCGAAGGCAGCCACGCTCACGGCCACGTGCACTATCTTCTTCAGCCTCTGTTCCTCCTTGGGGAGGAAGGCGATCGCAGCCACCGCGAGCCACGGAAGAAACACCGCGATCAGAGGTATGACACTATTCGTTTCCATCCCCTGCTCTACTCCTTTACTATCTCTAGACCTGTATCACGACACCAACGAAGCGACAAACCTCTGTATGTGAGGCAGTATCCAGATAGCGGCTATCCCCAGTACCCAGGTGCCGGCGCCCAGGATAGCCGCGGGTGCCAGCATGGCCGGCGGGACATCATCCATCTGCAACGCCCCCGAGCGTTCGGGTGCGAAGAACATGTAGAAGACCACGCGAAAGGCGTACACCGCGGCCAGCATGGCCCCGATTATCATCACCGCGGCGAAGAAAGGGCGGCGAGCTTGCAGTGTACCCAGCACCAGGTACCACTTGGCCACGAATCCCGAGGTGGGAGGAATGCCCACCAGCGAAAAGGCCGCCAGCGTAAAGGCGGCGGCGGTGAGCGGCGTGCGCAGGGCTATCCCCTTGAGCTGTTGGATGCTGCGCGTCCCGTCGCGATAGATGAAGATGCCGGCGCACAGAAAGAGGCAGGCTTTGGCCAGCCCGTCGTCCAGCAGGTGAAAGAGGGCGCCGGTCAATCCGGCCGGGGAGAGAAGCGATATCCCCAGGAGCATGAAGCCGATATGGGATATGGTCGAGTAAGCCAGCATCAGCTTGAGGTCGTCCTCCAGGATGGCCATGATCCCGCCGTAGAGTATGCTGAGCGCCCCGATCCACTGGAGGACGCTGGTCATCTTCAGGACCCCCACTGCGGCGGTGGTGCCGAAGACGAAGAAGATGAAGCGTGCGAAGCCATAAAAACCCAGTTTGGCCACCAGGCCGGAATGCATCGCCGAGATGGGGGTGACCGCGGCCGAGTGGGCTCCCGGCAGCCAGAAATGTACGGGCACCTGCGCTCCCTTTACACAGAAACCTACGGAGCAGAGCGCCAGGGCCAGCGTCGCCTGCCCGTTGGCCCCCGCGCGCACAACCCCCAGTACGCCGGCCATGTTCAGAGTCCCCGCCGCTCCGTAGAGCAGCACCACGCCCAGGAGTATGGCCAGCGACGAGAGTGCCCCCATGAAGAGATAGCGCAGGCTGGACTCGAAGGCATGCGGCACATCGATGATGGCTATAAGGACATAGGCGGAGAGCGCCATGACTTCCATAAATATCCAGAAGGTCAGGAGGTCCCCGGCTATGGACAGCCCCAGCAGCCCGCTCACCAGAAAGAGGAAGACCGTATAGTAGGACGTCTCCCGCGGTGCCAACTCGTGGGGTATGAAGCGGTAGGAATAGACCAGGACTAGGGAGGCCAGCCCCGCTATCAGCAGACAGAAGAGGAGGGCCAGAAGGTCCATCTTCAGTTCTATACCCAGTCCTCCCCAGTTGCCGGGGTGATACACCCAGGGCATGCCGCGAGCGACGTTTCCCGCCAGGACGCCGGTGAGGCTCAGGGAAGCCAGGCAAGCCGCCAGCGCGGTAGGCATGCAGAGGCGGCGGTCCAACCTGCCGAAGAGTTGAAGGAGGACGGCGGCGGCGAGCGGGCATACCAGGACGAGGACGACCAGGCCGGAGCTGCGGGGTTCCACTACCGCCGATCCTCAGTGGCGTTGGGCGTGCTCTGCGGCGGCGCCTGCTTAACTCCGTTGCGCTTCTCGTCCAGGTCCATGGTGCCGAAAACCCTCTTGTGGCTGCGGGCGAGCGCCAGGCCCACGGCCGTTATGGCGGTGATGGCGACGATGCCGGCGACGGCTAGCCACTGCATGGCGGGCACCACCGTATTGGTGCCCGCCACCGTCCCGTCGGCCAACTGCTGTCCCCGGCGCACGAAGCCGGTCAGGATCGCCAGCAGCAGGACGCCCGCGCCGCACAGGTTTATTCCCATCAGCTTGCGCAGCAGGTTGTGTTCCGTGGCCACCATGTACACGCCGGCGATGAAGACCGTAAAAGCGACGGTCAGGTTGAAGTAGCTCAGGGCTTGGCTCACTCAGTACCACCCCTCGAACACGCCGCAACTTATGGAGTAGAGTATGGTCCCGACACTTAGGGTAGTGGCCAGCGCGATGACGAGCATGGATGCTTCCCGAAAAACACGGCCCAGGCCGCCGCCGGCCAGGTCCAGGAATCCCCCGCCGGCGATCATGCCGATGAGCCCTATGATCAGCACCGCGAGCACGGCGATGATCTCCACCATGTTGCGGGTCGGCTCCCCGTAGAACCGGTCCAGTTCCCGCGGTCCGATGAGCACGCGGGAACTCATGAGAGCGGCCGCCAGGAGCCCCCCTCCGGCGATGCCACCGCCGTTGCCGTAAACCCCCCAAACCGATATGACTAGCGCGAGGATGGCCGCGGCGAGGATCACCAGGAGGGCGAGCGAGATGCCGTGACGCGTGACGTCTCCCAGGTCCGCTGCGTGCGGGCGCTCTCGCGGCGCCATGGCCCTCTGGGCTTCCACGCCGATCAGAAGGATGAGCATCACGCCTAGCAGGTCGTAGAGCCGGATGTTGAGGAACTCCCCGCCCGCTGCGGAATCCGCTCCCGTCCGGTCGCGGGTCAGCTGAGCTTGCTCGAGGCTCGCATGTGCCGCCGGCGTCTCTCCCGTGCCCAGGGGCGCAACGTGCCGGAAGGAATACACGGCGAGGAAGCCCGCCAACAGCAGGAGAAGCAGCGTGGCCAGGCGCTTAGCGGTCTCGCGTGTCACTAGCTTTCCCCCTCTCCCGTGGCCGCCTCGGCCATGTAGAAGAGAACGGGCAACACGAACACGCCGAACACCAGGTATGTCCCGGCAGCCGCCGCCGCCCCCAGGTACAGCCAGAGCAGTGTCATGATGAGGTTGAAGCCGGCGAGGATCAGTGCCCCCGTCCGCACCCGCCTGAGCAAGAGCAATGCGAACGCGCCGGATACAAGCAGCGCGGTGATGATTATCTCCAGGCTCTCGAACATCGCGTTTTACCGAATCCCCTCTGGAGCTCCCCTGTAAGACTGAGCAGGCAGGGCCTGCTCAAATTTGCGCTATCGTACCATAGGCATAGGGCACATGGAAGAGCTTGCAGGGCAAATCCGACCTTTTCCGGATTCGGAAGGGCCCGGGCGCGACGCGCCCGGGCCCCGGGGTCTGGTCAAGGTTCTTGGGTGATCAGGTTTCCTCGATGAGGTGCTTGAGGATCTGGCCTGACGGGTCCCTCTTGAAGGAGCGTACGAACTTGATGAACTTGGGGGTCTTGTAGTAAGGCAGCTTGTCCTCGCAATACTCGAGTATCTGCTCCTCGGTGATGGTCGCTCCCGGCTTCAGCTTGATGTAGGCCTGCACCTCTTCGCCCAGGTACTTGTTGGGCACGCCGATGACCGCCGCCTCCGTTATCAGCGGATGCGTGATGAGCACCTCTTCTATCTCGCGCGGGTAGATATTGAACCCGCCGCGGATGATGAGGTCCTTCCTGCGCCCCACCAGGAAAAGCGCGCCGTCCTCGTCTTTGTACCCCATATCGCCCGTGCGCAGCCAGCCGCCCTCAAGTACTTGCTCCTGCTCCTCGGGCCTCTTGAAGTAGCCGAGCATCACATTGGGCCCTTGCACCATCAGTTCTCCCACCTCGCCTACGGGCACCTCCTCCATCTTCTCGTCCACGATCTTCACATGGACGCCCGGAACGGGAAAGCCGATGGAGCCCATCTTGTAGGGTCCTCTGGCCAGCTGAATGGCAACGACGGGGGAGGTCTCGGTCAAGCCATAGCCGTTGTAGAGCCTGGCTCCCAGTTCGTTATTCCAGCGCTCCACGATTTCCTTGGAGAGCGGTGCACCGCCGGAAACCCAGAGCCGGACGGAGGATAGGTCATATTGGTAGATAAGCGGGTGGTTAAGCATGTACACGTACATGGAGGGCACGCCGCAGAAGACGGTCACACCGTCGTGCTGCAGCGACTTGAGCACCTCCCCGGGGATGAAGGACCCATGCAGGATGATCTTGCCGCCGCCGCGCAGGGTCGCGTTCATCGCCGCTGTCTGCCCGTAGGCGGCGAAGAAAGGCAGCACGCCCATACTTACGTCCTGGGGCCCGTAGTTAGCGCCTCGCGCGATGATATCCGCATTGGAAAAGAGGTTATTGTGGCTGAGCATGCACCCGCGTACCATCCTGGCGCCGGTCGGCGCGTAGAGCAGCACGGCTAGATCGTCGTCGTCGCGCTCCACCATCTCGAAAGCATCCGAAGCGCCGGAGACCAGGTTCTCGTAGGGCTGGATATCCGCCAGTTCCGGACTCTCGCTCACGATGAACCGGCTTAACTGCGCGCACATGGAGTGCTGCAGCTTCTTCACCATCTCGTCGAACTCGAAGTTGGTTATGAGGGTGTCCACGCCGGCATCACAGACCACCGACTCTACTTCCTCAGCCATGCACATGTAGCAGAGTGGAACCACGACGCCGCCGATGGAGAGAATCGCGTAGTAGGAGATAACGAATTCGGGCACATTTCTCAGCAGCAGCGCCACTTTGGAATCCTTGCCGATGCCGAGACCGGTCAGGGCGTTCGCCAACCGGTTCACCCTCTTCAGCAGTTCGCCGTATGTGATGGTCTCATGGCCAAAGACCAAGGCGGGGGCATCGGGATGTTTGTCGGCTGATTCCTGCAGAATATGTGCTAAATTCATGAATCATCTCTCCCGTCTAGTCCCAAGCTCCGACTCCCATTCGTCATATATCATACCATTAGTTTTTCTCGAGGTCAGCCAGAAAAGCAATCTTCGCTCCTATCGCCATCGCAACCGTCTCCGGCACCCTACGGCTCGCCCATCCCGGCTCTCCGGGCCTATTCAGCCACAGATTCCGATCTACGGCCGCTCAGCTCTGCGTCCTTTCCAGTCAGCACCTTCACCGCACAGACCTTGTACTCGGGTATCTTCGCCACGGGATCCAGTTCCGCGCTGGTCAGCAGGTTGGCCGCCGCCTCCGCGTAGTGGAAAGGTACGAAGACCACCCCCGCGAGGATGTTGCCCGTGACTTTGGCCTCCAGGCGTATGGCGCCTCTCCGCGTTTCCAAGGCGATCACGTCGCCGTCGGCGATGCCCAGGTTGGCCGCGTCAGCAGGATTTATCTCGGCGAAGTTGCGCGGTGCCAGTTCCTCAAGGGCCTTCACCCTGCGGGTCATGCTCCCGGTGTGGTAGTGCGTCAACACTCGGCCGGTCGTCAGAATGAAAGGATATTCCGCATCCGGCTGCTCGGCCGGCGGTCTGTAATCCACGGCATGGAAGAGCCCCTTGCCGCGCGTGAACCTGGCCGTATGCAGAATGGGCGTCCCGGGATGCTCCACGTCCGGCACAGGCCACTGCAGGCTTCCCTTCTCTAGACGCCCGTAAGTTATACCCGCGTAGCTGGGCGTGAGGGTCGCGATCTCCGCCATAACGTCCGCCGCTTCGGTGGCCGGCATGGGATATCCCATCTTGGCCGAGAGATCGGCTATGATGCGTGAGTCCTCCCGTGCGTTGCCCGGCGCCTCTACGGCCTTGCGCACCCGCTGCACCCGGCGCTCAGTATTGGTGAAGGTACCGTCCTTCTCCGCAAAGGAAGCCGCCGGCAGGACTACGTCCGCCATGCGGGCTGTTTCCGTCAGGAAGATATCCTGCACCACCAGTAGGCCCACTTCTTTCAAAGCCTCCGCCACGTGATGCAGGTCCGGGTCGGAGATCATGGGGTTCTCGCCCACGACGTATAGCGCTTTGATATCTCCCGCGTGCGCCGCTTCCATCATCTCCATGAGCGTGAGGCCGGGCTTGGCCGAGAGAGTTACACCCCAGGCCTTTTCGAACTTGGCGCGTGCAGTGTCGTCTGCCACTTTCTGGTACGCTGTCAGATCGCCCGGAAGCCCGCCCATGTCGCAGGCGCCCTGCACGTTGTTCTGGCCGCGCAGCGGGTTGACGCCCGTGCCAGGCCGCCCAAGGTTGCCCGTGAGCATGGCCAGGTTGGCCAGGGACAGCACGTTATCCACCCCGGTGGTGTGCTGGGTGATGCCCATGGCATAGACTATGGCCGCCGACTCGGCCGCCGCGAAGATGCGCGCCGCCTGGCGGATCTCCTCCGCGTCCAGACCGGTGATGGCCGCCGCCTTTTCCGGCGTGAAATCGGCTACGGCCTTCTTCAAATCCTCGAAGCCCTCGGTGCGCTCCGCGATGAAGGCCTCGTCGGCCAGGCCTTCGGACAGGATCACGTTCATCATCCCGTTGATGAGGGCGACATCCGTACCCGGCCGCTGCCGCATCCATTGGTTCGCGTAATAGCAGAGGCGGATGTGGCGCGGCTCCGCCACGATGAGCTTGCAGTTGCTCTTCATGACCGCCTTCTTGATGCGCAGCCCCACGATGGGATGGTTCTCCGTGGCGTTCGAGCCGATAACCAGGATGCAGTCCGCGGTCTCCAGGTCATCCATGGAGTTGGTCATCGCTCCGCTGCCAAATGCTTTCGCCAGACCGGCGACAGTAGAACTGTGTCATAACCGGGCGCAGTGATCGACGTTATTCGTGCCGATCACGGCGCGCGCGAACTTCTGTACCAGGTAATTCTCTTCGTTGGTGATACGGGCCGAGGTCAGGAAACCGATGGAATCCGCACCGCAGGACGCCTTGATATCCGAGAGCCTTCCCGCCACGTAGTCCAGGGCCTCGTCCCAGGAGACCTCCTCGAACTCGCCGTTGCGGCGGATGAGCGGCTGGGTGAGGCGGTCGGGATGGTCGATGAAACCATAGCCGAAGCGGCCCTTCACGCAGAGGTTACCCTGCCCCGGACCTTCCATGACCGGCGAGGAGACCTCCACCACATGCCCGTTGCGCACATGGAGGTCGAGCTGGCAGCCGCAGCCGCAGTAGGAGCAGGTCGTCCTGATCTTGTCCACCTGCCAGACACGTCCCCCTCCCTTGCTGGGTATAGAGGTAATGGCGCCGGTGGGGCAGGTACTCACGCACTGGCCGCAGAACTCGCACGGCGTCTCCTGCATGGGCAGGTCGTAGGGGGTGCCGGGCACGGCCTTGAAGCCGCGGTTCACGAAGTCGTAAACGCCGACACCCTGTACCTCTCGGCAGATGCGAATACAGCGGCCGCAGAGGATGCACTTGTTGTAGTCCCGCTCGATGAGCGGGTTTTCGCTCCTCACGTCGAAATCGTGTGCGGCTCCCACGAAGGGCGTCTGCCGGACGCCGTAATCGTAGGCCAGGTCCTGCAACTGGCACTGACCGCCGCTCTCACAGGTCATGCAGTCCTGGGGATGGTCCGAGAGCAACAGGCCGATGAGGGTACGGCGGATGCGCACGAGGTCCTCGGTCTCGGTCTCGATGACCATGCCGTCGGTCACCTGCGTGGTGCAGGAGGGCAGCAGTCCCCTCGCCCCTTCCACCTGGACCAGGCAGAGCCGGCAGGCGCCGTAGGGTTCCAGACGCTGCTCGTAGCAGAGGTTGGGAATGTAGATGCCGTTATCCCGGGCCGCCTCGAAGATGGTGAACTCGCCCGGAATCTGCAAGTCTTTGCCGTTTATGCTGATATTCACTGGTTCCATGTTGTTCCTCCCTACTCCGCCCAGATGGACTCGCTCGGGCACCGGCTCATGCAGAGCTTGCAGCGAATACACGCTTCCGAATCGAGTTGGTGTGGCTGCTTCTTCTCGCCGCTGATGGCTCCCACCGGGCAGACCTTCACGCAGGCGCCGCAGCCCGTACAGGTGTCCGGGTTGATGGCCAGCGTGATGAGCGAGGGGCAGACGGCCGCTGTGCATCTCTTGTTGAAGATATGGTCCTCGTACTCGTTCCGAAAGTACTTGAGCGTCGTGAGCACCGGGTTGGGAGCGGTGCCGCCCAGGGCGCAGAGGCTGGCTGCACTGATATCCGCTGCCAGGTTCTGCAGCTTGCCTATATCCTCGGGCTCACCCTCTCCTTCGCAGATGCGCGTGAGAATCTCCAGCATGCGCTTGGTGCCGATGCGGCAGGGCACGCACTTTCCACAGGACTCCTCCTGCGTGAAGGAGAGGAAGTAACGCGCCAGGTCCACCATGCAGGTGGAGCTGTCCGCCACGATCATGCCGCCCGAGCCCATGATAGCTCCGGTGGCGATGATGGCGTCGTAATCCACCAGCGTGTCCAGCATACTCTCCGGCAGGCATCCTCCCGAGGGGCCGCCCATCTGCACCGCCTTGAACTCCTTGCCGGCCGCCACGCCGCCGCCCACGTCGAAGATGACCTGGCGCAGCGTGTAACCCATGGGCACTTCGGCCAATCCGCTGCGGCGCACCTTGCCCGCCAGGCAGAAGACCTTGGTCCCCTTGCTCTTCTCCGTGCCCAGCTCGGCGTACTTGTCGCCACCGTTGGCGATTATCCAGGCGATGGAGGCTAGCGTCTCCACGTTGTTGATGTTGGTCGGCTTGCCCCAGAGTCCCTCGTTCGCCGGGAAGGGCGGACGGGGTTTGGGCATGCCTCGCTTGCCCTCTATGGAAGCTATGAGCGCGGTCTCCTCGCCGCAGACGAAGGCTCCCGCTCCCTGTTTCACCTTGATGTCAAAGTCCCAGTCGGAGCCGAAGATGCCTTTGCCGAGAAATCCCCGCTCACGGCACTGCCCCAGTGCGATGTCCAGGCGCTTCAGGGCCAGAGGGTACTCCGCCCGGCAGTAAATGTAGGCTTCGGTGGAGCCGATGGCGTAGCCCGCGATGATCATCCCTTCGATGACCGCGTGGGGGTCGCCCTCGAGCACGCTGCGGTCCATGAAAGCTCCGGGG
>JAHEXQ010000045.1 GCA_023252035.1 Actinomycetes bacterium
GCTTGGCAGCCACCTTGGCGATGGGAAACCCGGTGGCCTTGGAAGCCAGGGCGCTGGAACGCGATACGCGCGGGTTCATCTCGATGATTACCATGCGGCCGTCGCGCGGATTCACCGCGAATTGGATGTTGGACCCGCCGGTCTCCACGCCGATCTCCCGGATGATGGCTATGGCGGCATCCCGCATCAACTGGTACTCGCGGTCGGTGAGTGTCTGGGCCGGCGCCACGGTGATGGAGTCGCCGGTGTGGATACCCATGGCGTCGAAGTTCTCGATGGAGCAGATGATGACCACGTTGTCCGCCTTATCGCGCATCACCTCCAGCTCGTACTCCTTCCAGCCGATGACCGACTCCTCGATGAGTATCTCGGAGATCATGGAGGATTCCAGGCCGCGCAGCGCTATCTCCTCGAGTTCCTCGGCATTGTAGGCGACGCCGCCACCCGTGCCTCCCAGCGTGAAGCTGGGCCGGATGATGAGAGGGAAGCCGAGATCCCGGGAGACGGCGCGGGCCTCGTCCATATCGTAAGCGAGGCCGGAGCGCGGCAGGTCCAGACCCAGACCGGCCATGGCGTCGCGAAACAGCTCGCGGTCCTCCGCTTTCAAGATGGCGTTATAGTTGGCCCCGATCATCTCCACACCGCATTTCTCCAGTATGCCCATCTCCGCCACCTTCACCGCGGTGTTCAGACCGGTCTGGCCGCCCAGGGTGGGCAGAAGTGCGTCGGGGCGCTCCTTCTCGATGATGGCGGCCACCACCTCCGGCGTGATGGGCTCCACGTAGGTGCGGTCGGCCAGGCCGGGATCGGTCATGATAGTGGCGGGGTTGCTGTTCACCAGCACCACCTCGTAGCCCTCCTCGCGCAAGGCTTTGCAGGCCTGGGTTCCCGAGTAATCGAACTCGCAGGCCTGGGAGATGATGATGGGCCCCGAGCCGATGATGAGTATCTTCTTCAGGTCCGTCCGCTTAGGCACCAGCCTCGCCCCTCTCCACCCTCTCCGCGCACATGTCGCGGATGAAATCGCCGAAGAGGTAGACGGCATCGTGCGGGCCGGGTGAATCCTCCGGATGGAACTGCACCGAATAGACGGCCTGGGCCTTGTGGCGCATGCCCTCGGAGGTGCGATCGTTCAGGTTTATGAAGGTCTGATCGGCTACGCCGGCAACGGAGTCCAGGTCCACCGCGAAACCGTGGTTCTGCGCGGTTATGAGTATGTTGCCCCGCTGCAGATCCTTCACGGGCTGATTGGCGCCGCGGTGTCCGAACTTCAGTTTGTAGGTGAAGCCGCCGAAAGCCATGCCCAGTATCTGATGCCCCAGGCAGATGCCGAAGATGGGGCGGAAACCCAACAGGTCCTTCGCCGCCTCGATGGTGGCGGTGACCGCCGCCGGGTCGCCCGGCCCGTTGGAGATGAAGATGCCGTCCGGCTCCAGGCGGCGCACTTCCGTGGCGCCGGTGTCGGCGGGCACCACGGTGACCCGGCAGCCCAGGGCACCCAGGATGCGCAGGATGTTCCGCTTGATGCCGCAGTCATAAGCGACTACATGAAGCTGTGATTTGAGGTCCTGCGGGCTTTCCGGCAGAATGCCCGCGCCCAGCGCGGGCAGTTCGCTCTCCCAGCAGTATGGCTCCGTGCAGGTGACCTCGCGCACCAGGTCGATGCCGACGATGCCGGGGGCCGCATCCAGCCTGTCTTGCAAGGACTTGAGGTCTGTATCCTCTGAGGAAATGATGCATTTCATGGCCCCGAGCGAGCGGATGTGGAGGGTGACCGCGCGCGTGTCCACGTCCTCCATGCCCACGATGGCGTGTTCGGCCAGGTATTCCGGCAAGGACTGGGTGGCGCGCCAGTTGCTGGGACGCCGGCAACATTCCCTCATAATAAAGCCCTCAACTTGAGGGCCGGAGGATTCGGGGTCGGCGGGGTTTACCCCGTAATTTCCAATCAAGGGGTAGGTCATGGTCACCACCTGGCCCTTGTAGGAGGGATCCGTGAGAATCTCCTGGTAACCGGCCATGGAAGTGTTGAAAACGATCTCTCCGACGCGCTCGCCCGGCGCGCCGCAGGAGGTGCCCTCGAAGTATTTACCGTCCTCGAGGAGGACTACGGCCTTCTTCACTCTTCACCGACCTTCCTGATAATCCTAAACCATTATAAAGGTCGGGAAGGTCCGCATGAAGGCCGCCGGCCATGATTTACCCGATATTTTTCAGTAGACAAACAGTGCCTGGCACTGTTTGTCTACCCCGTCTTTGCGAGGCCATGTATTTCAGCCATTCGCCATAGTAATAGTGCAGTTGACAAGGACATTCGATTTTCAATATAGTCAGGCCGAATCACTTTGGCATACAAAGCTGTATGCCGTGTGGACGATGTCGTCACAAAGATGGCTTCGTTCCTTTTTTTTGGGCAAAAAGGAAGGTCAACGATGACGAAGCAACAGATTCCCGAACTGAGGGCCGTTGAAAAATACGGCGCGGACCGAAGTTTCCTGATCCCCATCCTGCATGAGGTTCAGGAGGAGTACCATTTTCTGCCGGAGCACGCGCTACGCAACATCGCATCAGTCATGAACATCTCATTGGTGGATGTGTACGGTGTGGCCACGTTCTTCACCTCCTTCTCGCTGGAGCCGAAGGGGAAGCACCTGGTCACCCTGTGCATGGGCACTGCCTGTCACGTGCGCAACTCCCGCGGCTTGGCGGACGAGGTATCCAGGTTCCTGGGCATCAGCCCCGGTGAGACCACCAGCGACATGCTTTTCTCGTTGGAGACCGTGAACTGCCTGGGGGCATGCGCCCTTGGGCCCATCGCGGTAGTGGACGGGAGGTATCACGGCCAGATGACGGCCTCGAAGCTGGAGAGGGTTCTCAAGAAGACCGCCAAAGACGAGGGGCTGGAGAAATGACCAGGATAACATCGCCTGCTGCGCTCGAGCAGTTCAGGCAAGAGGCACAAGCAAAGAGAGAGCGGTTCAAGATGGGTGTTTCGGTCTGTGGAGGGACCGGATGCCAGGCGCAGGAATGCAAAGATGTTTTTGAGGCCTTCCGCACGGCCATCCATGATGGCGGGCTCGCAGATACGGTGGAGCTCAAGCTCACCGGATGCCACGGCTTCTGCGAAATGGGTCCCCTCGCAGTGATCCACCCGGCCGGTATCTTCTACAAGCGGATAACGCCCGAGGACGTCCCCTCCATCGTCGAGAAGTCCGTGCTGGGCGACGGGGTGGTCGAGGAACTCCTCTTCGAAAACCCCCTGGACGGCGGAAAAGTCGCGGAGGAAGCGGCCATCCCCTTCTACGCGAGGCAGAACCGCATGGTCCTGGGCATGAACGGCAAGATCGACCCGCAGAACATCGACGACTACATCGCCCAGGGCGGCTACGCAGCGCTGGCCAAGGCGCTCTTCGAGATGGAGCCCGAGGATATCATCGACAGCGTCGAGCGCGCCGGGCTGCGAGGTAGGGGCGGCGCCGGATTTCCCACCGCCATGAAATGGAGATCGTGCCGGGCGGCTCAGAGCTCCGACGGCACCAGATACCTGCTCTGCAACGCGGATGAGGGCGACCCCGGCGCTTATATGGACCGGAGCCTGCTGGAGGGGAATCCCCACGCGGTGCTGGAGGGGATGGTCATTGGAGCCCGCGCTATCGGCGCCACCGAAGGCTACATCTACGTTAGGCACGAATACCCGCTGGCAGTAGAGAACCTGCTGGTGGCCCTGGACCAGGCGCGCCTCTACGGCCTCCTCGGCAACAACATCCTCGGCTCCGGCCTCGATTTCGACGTAAAGGTGAGCGTGGGTGGCGGAGCTTTCGTCTGCGGTGAGTCCACTGCTCTCATGGCCTCCATCGAGGGACGCATCGGCGAGCCCCGGGTGAAGCACGTGCACACAGTGGAAAAAGGCCTGTTCAACAAGCCCACTAACCTCAATAACGTGGAGACGTGGGCGAACGTGCCCCTTATCCTGAACGAGGGCGCCGACGCCTATGCCGCCACCGGGACCGAGTCGAGCAAGGGGACGAAGATATTCTCCCTCGTCGGTAAGATAAGAAACACTGGCCTCGTCGAAGTGCCCATGGGCATTACCCTGAAGGAGATCGTCTACGATATCGGTGGCGGCATGCCCGAGGGCAAGGATTTCAAGGCGGTGCAGACCGGGGGGCCCTCCGGTGGATGCATTCCCGGCAGCCTGCTGGATACTCCCGTCGATTTCGACCGCCTTGTAGATGTGGGCTCTATGATGGGCTCCGGCGGCATGATAGTCATGGACGAGGAGACCTGCATGGTGGACATCGCCCGCTATTTCCTGGACTTCCTCTCCGAGGAGTCCTGCGGGAAGTGCGTGCCCTGCCGCGAAGGCCTGAAGCAGATGCTGGCCATCGTCTCGGACATCGCCGAGGGCGAGGGCACCCGAGACCAGTTGGACCTCCTTTTGGAGACGGCGGAGGTAGTGCGGGACACGTCCCTGTGCGGCCTAGGCCAGACAGCATCTAATCCGGTCCTCTCCACGATACGTTATTTCGAGGATGAATATATCGAGCACATCGAGCAGAGAAAGTGCCGGGCCGGCGTGTGCCGGGCCCTGATCACCTATACCATCGACGCGGAGCTGTGCAACGGGTGCATGCGGTGCCTGAAAGCCTGCCCCTCCAAGGCGATCGCGGGCGAGAAGAAGAAGAGCCATTCGATAGACCAGCAGAACTGCGAGAAATGCGGAATCTGCTTTGAAGTCTGCGAATTCAACGCAGTGACAAGGATGTGAGAGCCATGTCTGAGATGATAAACCTGGTGATTGACGGACAGGCTGTCGAAGCGGAGCGGGGTTGGACGGTTCTCGAGGCCGCCCGCTACTACGGCGTAGACATCCCCACCCTCTGCCATAAGGAAGGGCTCGCGCCCTACAGCGCCTGCCGCTTATGTGTCGTGGAGATCAGGAGGGGCAACCGCTCGCAACTGTCGGCCTCTTGTTCGTTCCCGGTACAGGACGGAATCGAGGTCCTCACGAATTCCGCCCGGGTCCAGAAATCACGCAAAGTCATCATCGAGCTGATGCTGGCTTCCTGCCCGAACTCCCGGACCCTGCAGTGCCTGGCATCCAAGTACGGGGTCACGAAGATCAGGTACAAGAGCGAAGACCGCGGGTGCGTACTCTGCGGTTTGTGCGTGCGCGTGTGCGAAGAGCAGATGGGAGCCGGAGCTATCGGATTCTTCTACCGGGGAACGGGTCGCGAAGTGGCCATGCCGTTCCATACCAGAGATGAACTCTGCCGCGAGTGCGGCGCATGCCTTTACGTATGCCCGGTCTGCGAGCTGCCCTGCCAGGGCCCCTTGCAGCCCGGTGAATTGTGCAATGCGTGTCTTGACACCCTGCAGATAGAAGCATTTCCCTGCAGAGAATAGAGCAACAGAGGAGGAGCGTTTCAAAATGAGTATGACCAAGTTGAACAGGTCAGCGGCGACATTGTCGAAGAACCGCACGCCCGACAGCGTTAGTCCCTTCAGCGGGATGTGCGCGACCTGCATTGAGGGCTGCATCGGAATGTGCGAAATAGGGAAATCCGCCTATCGGGGACCCGAGTGCATATATCCCCAGCCCTTCGGGATCATGACCGCCGCTTCCGAGAAGGAATATCCGGTCGATCTCTCGCATTTCAGCATCATGGGAAGCGCCGTGGGCGCCTACGGCGTGGCGGCGACAAGCGAGGAAGCCATCTTCACCAACGTGAAACTGGAGACCACCGTCGGCAACGAGAACCCCTTGAAGCTTAAGCTGCCCATCGTCGTCCCCGGCCTGGGATCAACGGAGGTGGCCAAACGGAACTGGGAAGGCCTGGCCATGGGCACGGCCATCTCCGGCTGCATCCTGACCATCGGCGAGAACGTCTGCGGCATGGATGACGAGTCCGTCATCGAGAACGGCCGCATCGTAAAGTCGCCGGATATGGAGAGACGCATAAAACTATACCGCGACTGGAAGACCGACGGCTATGGCGACATCGTCGTGCAGTTCAACGTCGAGGACACCAAGCTGGGTGTGCCGGAATACGTGCTCACCAAGCTGGGCGTCGAAACCGCCGAGCTGAAATGGGGACAGGGCGCCAAGGACATCGGCGGTGAAGTGAAGCTAAAGTCCATCGATAAGGCCCGTTCCATGAAGGCGAAGGGCTACATCGTGCTTCCCGATCCCGAAACCGCGGAAGCTGAGGAAGCCTTCAAGCTGGGAGGTATCCGCGAATTCGAGCGCCACTCCCGCATCGGTATGGTCACCGAAGAGGGATTCGCGCAGGCGGTCAAGGAGCTCCGCGACATGGGCGCCAAGCGCGTCTTCCTGAAGACCGGCGCTTACCGGCCCGTGGACCTGGCGCGCGCCGTGAAGTACGCCTCCGACAACAGGATTGATATGCTGACCGTCGATGGTGCCGGTGGCGGTACCGGTATGAGCCCTTGGCGCATGATGAACGAGTGGGGCGTGCCGACGGTGGAACTCTGCAGCCTCACCTACGAGTACGTTGACTACCTGGCCAAGCAGGGCAAGTACGTACCGCCCATCGTCTTCGCCGGTGGATTCACGCTGGAGGATCAGATGTTCAAGGGCTTCGCGCTAGGCGCTCCCTACGTGAAGGCCATAGGCATGGCCCGCAGCTCGCTCGCCGCAGCCATGGTCGGCAAGACCATCGGCAAGCGCGTGCGGGAGAAGAACCTGCCCGTTTACATCGAAAGGTACGGGTCCAGCATGGACGAGGTCTTCTTCGCGGGCGTACACCTGCGGGACACCTACGGAGCCGATTTCGATAAACTCGATGCCGGCGCTATCGGCCTTTACACCTACTACCAGCGGCTGGCGCAGGGCCTGCGGCAGCTCATGTGCGGCGCCCGGAAATTCTCGCTGGAGTACATCGCCAGGGATGACATCGCGGCCCTGACACGCGAAGCCTCCGATATCTCGGGAATCCCGTTCATCACTGAGCTGGACAAGGAAGCGGCCTGGGAGGTCATCAAGAGCTAACCCGCTGGGTTTTCCGGCGCACACAAAAGCGCCCGGCCAAAAGGCTGGGCGCTGCTTCTTTCTCCAGCGTCAACCCTCTTCCATATCGGCCAGGATGATGGCCTCGGCCACCTCGCGCATGGATTTGCGCACGTCCATGGAGCGCTTGCGCATCCTCTTGTAAGCCTCGTCTCCGTCCACCTTCAGCGTTTTCATGAGGATATCCTTGGCCCTCTCGACCTTCTTGCGCGTCTCCAGCTCTTCCTGGATGACCTTCGCCCTCACCAGCAGCTCCGTGTTCTCTATGGCGATAGCCGCCTGATTGGCCACCGTGGTCAGGAGATCTATCTCTTCCTGGGAGAACTCATGCGGCCTGTTCGTGTAACAATTTATAACCCCGATAACCCGGCTTTTGATGCTCAAAGGAACGCTAAGCAGGGAACGGAGGTTCTCATGCTTCGCCACCTCTTTATATAAGTAGAGCGGTTCATTCTGGACGTCCCTCACCGCCATGGGGCGGTTCCTCTGGGCTACTATCCCGGCGATACCTTCATCCGGCTTCAGGGGCGGTTTTTTGAGATACTCCTCGCTGATGGATTGTGTAGCCCTTATGCGCAATTCACCCGTTTCCTGGTCCAGGAGCATGAGCGAACAGATCTTGGAATTCATGGTCTCGGCGGTGACGATCACGATGAGCTTAAGAATATCCTCGAGGTAGAGGTCGGAGGTGATGGCCCGGCTTATCTCCGCCAGCGCCCCGACATAGCGTTCGGGCTCCGGAATCATCTCTCTACCCCTTCAATGAAACCGCGTACAAGCTCCTTGAACCGGCTCCAGAAGAGACCCAACGCCAGAACGATCCAACCGAGAAAAATCCACGCCAGTAAGGGCGCCTGGCTAAAAGAGAAGATCAGAGGCATAGCCACTACCGGAGCCGCCACGGCCATGGTGTAAGACTTTCTCATCCATATTCTCGCAACTGCGGCTGAGAATATCGCGTACAGGGCGAAGGGAAGCACCGGGACGAAACCCGCCAGCATGAAGTAGACCATGCCGGCGTAGACCATGAGCATGTCCACAACAAATTCGTGGTCGCCGATCCAGGTCTTCCTGGACGCGGAGTCCGCGCTTGCCAGCCGGCCATCCAGGATATCGGTAGTCCAACCGACCATCGTCAGCAAGACCACGCGGACCAGCAGTTGTTCGTCTCGCCTCAATGCCGCAACGAGTATGACCGCTGCGATAAAGATCCGGCTTAGAGTGAGAAGGTCCGCGAGTTCCTTGCCGCGCGTGAGGCCTCGCTCTTGGGGCATCGCTGCCTGATTTCTTTTCACATCTTCCCCAGTGCTATCCCTTCCGATTTTCCGCCGACAATGTCTTGCGGTCTGCAGGTACCGCCTCTCCCATGCCGCACCGGGCGCGTTGTTGCATGACCTATGCTATTATATACTCTGGATTTGATTGAATCCGATTCTTGGAATTAACGCTCCCCGGTAGCTCAATGGTAGAGTAGGTGGCTGTTAACCACTTGGTTGCAGGTTCGAGTCCTGCCCGGGGAGCCAATCAAACCAATCAAATATTTTCCTCCTAAGATCATCGCCCCACCCGACATGGTTATATGCAAGACCGGTCTGCCGAAATGTTTATGGAAATGTGTTCGGGTATATCAATGCTCTGGAAACCGAAAGCACGATACTCATGGCAGCACCAGACACCGGCGGAAGGAATGCTATGAATGAAGAAAGCACATGCCCTGTAACGGGCGCATCAAACCGACAAGCAACCGACAGAAGTATGTCGAACCGTGACTGGTGGCCGAACCAGTTAAACCTCAAGATTCTTCATCAGCACGGTCAGATGAGCAATCCGATGGGCGAGGAGTTCAACTACGCTGAGGAATTTAAGAAACTCGACCTGGGGGCCCTAAAGAAGGACCTCCATGCGCTGATGACCGACTCGCAGGACTGGTGGCCGGCCGATTTCGGTCACTACGGGCCGTTGTTCATTCGAATGGCTTGGCACAGCGCGGGCACCTACCGCACCGGCGACGGGCGCGGGGGCGCGGGATCGGGCACCCAACGCCTTGCTCCCCTCAACAGCTGGCCGGACAATGCCAACCTCGACAAGGCCCGCCGGCTGCTCTGGCCGATCAAGCAGAAATATGGCCGCCAGATCTCTTGGGCCGACCTCATGATCCTCGCCGGCAATTGCGCGCTTGAGTCCATGGGCTTCAAGACCTTCGGCTTCGGCGGCGGGCGCGAGGATGTCTGGGAGCCCGAAGAGGACATCGACTGGGGCAGCGAAGACACCTGGCTTGGCGACAAGCGCTACCACGGTGATCGGGAACTCGAAAACCCGCTTGCCGCAGTGCAGATGGGCCTGATCTACGTCAACCCGGAAGGCCCGAACGGCAACCCCGATCCAATCGCGGCGGCCAAGGATATCCGTGAGGTTTTCGCTCGCATGGCGATGGACGACGAAGAAACGGTTGCGCTCATCGCCGGCGGTCACGCCTTCGGCAAAACCCATGGCGCCGGCCCTGCGTCCCATGTGGGGCCTGAGCCGGAAGCGGCCAGTATCGAGGAACAAGGGCTCGGCTGGAAGAGTAGTTTGGGCAGCGGCAAGGGGGGTGACGCGATCACCAGCGGCCTGGAGGTCACTTGGACCACCACGCCAACGAAATGGAGCAACACCTTCTTCAGGAACCTGTTCGACTACGAATGGGAATTGACGAAGAGCCCGGCAGGGGCACATCAGTGGCAACCGAAGGGTGGCGCCGGCACCGGCACGGTGCCGGATGCCCACGACCCGTCGAAGCGCCACGCGCCGGGCATGCTGACCACAGACCTTGCCTTGAGGTTCGACCCCGCCTACGAAAAGATTTCAAGGCGCTTTTACGAAAACCCGGAAGAGTTCGCGGATGCCTTCGCCCGGGCGTGGTTCAAGCTTACGCACCGCGACATGGGCCCCCGCTCGCGCTATCTCGGTGCGGAGGTCCCGGCGGAGGAACTGATCTGGCAAGACCCGGTGCCCGCAGTCGATCATGAGCTGATTGATGCACAGGACATCGCAGGCCTCAAGGGCAGTATCCTTGCCTCAGGCTTGTCCGTCTCGGAGCTGGTCTCTACCGCCTGGGCGTCGGCATCCACGTTTCGTGGTTCCGACAAGCGCGGCGGTGCGAACGGGGCGCGCATTCGTCTTGCGCCGCAGAAGGATTGGGAAGTCAACCAGCCGGCACAACTGTCGACTGTATTGCAGACTCTGGAAGGGGTCCAAAAGGAGTTCAACGGAGCGCAGCCCGGCGGAAAAAGGGTTTCGCTTGCTGACGTGATCGTTCTGGGCGGTTGCGCCGCCGTCGAGCGAGCTGCAAAGAATGCCGGTCACGATGTGACCGTTCCCTTCACGCCGGGACGCACGGATGCGTCGCAGGAGCAAACCGATGTGGAGTCATTCGCCGTACTCGAACCGGCTGCAGACGGGTTCCGCAACTACCTCAGAACCAAATACGCAATATCGGCAGAGGAACTGCTGGTTGATCGTGCACAACTGCTGACGCTGACCGCTCCTGAGATGACGGTTCTCGTTGGCGGTATGCGCGTCTTGAATGCCAACTTCGGACAGTCCCAGCATGGCGTCTTCGCTAAGCGTCCAGAGACGCTCACCAATGACTTCTTCGTGAACCTCCTAGACATGAGCACGACGTGGGAGGCAACCTCGGAAGACGAAGATGTATTCGAGGGTCGTAATCGCGCAAGCGGCGAACTCAAGTGGACCGGCACCCGTGTCGACCTCATCTTCGGTTCGAACTCCCAACTCCGGGCCTTGGGCGAAGTCTACGCATGTGAGGACTCTCAGGAGAAGTTCGTGCACGACTTTGTAGCGGCATGGAACAAAGTAATGAACCTTGACCGCTTCGACATTGCCTGAGCTCGGCGGATAGGTCTTCTTTCGTGCACCTGGATCTGGAACCAAACGTGGACAGGAAGGCAACGCTTGCTTATTCCTCTGCTGCCAAATATTCCTCCGGTCGGGGCCAATCTGGGAGCAGTGCCGCTAGCACGGGGGTATGATGATCTCCTAGCAGTGCGGTTCTAACGTCGTCCACGACGGGGAGCCAATCATTATGTGATCTCATTCAGCCCGACAGAAATCAACTTCGCCGGTATCTGCTTGCTATATACTCATCTAACCAGGCTCGGGTACTGCGCCACTGTCCATCTGGACCTTTCTGAGCCTTGAGGCGACCACGTTCGACTGCCGCCCTAAGCGTGAGCACCCCTCGTTCTTTCGTTGCAAGGGCAGCAAGTGGAACAAGCCTGTTGGGCCCAGCTACAGCTGGCACCACGAAGCGATAGAGGTTGTCGGTTACGGCTCTAGCAATGAGTTCCCCGAGTGGACCCGGATCTCCAGCATCGGCTTTCCGTAACGCTTTTAGGTATCTGTTTCGATCTCGTTTGTAAATCACGGCTGGTGGATAACCAGAACGCACCAGAATGAGGTTCAGAAGCAAGCGTCCGGTTCGGCCGTTGCCATCCAAGAATGGATGGATCCTTTCGAACCTGCCATGTGCTTTAGCTATAAACTCAATAGGATGTTCGGCCGTACGGATTCCCGAAAGCGCTGACAGCCAGTCCGCCATCGCGGACTCGACCTGGACCCATGACGGAGGGGTCATACCGCCCCGGAATGGACTGATGTCGTGCTGCCGGAAGCTTCCAGGTCGCTCATCTTGGTTTGCGTCAGGATGGGGTGCTACTTCCCAAGCGGGTCCGAGCGCTAGCTCGTGAACATGCCGAACCTCAGTGATGTTAAGTAGTGCGTCAGGTTTCCATTCTCCGGCTTCTAATGCCTGTCCGTAGACCCACTTCGCAGCGTCGGCGTAACCCTTGACCTCCATGTACTCACGAAGTTCTTTGTTCCCGACTGCGAGGCCTTGCTCCAATAATATCTCGACCTGCTGGATGACAAGGGTGTTGCCCTCGATGGCAGTGGAGTTGTGTGCCTCCTGATGCCAAATTGAGGTCCAAATATCCTCTGCTTCAGTTGGTGAAGGCAGTCCGCCCATGCGTTCGTTAAGCTCGGCCACCGCCTCGTTTAACCGCTGGTATACTAATTCACGTGGGGGACGGCCCCGTCTAAAAGTTTCGTGTTCCATGAAAATTAATGTTAACACAACAATTATGGGTCTGTAAGAGACCTGACTTTCCAGCCAAAGGAATCGAATACCGGTAATTCGATAGACGGCATACTGCGCATTACTGCGGTTCTAACGTCGTCCACGACGGGGAGCCAATTGTGACTTATTCGAACTCTCAGAAAAAAGAGAGTTCTTTTTGTTGGAGAGAGAGAAGAGAAGAGGAAGTCAAACAGCGGGGTATGTTCAACGCGGTCAATCTGGAGGTCCTTCACGTATATCTTCTTGAAGAAAGCCTGATTGAACATCCGGCGAGTCTTCGGAGATGCCTTCAAGCAAGCGCCATGGCAAGAGCTAGCCATCAGAATCGCCTGGTTCATTATCTTATTGAACTGTTCTTTTGAAGCGTTGAGACCTTCTAATCTGTTTTCGGTCTCCGCTATGTCATCGTCAATCCGTTTCTGCTCACTCTTCAACATGTCCATAGGAATATGGATTGAAAAGATTCCTAAACAACACCTCCTTAGTGAGGCAAAGCCCCCTATCCTCCGATAATTCCAGCTCGAGGAGGCCGTCGCATAAGTGTCCCTCTGCTCTGGCGCCACCCTAGAAAAAGCCGATACCGGCCTGGGTGTGGGGGGCTGAGCCTGTTTTAAGCGGCGTGCTGCGATCGCAGTAAGGCCAGAAAAAGCCGTTTTCGGTTCATGCGACAGCCTCCGAGATCCCGAAAAACCCGGCGCTGTCTCAGCGCTATTGCCAGGTTTCTCGAGGATTACTGGCGCCGTTTGGACTACGTCGCTTACGGACGCTATTTTCAGGGGGCCCTGGACAACTGGGCCCTGCTGGCGGAATGCAGAATCGCCTGGGCGGTTTGCTCGCGCAATAAATGGCTGACCGAAATGGGATTCTGCCCTATCGATGTGGCTCCGGCCGCTATGGAAACAGGGGTCTCATCGTCCCTGGAGCTTTTTATCGAGGCCGCTCACACCGCCCGGGCGACAAGCGGGCATAATGACAACGGCGAAACCAAACGCGGCAGGCTCACTGTTCCTGACGGCTGAGCTTCCGGAAGGTCATGGTCGCCGCTCTCGCGACCTTCATGCGACGACCAGTTAGGTCCGTAATGCCGGCTTCGAACCATCCGGAAAGGGCGAGCCCGAGAGAAGCCCATCTCACCCGCAACCACGATCCGATGGTATCCGGCCTCCTCCACTCCATACCCAGGAAGAGAGCGCCCAGCATCCGGGACCTCCGCAGGACGAGGAAGGAGAGGGCCAGCGAGAGGAAGACCCCCGCGGCGAAAGCTGAACCGATCAGCCCCCAGGCGGTTCCGCGGGCCAGCTTAATCATCAGTGCCTGGGCCACATAGATATCCATGCTCACTAGCCCGAACCAGCAGAGCGTCCTGTAGGCCAGGCCTCTCCTCAATGCCCTCACGAAATAGACCGCGGCCGCTATCCCCAAGAGCGCCATAACCAGGTGCCAGAGGTATTGCCGGGGGTTGGCTATGATGTCGCGGAGGCCATCGATGTAGTAGAAGTGGATGAGTTTCTTGTAGAGAGCCACGAAGAGAACCAGGAAAACAAGGGCAACCCCGCGGAGAGACGCGTACACGCGGTCAGTCTGGAACCGTTCCAGCAGGCTCCTATGTTTAGCCACAAGGTAGCCCAGGGCGAAGAAGGGGAACCAGTTCCTGAGATCTGGAATCCCCCGGGTGTTCAACGGCAGCAAGATGAAGAGAACGATAAGCAGCATGAGGGATGCCTCGCCGGCGTAGCCTGCCCGGCGCTCCATCCACCTGACGGGAATAAGAGTCAAGCAGCAGAGGAACAGGAACCACAGGTACCACAACCCCAGTTGTCCACGCAGGGCACGCTGGAGCATGTCCTGCATACTGGGATGAACGCGAACGGCATAGCAGTCCGCCAGGTAGCTGACGGGTATCCAGGCCAGAAAGGGCATGGCGAGCCTGAGGAACTTGTCCGGGCCGCTGATCCTTCTTCCGTAGATGACAAAACCGCTCACGAAGCAGAAGAGGGGCACGTGGAAGGTGTAGATGAAAGCCGCCAGGAAGTTCACGGGAGTAAAGACGGGTGCGCGGAAATCCGGTTGGGTATAGGTAAGGGAGTGGCCCAGGACTACCAGAAGGATGGCAAGACCCCGCAGGGCATCCATATCGAGGCTGCGCCCCGGTTCATCGACAACCTCCGGTATACCGAGATATATCCTCAGTCGTTTAAGGCCGTAGATCAGTCACGCCTCCATCCAGCGAAAGATTCCAATTTTCCGTATATTCTTATACGGACGCCGAAAACAGGCGTAAAGTTCAACAGCACCGCTTGGGCCGAGTTCTTCAGATGCTGGATTGCCTTTGATTCCAAGAATAAACGCGCGACCAGGTGGGAAATTCGGCGCAGACCGAACTCCGCCAGCGTCAATATCCCGTCCAGCAGCACCGCCAGGATTCCCAGGATTATCATTCCGGATACCTCCTTCCCCTCTGCTTCATCCGGGCTCGCGCTCAACTTCTCCGGCCAGAAGAGGGAGCTCAAACCGCAGGAGCGGGAGTAACGGCCCGAGTATTTGGTACAGGCGGGGGATGGCGTCGCTACGAGACGCGGAAGCCGCGCCTTCCAGCGATTTCATCAGCGAGATGACTTCGGACGTTATGTCGTGGGAAACTGCTGCAACCTTGACGTGGGGACAGGGGGGCTTTCTAACTGATCGGCTCGTTCACGAGCGCGGGGTATTCGGTAGCGGGAGACTGCCTGCAGTCTGGAGCAGCTCCAGGACCCACGCACGGGGGGCGAAATCCCGGGCTGCGGGCGCCCCGGTGCAAGAACTGCCGCCTTGAAGGGCTCTGGTCCAAAACCTTAGATCATTCA
>JAHEXQ010000046.1 GCA_023252035.1 Actinomycetes bacterium
CCAACGCATGACCGTCTCTATAGAGAGGGGACATACATGTCGGACTACCAGGAAGGAAAATCGCGCTGGTGGGGATGGGGCGACTTCGACCAGGACTTCGACCTCAACGAGCGCGCGCGCCTGGCGCCCTATCTGAAAAAGAACATAGGGGTCGATATCCTGTCGGGGAAGATGCGCTTCGCCGCTCCCACCCTGGATGATATAGAGCTCCCCGAGCCGCGGCTGGACGCGGAGATATTGCGGCAGTTGGAAGGCATGCTGGGCAAGGACAACGTCTGCCAGGACAAGTTCAACCGCGTCAGCCATTCCACGGGCAAGAGCTACCGGGACCTGTTGCGTAACCGGCTGCGGCGCATAGACAACCCCGTGGATGTGGTGGTGTGGCCGCATGAAGAGGAAGACATTGTCAAGCTGCTGGCCCTGGCCGAGGAGAAGCAGATAGCCATAGTGCCCTTCGGGGGCGGTTCCTCCGTGGTGGGCGGCGTGGAGCCGCGCGGCACGGATGCCTACGACGGAGTCATCACCATCGACCTTGGACGCATGAACCAGTTGCTCCAACTGGACGCGACCTCTCACACTGCAACCATCCAAGCGGGTGCCCAGGGGCCTTACCTGGAGGAGATGCTGAACGAGAAGGGCTTCACCCTGGGGCATTTCCCAGAGTCCTGGCGCCATTCCTGCCTCGGCGGCTGGCTCGCTTCCCGCGCCGCGGGGCGCCAGTCCACCGGCTACGGCAAGATCGAGGAGATGGTCATCTCGGTGAAGGCGATAACCCCCACGGGCCGCATCGTCACGCGCAAGGTACCGGCTAGCGCCGCGGGACCCAAGCTCATGGATATCCTGGTCGGCTCGGAAGGCACGCTCGGTATCATCACCGAGGCCACTATGAAGGTGCGGCCGCTTCCCGACGTCTTCGACTACAGCGGGCTCCTCTTCAAGAGCTTCGGTGCCGGCATCTCCTGCGTGCGCGAGGTAATGCAGGGCGAGGTGCGTCCCACCGCCATCCGGGTTTCCGATGAGGCGGAGACCGGGCTCGCCCAGGCCTGGCGCCTCACTTCGGGCAAGCACCTGAAGCACAAGGCCGAGGATATCGCGCTCAGCCTGCTGGAGAAGCGCGGCTACTCCTTTAACCAGGGCGCCTTCATGGTCCTGGGGGTGGAGGGCGGGAAGGCCGAGGTGGCGGAGCGCAAGAAGAAGCTCCTGAAGATATGCCGCAAGCTGGGCGGCTTCTACCTGGGCGCCGGCGCCGGTATGCAATGGTACGAAGGCCGCTACGACAATGCCTACCTGCGGGACCAGCTCATCAACTATGGCATCATGGTGGATACGCTGGAAACCGCTACCACCTGGGACAACTACCTGCACCTCTACGGTGCCGTGCAAAAGGCCATGCAGGGGTCCATAGAATCCAGCGGCGTGAAGGGCATTGTGGCCTGCCACCTGTCGCACGCCTATCCCTATGGGGCCTCGCTCTACTACACTTTCCTGGCCGGTATGGCGGCGAAGGACGAGGAGGGGCAGTGGGCGGCCCTGAAGAAAGCCGCTTCCGATGCCATCATCGCGGCGGGAGGCACTATTACGCATCATCACGGGCTTGGCTACGAGCACGCGCCCTGGCTGCCTGACGAGGTGGGACGCGAGGGCTTGCGCGCGCTGCGAGCACTCAAGCAGACCCTGGACCCGCACGGCATTATGAATCCGGGCAAGATCCTGCTGGACTGAGCCGGCAGCCCGGCAGGGGAGAACGAGGAGAAAGGCGAGGCCCTGGCGCTTCCCATTTTCGTCTATGGTACGCTCAAGCCGGGTGGTAAACTCTACCATCACGTAGCGGACAGCGTGCGCGAGGTGCTGCCGGCCAGGGTGCAGGGCCGGCTCTTCGACACCCCCTTTGGTTATCCGCTGCTGACGAAGGCCGGCCGGCCGGAGGGAGAGTGGCTGGAGGGTTGCCTGCTTCTGGCCCGCGAGGGGCGCGAGGAAGAACTGGAGGAGATCGTGGATCTCATAGAGTTGGAAGCGGGCTTCGCCAAGAAGACGGTGAAGGTCGTCCTGGAAGACGACCGTGAGGTCAGCGCCCTGGTCTATCAGTTTGACGAGATTCCACCTTACGCCACGCCCTTTGCGGATAGCTGCTGGCCCGTCTGAACGTTGAGGATGCAGCAATAGGGTCAGTCCCCCATGCCGCGTAAGTGGCGCCATCGGAGGATGAAAATGACGGTATTCTCGGAGCAGACCCTTTTACCGCTCAAGAGGTGGCCGATTGAGGATTAGGGGGTGCCGGATGAGGAGCGCCGGTTACAGGATCTTTTTCGTCTCCCTTCTGTTCATGCTGCTCCTGGCGAGCGCTCTGCCCGGCTGCGGCTCCAAAGCCGGCGGCCAAGCCGTGCAGTTCGACAATCCCGCTGATTACGCCTTCCCCGCCGACGTGGTGAGCGTGGGGGAGGGCGGCAATTCCCGGGCGGAACTGAAGAGGCTGCCGGATGACGCCTTCTGGACCACCTATTATACTGACCCGCGTCCCATGCACGGAGCCGAGTATCACCGGTCCACCGTCACGACCGACGGAACCATCGTGGCGGTGGGTGAGACCACCGACTTCGAGAACGGCACCGGCGAGTTGCTCATAGGCAAGCACGGGCCGGATGGCCAGATGCTGGCCGGATGGCCCAAGCTCTATGCGGGGGAGGGGCTTCGCTGGAATGAGGCGCATGACGTGCTGGTGGACAGTGCCGGCACTATCACGATCTCAGGATACGTCATCACCCAGGGCGAGCAGTGGCGTTTCGCCCTGTGGCGGTTCGACGTCAATGGAAATATCATGCCCGGCTGGCCCCAGTATCCGGTCGGTTCTCACGCGTACGGAACAAGCGCCATTATCGACTCAGGTGGCGACATCCTGGCCTGCGGCGGTTATGGCTCCACCGGGCTCGATTCGATGGTTCTGGTGAAATACCAGGCGGACGGAACCCCGGTGGCGGGATGGCCCAAGACGTACCAGGTCGCGAAAAGCCAGGAGAACTTCGGGTACGACCTCATCCAGGATGACGACGGGAACCTGGTGGTGGCCGGTTATACCGCGAACTCAGCGGATGGACCGCGGGACGCGGTGCTGTGGAGGCTGGATGCCGACGGCAGTCTCCTCGAGGGCTGGCCCCAGGTCTGGGATTCGGGCCTGGCCGTGTATGACGAGTACTTCTCGGTCTCGCAGGATGCCGGTGGCGATTACTGCCTGGTGGGGACGACCGACGGAACCACCGAGGAAAACGGCAGGTTGATGGTGGCCGCCTGCGGCAAAGATGGGAGCCGGCTCGACGGCTGGCCGCAGGTGCTGGCCGGCAATGGGCTGCGCGATGCCAGCCCGCCGGATGCCTGGCGCGGCTCCGGGGATGTGAGCGGCGCCATCGTGGGGGCCGGAACCTATATTGTGGATCAGCCACCCGGCACTCCGGCGCAGGAACTGCCGGATACCCGGGTGAATACGGTCCGCTACAGCGGCGGCGGCTCCATGCTGAAGGGGTTCCCCAAGAGTCTGGACCGGCCCGGCTACCTGGACGCTACCCGGTCCTGCATGGCAGACGATGCGGGCAACATCTATGTAGTCGGTTGGTCGGAGTCGGTGGACGGTACCCACGCCGACTACTCGACCTTCGTGGCCAAATACCCGCCAGCGGCTTATGCGACGGGACGGCCGGCTGTGACCATGAAGCAGGGTATAACCTACTCCAAGCTCGCGGGGTTCTCGGAGAAGCTGGGCGCGGATAACCGGGGGAGCGTTGCCTACCAGCTCTCGCCCGATGGCAACACCTGGTACTACTTCGACGGTACACGCTGGAGCAAGGCCGGCAACCAGCTCCAGGCAAACACCGCCGCCGACGTGAATAAGAACATCGGCGTCTTCGGCCAGCAGGTCGGCGGCGGCACCTTGTACGCAAAGGCGCTGCTCGTCAGCAACGGAGACCAAGCGGTCCATCTGGAATCCATAGACGTGAAGCACGACTGAATTCACCATTAGGGTCAGGCACTTTTGGTGAATTCAGGGGAATCGGGGACATTGCCGGTTAGGGGGGGATTCGTATGGCCAACTTTGATCAGTTCCTTACGTCCATTATCGAGAGCTTCGCCAAATACCCGGCCATTATCTACGGCGACCGCGTCATCACCTATGGCGAGCTGCAACAGCGGGTGAACAAGCTGGCGCGCGCCATGCTGGAGATGGGCGTGAAGAAGAACGACAACGTAGGGCTTTCCGATTACAACACGCCGGAGTTCCTCGAGGTGATCGCCGCGGCCTGAAAGATCGCCGCGCGCGCCGTGCCCATCAACTTCCGTTTCAAAGAGTGGGAGTTGCAGTACGTCATCGACGACGCGGAGATGAGCGCGCTTTTCTTCGCCGAGGACCTCACGGACCGTTTCAAGAACATCCGGCCGGACCTAGCGACCGTCAAGAACTATGTCATCATGGGCGACCGCAAGGAGGAGGGGATGCTCAATTACGAGGACCTCTTCAAGGGCAAGCCGGCCACGCCACCCCAACTAGCCTGGAGCCACTTCACCGGCGTCGACATCGTGGTCATCATGTACACCGGCGGCACCACCGGCTATCCCAAGGGCGTCGTGTACCGGCACGACCAGGTGCTGAGCGCCCCCCTGGAGGCGATGATAACCAGCCTGGCGGGCGGGTTCTCCGAACTGGCCAAGGCGCCCGACGTCATCTGGCAGCGCGCCCAGAAGAAGTTGCACATCCCGGGGACGGCCAGGCTACTGCCCAAGATGCTGGCTTCGCCCATGACCAAGAAGATGACGCTATTCGTGGCCAGGAAGGCCGGCCCCTTCATCATGTGGGCGCCGCCCGCCGTGCTCAAGGCCGGCCTGAAGCTGCTCTCCGCCCTGGCGGGCGGCAAGGTCCGCATGCTCCAGTCCAGTCCCATGATGCACGCCTGGGCTTACAACCACGCCATCATCGGCATGATCGGCGGCTTCACCAGCGTATTCCTGACGAGCCACGGCTTCGACCCGCAGGAGGCGCTGGAGACCATCGAGCGCCGCAAGATAAACGTGATGATAGCCATCGGGGATGGCCAATGCCGGCCACTGGTGGAGGAGCTGGGGAAGGCCAAGGCCGCGGGAAAGAGCTACGACGTTAGCTCTCTCATGGTAATACTTTCCAGCGGCATGGCCCTCTCTGTGGACGTGAAGAAGAGGCTGCTGGAGTATATGCCTCATCTCATTATCTTCGACACCCTGGCATCCTCGGAAGGCCACTACATGACGGTTATCCCCTATACCGCTTCGGCCACCGACATACAGAAGACCGTATTCAAGGTGACCGAGAACACCAAGGTCATTAACGAGGACGGCGACGAGGTAGCGGTGGGGGAGGTGGGCGAGATAGCCGTCCTCCGCACCCACCAGGGCTCCTCCGAGTATTTCAAAGACCCCGAGAAATCGGCGAAGACCTACCGCGTGGTGAAGGGCGAGGCCATGATCTTCACGGGCGACATGGCCACCATCGACGCGGAGGGCCGTATCCACCTCATCGGGCGCGGCTCCGGCTGTATCAACACGGGCGGCGAGAAGGTCTTCCCCGAGGAAGTCGAGGAGATTCTCAACAAGCATCCCAAGGTGGAGATATCCGGCATCACCTCGGTGCCGCACGAGCGCTGGGGTTCCGCCGTGACCGCCGTGGTGCAGGTGAAGGCGGGCGAAAGCATGGAGGACGCCGAGGTCGTCGCGTGGTGCAAGGAGTACTTGGCGGATTACAAAGCGCCCAAGTACGTGGTCTTCGTGGAGGAGTTGCCCCTCCTCATCACCGGCAAGGTGCACTACCGCGAGCTGAAGAAGCTGGTGGAGGAGAAGTTCGACGTGGACATAAGGTAGGCAGGCCAGACAGAATTTGCAGCGAGCCCCGCATCCCCCGGGATGCGGGGCTCTCCTTTGACGGCCGGTAAAATAGCAGAAGTATCGAGTTTCTGTTATTATTTTTATGCTCTATTGTATCGGGGTTTCTAGCTTGCTTTGCACCACGTGACCTCCTGTCCATTTCGGCAACTGTCCATCTGTGACCGGATCGCCCGCTTAGTTGAAGGTCGGCGTAAGGAAGGGAGGAAAGTTCATGGCGGACTGGCGAGACGAAGTTGAGCCGTGGGTCCTCGAAAGCCGCATCAAGGTACCTTATACCTGGACGGCCGGGGAAACCGGCTCGCACTACCTGCTGGAACTGAAGGATAACAAGAAGTTCTGGGGTACGCGCTGTCCCCAGTGCAAGCGCATCTACCATGTGCCCAAGCGGAACTGCCCGGAATGCTTCACTGAGTGTACCGAGTGGGTGGAGTTGGGACCACTGGGGACGCTCAGGGACTACACCATCATGCGCAAGGCGGAGCCCCGCCTGCACACCCTGCCGGTGCCCTTCGCCTACGGGGTCATCTTCCTGGACGGCTCAGACACGGGGTTCCTGCACCTGCTCTACGAATACGAGGAAGCGGACCTGGCGGAAGGACTGCGGGTGGAGCCGGTCTTCGCGGAGGAACGCACCGGCCACATCCTGGATGTCAAGTACTTCAGGCCGGCAAAGGCGGTGAGCTAAATGCAACCCGTAGCTATTGTAGGTGTTGGGCAGACCAAGGTCGAGGCGAACAAGATCCGCGAACGATTCGAGGATATGGTCTTTGAGGCCACCAACAAGGCCCTCGCCGACGCGGGCATGACCATCGACCAGATCGACAACGTCACCACCATCTCCAACGACTTCTGGGACGGGCGGACCATCTCGTCCATGGCCATCAATGACGCCTGCGGCTCCTACGACAAGAACGTCTCCACGGCCGAGGGCGACGGGACCTTCGGCGCCATCTACGGATTGATGCGCACCCTGGCCGGCACCTTCGAGACCACCCTCGTCGTGGCGCATCACAAGGGATCGGAGAGCGTCATGCGCCTCATCACCAACGCCATGTTCGATCCCATCTTCGAGCGCTCCATGGGCATCGACGCCATCGCCTCGGCGGCATTGCAGGCCGGCTCCTACATGCGGAAGTACGGCATCAGCGAGGAACAGTGCGCCATGGTGTCGGTGAAGAACCACGGCAACGCGAAGAAGAACCCTTACGCCCAGCTCGCCATGGACCTGACCGTAGAGGAGGTCATGAGATCGGAGATGCTCTCCGACCCCATCAAGAAGCTGGACTGCTGCCCCATCGGCGACGGCGCGGCGGCCCTGATCCTGGCCACGGGAGAGCGGGCCAAGAAGATCACCGAGAAGCCGGTATGGGTGAAGGGCGTAGGCTACTGCTGTGACTCCTATCACCTGGGGTACCGGGACCTGGCCGGGTGTGATGCCCTGGTGGCCGCGGCCAAGCAGGCCTACACCATGGCCGGCATCGTGGATCCCCGCAAGGAGATTGACCTGGTCGAACTGCACGACGCGTTCACGTACCAGGAGCCCTTCTGGTTGGAGGGCATGGGCTTCTGCGAGCGCGGCGAGGGGGGCAAGCTCACCGAGTCGGGCAAGACGGCGCTCGGCAGCGAGCTCCCGGTTAGCGCCTCGGGAGGATGCCTCTCCTCCAACCCCGTACTGGTGGCAGGCTTGGTGCGCATCATAGAGTGTGCCCTGCAGATCCGCGGCGATGCGGGCGAGCACCAGGCGGACGGTGTAAAGACGGCCCTGGCCCACGGGGTGAACGGGCCGGCCGGACAGTCGCATTGCTGCTGGATCCTGGGAGGTGAGGCATAGATGGGCAAGAAAGTAGCCGTAACCGGCGTGGGTATCACCAAGCAGTCCTCGGTGAGGCACGACGTCAACGGAGTGGAGATCATCAACGAGGCCGTGCGTGCAGCGCTGGAGGATGCGGATATGAACCGCGCCGACATAGATGCCGTGGTTATCGGGAACATGGACCACTTCGAGGGCATCAACTACGTGGAGGCCTGGTCCATCGACGGCAATGGCGGGCTAATGAAGCCGACCATGAAGGTGACTACCGGTGGCTGCACGGGCAGCACAGTGGCTATGGCGGCCTACTATCATGTCGCCTCGGGCCTCTTCAACAAGGTGCTCGCCATCGGCTGGGAGAAGAACTCCGAGTCGGACACGACCGGCGCCATCACCACTGCCTTCGATGCCATCTGGGACCGGCCGGTCTTCGCCGGAGCCGTGGCCGGACTCGCGGTCGAGGCGGCTCTGTACATGCACGAGACCGGCGCGACGGAGGAGGACGCGGCTTACGTGGCCGTGCGCGACCGCAAGCATGCCCTCAATAATCCCTTCGCGCATCTGCATATCAATCTGACCATCAAGGACATCATGGATTCGCCCTACCTCTCCTGGCCGGTGAAGATGGGGGATATGTGCCCCCGCACCGACGGCGCTTGCGCGCTGATCTTCTCCAGCGAGGATGTGGTGGACGACTTCCCCATGCCGCCGGCGTGGGTGGTGGCGGTGGCCAACCGGCACATGTACACCTACACGGCGGATGCCGATTTCGGCAGCATTGATGGTCCGTATTGGATGACCTCGCTGGAGGCGGCAAGCAAGGATATCTACAGCCGCGTCGGCATCAGCGACCCGCTGAACCAGTTCGACATGGCCGAGCTCTACCTGCCTTACTCCTTCGCCGGGGTCAAGTGGATGGAGGCCTTGGGCTTCACGGGCAGGGGCGGTGGCCCCGAGCTTCTGCGCAGCGGCGCCACCGACATGGGCGGCAAGTGCCCGGTCAATCCTTCGGGCGGTGTTCTCTCCTCCAACCCCATCGGAGCGACGGCCCTCTTGCGGGTGGCGGACGCCGCGCTGCAGATGCAGGCAAGAGCTGGCGCGAGGCAGGTGCCCGACGCCAAGCTGGCTCTGTGTACGGGATTCGGGGGATGTTACTGGTCCGATATGTTGATCCTGTCAAAGGACAAACCATAAGAAGGGGGGGCGATCGACATGACCGATAGCGAAAAAATCTGCATTGACGTACTGAGCGGCCCCGATGAGGAACAGCCGTTCCATTACGCGGCCGGCGTTTACGGCAGTGTCTTCATCAACGAGCTGCGCGACAACAAGCGGCTAATGGGCATCAAGTGCCCGAAGTGCGGCAAGGTCTATGTGCCCCCGCGCCGGGTCTGCCCGCCCTGCTTCGTCGAGATGACCGAACTGGTGGAGGTGTCGAGCGAAGGGAGCCTATACAGCTTCAGCGTGGTGAGTTTCGGGTTCCTGGACCCCGCCACGGGCAAGGAGAAGCCGGTGCCCTACACCTACGCGGTCATCGATCTGGACGGCGCCGACAACCGTTTCCTTCACTTCCTGGACGAGACGGACCACAACAAGATCAAGATCAACGCGCGGGTGAAGGCGATCTTCGAGGAGGAGCGTACGGGAGGCCTGCTGGATATCAAGCACTTCACCATGGTGTAGCTGCCGGGTTGACAAAAGGGTCACCCTTTTGTCAACCTGTGCCAGACAGTAAAACGCCCGGCGCCCGGTGGCGCCGGGCGTTTACATTTCAGATTCTGATTGCGGCTGGCGCGGGCGCCTACCACTTTCGGGTGACAGATGTACGGTTTTCGCATGTACGGGGACAGGTACAGATGTACGGGGAAAAGCGGTATCCTACCTTTGTACGGGCAATACGGTGTGTAAGAAGTCAAGCGACGAGCCGTTAAAGCATTAAGGACCGGGAGATGTGAGCATGGGCGGTTCGGCCAGGGATATCGAACTGGAACGAGATCTGGCGATTCGCGCGAAGAGCTCTATGGCCGCCTTCGGCGAGCTGTACGATCTCTACCTTACGCCTATCTACAGCTTCGTCCTGAGAAGAGTGGGGAATGAGAAAGACGCGGAGGACCTGACGGCGCAGACCTTCGAAAAGGCGCTGCTCTCCATCGGCCGCTACGAGTGGCAGGGAATATCCTTCTCAGCCTGGCTGTATCGCATTGCGGCCAACAACGTGGCGGATCATTACAGGAGGAGGAAGCGCGTCAGGCTGGTGGGGATCGAAGAAGCGGACTTCAGGCCGGGCCCGGACGACATGGCCTTTGAACGGGTGGAGGACTATTACCGGCGGGAGCTGTTGCTGCGGAGCATGCAGAAGCTGCCCGCCCAATATAATCAGGTGCTGTCCATGAAATTCTTCGATGAACTCGATAACGAGGAGATGGCGCAAGTCATGGGATGCTCGCGGAGCAGCCTGGCCGTGAAACTGTACCGGAGCTTGCGGGCACTCCGGAAGATAGTCCTGGCGGAGGGTGGCCTGGAGGCGGAACCTTTCCAGGCGGAAACGGCGGGGGAGGCCTGAGGCACCGTGCAATACTTCAACTGGATACATAAGGGGCCCGCCTTCAGGCTGTTGGACTGCCTGGAGGAAGGTGAACCGCCGGCCGGGGCAAGGGTAACGCAAGAAGAACGTGAGCTGGCCGAGTTGGGCGCGATGTTGCGAGCCGCCCGTCCCCCGGAGCGGCCGCCGTCGGAAGCGGTAAAGGCTCGCATCGCCAATCGCATGCTCAGGGCTCATTTGACGCAGGCTTCTGAGCCGAGCCCTGCGATGAGCTCCCACAGACGCTCCGGCCCTGCGCGCTTGCGCCCGCGCGCCATGGCTCTGATTTCGGTCTTACTGACGCTGGTTTTGGTGACAGGCGGACTGGCGGGGGCGCTGCTGCTGCGGCAAGCGGGGGGCGGCACCCAGGTCGCTTGGGTCGGCGAACTCACCTTCATCGATGGAGAGGTGGAGCGCTGCCCGGCCGGCGGCTCCTGGGAGATGGCCGTGGCGGGCGGCAAGCTTGCGCAAGGGGATACCTTGAGGACGGCTGCGGGAGCCCGCGCCGAGGCATTGCTGGCCAATGGCGATCTGTTCCGCCTCGATGACAGCAGCGAGATCAAGGTGGAATCCTACAGCGGCCGGGATGTCAGGTTGACACAACTGGCGGGCGGTTCGTATCACAGGTCGTCCTACAACACCAGCTACGGCATCGCGGCAGGGGACCTCGATATACGGGCGAACGACACAGCCTTCGTGGTGGACGAAGTGCCGGAAACCGGAGAAGTTCGGATCATGTGCCTCTATTCCGACGTGCAAGTGGCCGCGCAGCAGCAGTCCGGCGTGGTGACCAGCTCGCTTGTGGAAGGGGAGAAGTGCCGGGTGACGCAGAGCCCGGATGCCGGTCTGCAACTGCAGGTGGATAGCATGAGCGCGCAGGACTTGGACGATGATTGGCTCAGATGGAACCGGGATAAGGACATACAGCGCGACCTGCAGTTGGGCGTGCTGGCGCGGCTCCCTTTGAAAGGCCTGCCGGGCGGCCAGGAGACGGTTCCCGGCAGCGGTGAGCAGGCCGGCCCCAACGCCACGGGGCCCGGTCCGGCCATTCCCGGCGCTTCGCAATCCATTGTCTTCTCCGCTGATGCAACCCTGGTCGGCATTCAACTGAAGTGGCAGGTGCAGGGTTACGATACTATCTCCGGCTTCCAGATTTTCCGCAGCGGCGAAGCCCCCGCCGACAAGGCGACTTTCACACTCGATGATGTCTCCCGCAAAGGTTTTCTGGACACCTCGGCTCGTCCCGACGGCGGGTACTGGTACCAGTTGGCTCTATGCGAGGGAGACGAGGTCCTGGCCCTCAGCGAGATCATCAATGTCAGCGGTGTAGGCGCCCTGCCCGTTCCGCAGCTGCGGGTGGAGATCTCTTTGCGCGAAGGTGGCGTGATGGTGGAGGGCAGCCTGTCGGGGGTGGCGGAGTTCACGTCCTACGTACTCATAAGGAGCACCTCCCGCTCCAACCCTTCCTATCCCCTGGAGGCGGGTGAGAGCGCCATCCAGCTCATCACGGGTGAGCCCGAATTGCACTATTGGGACGGCCAGGTGGTGCCGGGGAAATCGTACTTCTACCGCTTGATGTTATGCCAGGGTGACCAGGTGATCCTGCGGTCCAATACCGCGAGGGCGGTCGTCCCGTTCTTCTCCGGGACGCTCTACTAGAGGACCGGTAGCTAGGAATCGGACTCGGGCGCCGGCGGGCGTTTCCGGGGCTTCAGCGTGTAGGGCTCCAGGAGCACGGGAATCGCGAAGATGAGAAGGGTCGCCAGGACAACGAAGACCCAACTCCAGCTCTTGGCCGGACCCGACTGAACCGGCTGGCCCGCCGGATTGTTGCTCTGCTGGGAGAGCGACTTGAGGTTGGAGAAGCTCGACGCTTTGATCAGCGCCGTTCCCTTCACGTTCTGCTCGAAGAAGTCCTTCCAGGAGACACCGGTGAGGGATTCCAGGTTGGCTTGCAGGCCGGCCTCGTCCGGGGTGCCGGGGTTGTAGCCGTCCGTGCCGGAGAGCCGCTTCACCAGGTCATCGAGGGAATACCGGTTGCCGGTGACATCGCGGATGCGCTGATCTATGGAGGCCGCTAGCACAGCGCCTTTCTCCTCGATGAATCTCCCGGCTGCCGGGTCGGGCAGGCGGGAGGTCGCCGCATCCAGGGCCAAGGACTGCGATTCCGGATTCACCTGGTAATCCGTGTAGATGAGATCGAAACGGTCCCAGAAGTCATTACCGCTGATCAACCCGGCCTGGAACGGCAAGGCTAACTGGTAGTAGCCGGCGGTTCCATCGCGGAACCATTGGGGCACCGGTTGTCCGTCCAGTGCGCGACCTGCGAGGAACCGGAAAGCGGCGCGCGCCATGAACTCGGTAGAGTCGAGCGACAGGATGTTGGAATCGGCGGGCAGGGCTATCGTGGCCGAGGAGCCGAAGGAGGCCACTTCCTCGTAGGGCGGAAGCCCTCCTGCCTGACCTTCATTCCCAAAGGCGTACAGCAGGAGGAACTTGCCTGAGCCTCCTTGCTGGTTCAGGATACCCGCGGCCTGCTCCGCCATGGCCGACAGCCTCCCGAAGGACTCGTCCCGGCTCTTCACGTTGGTGGGGCCGGCGCCAGGAGCGAGCGCCAGGGTAAGATCTTTACCCGCAGCGCCTCCCAGCTTCAGAAACAGGTCTCCGGTGCCGCCCAGGAAGAGGTTTCCGGTCATCTCCTGCCAGCTCGCTACGAAAGCTCCGTCGGCGGATTCCAGCGGCGCCGCGCTCGTCCACCCGTCGGGCAACTGCAGGTAGATACGGGCAGTACCCGTATCCCGCAAGCTGTCGGGGTAGAGAAAGACGCTGTAGCCGGGCAGGTAGAGAAATCCCTCGCTCGAGATCGGGAAGTAGGGCCAGGGTGCTCCACCGGAGGCGGCGTCCGCGAAGGCGGGTTCGGCCTGGTAACCGTTCAGGTTCACCAGGTAGGAGACGGTCACTTGCCCGTCGCCGGGCGCCGATACTGTCCAGTCGCCCGGATCGCCGCTTACCTGCAGCGATTGTCCGGTCCCGTCGTGGGCGCCGGTCAGGGTGTAGTGAGAGGCGAGGCCGCTGACGCGCCCGCCGGCGTAATCCTGCAAAGCCCCCAGGTGAAGGGGCACGCCTTGTGTGGCCGGGATATCCGTTTCCACCTGGATGCCAGCGGAGTCCGGTGAGGCGAGCTGCACCCGGTAAATCACCTCGGGCGCCGGGGAAGCCTGGGCAGGCACGGCCTGCATCCCCAGGCCGAGAAGGAGAGACGTGACTAAGGCCAGGCGAAAACCCATCTTCATCATAACGGGGTTAATTATCCCAAAGTGCGGAGCATCTTCTCAAGGAGAATATGAAAGGACCCTTCAGCCCTGGCTACTTGTTCATTCGCTGCCAGCGAGTTCTCTTGAGCATCTTCTTATGCTTCTTCTTGCGCATCTTCTTCCGTCTTTTTTTGATAACCGAACTCATGCGTGAAAGGACCTCCAGCAAAAACTTTCCAAAATTTCAAACCGGCGAGAATTATAACACGTGGTAGGCTTTGTGAACACAACAGGGACGCAGCAGTACAGGGGGGGATGGCGCCCGCCGCACTCTCAGGGTGCGGCCAGGAAGGAACGCAGGCGGGCATCTGCCGCGCGTTTCTCGGCTCCCTCCAGTTTCATCTTCGCCACCGCTCTCTCGAGGATGTTTATGGAATCCTCATAGGTCTCACGGTCCACGGGGAAGGGAAAACCGTCCTTCCCCCCGTGGGCGAAACTGAACTTGGCAGGGTCCTCCCAACTCAAAGGGGTTCCGTGCACCAGGTCGGCGATGAGGGCCAGCGCCCGCAGGGTCTTGGCGCCCACGCCTTCCATGCCCAGCAGGGTGATAAAGTTCTCCGGCTGGCGCTCGTAGGTCTTCAGGAGCACCCGCTCCACGGAGGAGGGCTTGAGGTCGGAGAGATACAGATGGTGGGGGCGCGGCAGGTTGAGTGTCTGTAGCCGCTCCAGCTCGCGCCTCAGGTTATCGGGCCGCTCCGCCGAGAGTTCCGCCACGGTCTGGCGCGTCTCGTCTATGCCGCCGGCCGTCAGGTTCAGGGCCAGACCGCGCGTCTCGCTGCAGATGGCCGCGTGCGGCTCGCAGACGAAATCGGAGAGGTCTCGGGATAGCCAGTGATAGCGGCGCGCATAGCCGGTGGTCTCGTTCATCCCCTGCTGGACCACGGCCCAGGTGCCCTCGGCCGTGAAGGCGAAGAAGTGATGGTAGATCTGAAAGCCGTCCTGCAGGGCGTTGCTATCCACCTTGGCCGACATGCGGCTGGCATAGACCAGGCCGGCGGGGTCGCATCGCAGCAGGCTCCGCTCGCCTTTCTCCACGATCTCCGAGGGTGTCTTGCGCGAGGTGGCGCCCTTGCCGCCGGCGAAGAAGAGGTCCGTCTCCTCCCCCAGGCTTTTCATACCTTCTTTGAGGGCGCCACAGGTGGTGGTGGTGAGGCCGGAGCTGTGCCAGTCGAAGCCGAGCACGCAGCCGAGCGCCTGGAACCAGAAGGGGTCCGAGAGGCGCTCGAGCACCATCTCGCGGTCGTATTCCTCG
>JAHEXQ010000047.1 GCA_023252035.1 Actinomycetes bacterium
GGCTTTCCCGCGGCGCGTTTTCCTGCTTTGACGGCAGGCGGCTCCTTGGCTGGGGCTGCAGGTTTTATCGCACCTTCCGTGGCTGCTGTCTTCTTGTCCATCTTGGCGATTGCTCCCTGCTGGGCTATCTGCAGGACGTTGGTAACGATCCAGTACAAGACGACGCCCGCCGGCAAGCGTATGGCGACAAAGGCCATAAGGAAGGGCATTATCAACATCATCTTCTGCTGCCGCGGATCCGACGTCACCTGCTTCTGGGAATACCAGGTGGTTAAAGCCATCAGAATGATCAATATCCAGAAGGGGTCTGCCGTGATGGTGCTGTCGGCGAGGTTCTTCACCCACAAAAACCCTGTCTTGCTGAAGAAATAGCTGGTCTTCGCTCCCACCGGTATCGCCTTGGAAATGGGCGTTCCCGAGGTGAAGACATTGCCCACCAACATTATGGGCGGTGTGATAACGTATTTTCGCAGAACTTCGTAGAGGGCGATGAAGACCGGCATCTGCAACAGCAGGGGCAGGCAGCCCGAAAGCGGGTTTACCTTGTTCTCCTTGTAGAACTTCATGGTCTCCTGCCCGAGCTTTTCCTTGTCGTTCTTGTACTTCTCCTGGAGCTTCTTAATCTCAGGCTGGAGGCGCTGCAGCGCCATCATGGACTTGGTCTGCTTCCATGTGAGGGGCAGAAGGACCAGCTTTACCAGGATGGTAAGCAGGATGATAGCTACCCCGTATCCACCCAGGTGGTAGAAGGCTTGCAGGATATAGTTAAGGCCGCCCAGAAGGCCATTCCAGATTTCAGACCATATACTTGCCAATTTTTGCCAACTCCCGATAACTCGCTCAGCTGACTGGGTCGTATCCGCCCTTGCAGAAGGGGTGGCACCTGAGAAGCCGCTTCAAGCCCTTCCAGCCCCCCTCGAACAGCCCATAGCGCTGGATCGCTTCTATCATGTAGCCGGAGCAGGTCGGGTAGAATCTGCAGGAGGGCCTGGTCACAACGGATACGTAGCGCTGGTAGAAGACCACCAGGCCTATCGCGGCTCTACGCGGGGCCTTCCTCAAACCGCTGCGTTCTTTCACGCTTCACGTCCTCTATGAATCGGTGCAGGTCGTCTTCCAGCTCTCGGAAACCCGGCTCCCGCTGCCCTCGCAGCACAAGGACATAGCTGGTGTGATCCGGCAGCCTTTTCTCTTCCCGCCTGACCAGTTCCCGCAGCCTGCGTTTCACGGTATTCCTTGCGGGCGCGCTTCCGATACGCCGGGGAACCGCCACTCCAAACCGGCGTCCTTGCCCCTTCTCCTTATAGAAGATGATCAAGGTGGAATAGGTTCGCTTCCTTCCGCTTCCGTAAAGCTCCAGGAACTCTTTCCTGCCCTTTATGGTATCCAAGTCGCGCCGTCCTAGGCGGAAAGCCTCTTGCGCCCCTTGTGTCTCCTTCTCTTGAGAATGGCCCGGCCGGCGCGACCACTCATGCGTTTCCTGAAACCATGGTTTCTCTTCCGGCGCCGGACTTTCGGTTGATAGGTTCTTTTCATTTTTTCCTCCAGACACGTGCGCTAAATTATACCTTCGCGAAAAAAACGGTGTCAACGTGCGGGTTTTGTTCCCCTCGCCCCCTTGCTCTCCTCCTTAGCTCCGCCTACTCGCAGAAGCCGGCTTTCTGTTATAATCAAGACCGTTTCAGCTAGAGCCATTCTCGCAGCGCTCGCTGTTGTAACCGCGATTCGTTCTAGTCAGTTTTCAACAGGTGTTGAAAGAGTTGTGGAAAAAGTGCATCAGCCCAGGCCAAGGCGTTCCAAAACGTTCTATTCAGGTGAAGCAGCGGTCTCTGGTCCGCGTCACGGCCCGCGGTGAGCTTTGTGTATGTGTTTCCGTTCATGTGGAGAAGTCTGTTCCTTTCCGCTGAGCCTTTCAACCGTTTTGCCTACTCAGGGTGGGGTGTATGAAACAAGAACCAGAAGACGCTGGAACCCTCGGTCGTTCTGCTCCAGAGGACGGCTCTTTCGGCGCTCGTATCGCTTTCTATAATCAGGCCGATCGTCGCTTAAGATATTTAGACATACGGGAGGAAGATCTCTCCGCCTTCGTCATCGATCTATGCGGCATCCTGAAGGACGCCTGCGCCGGTTCCCTGGAGGGGGGGGTGCTGGAGGCGGTCTCCGAGGTGGCCGAGAACCTCATTCATACGACGCATAGGACTATGGTTGTGCTGGTGGTTCAAGGCGAGAAGTTAAATCTCATCTTCTCCGACAATGGCCCCGGTATCGCGCACAAAGAGCTGGCCCTACAGCCGGGGTTCACCACCGCCACCGAAGAGATGCGCCGGTGCATCAAAGGAGTGGGGTTGGGCCTCTACCGGGCCGAAGACATCGTACGATCCGCCGGGGGTAAGATGGCCTTGTCGGACAATCTCAATTACGGCACCGTGGTGCGGTTAGAGTTGCCTTTGTTGCCCGCACTGGAGCGCGCGCCTGCCTCCGCGGGCCATTCTCGCCTCACGCAGCCCGAGTTGAACCTCTCGCGGCGCCAGAACGACGTGCTGTTTCTTCTCACGGAAATGGGGGAGGCGGGTCCCCGGCTCATCGCCTCAGAGCTGAAAATCAGCGCATCGACTGCGCACCGCGAACTACTTTTTCTTGAGAAATCAGGTCTCATAGGAGCCTCAAAATCGGGCAAGCGGTTCCTCACGTCGGCAGCCCGCAGTTACTTGCAGAACCTCCTGTCCTTATAATAAGATGTCAAGGTTGGTCCGATTCCGAATCCCACCAGGGGCTGGTTCAATATGAGTGCAGAGCTGGATGCCGCTTGGACTCGCTGCCTCACAATAATAAAAGAAGCGATTAATCTTCCGGCGTTTCGCATCTGGTTCGAGGACACTACGCTGGAGCGCTTTGTTGATGGGCGGGCGGTTATATCCACGCCCAACAACTTCTGTAAAGAGTGGCTGGAGCGCCGCTACGCAGATCTTGTCGTCTCCTCTCTCTCCGAGGTTCTCACAACCACCTCCGCTCTCGAGGTGGTTGTGAAAGAGGAGAAGAAAAAATCCGGTAAAAAATCTGCCCCGGACTTTCTTGGCTTGGAGGGCCTGGAGGAGCAGCCCGAGAGCACCGACCTCAACCCAAAATATACCTTTGATTCCTTTGTGGTTGGGCCGTCAAACCGCTTTGCCCACGCGGCGGCGCTGTCCGTTGCGGAGGCGCCCTCCTCCTATAACCCCCTCTTCATCCATGGGGGTCCCGGGCTTGGAAAGACGCATCTTCTCCACGCCATCGGGCATTATTCGCGCAAGCTCTCCAAAAAATCTCAGGTGTCTTATGTCTCTTTGGAAAAATTTGTCACGGACTTCGTTAACGCCCTTCAGAAAAAGAAAATAGGGGATTTTAAAAACTTCTACCGTGGCAAGGACGTGCTGCTGGTTGACGACATCCAGTTTCTCGCTAACAAGGAGGCCAGCAAGGAGGAGTTTTTTCACACCTTTAACGATCTCTACGGCCGCAACAAACAAATCGTAATCTCGAGCGACAGGCCTCCCAAGGAAATCCCCAACCTGGAGGAGCGACTGGTCTCTCGCTTCGAGGGGGGTCTTACCACCGACATACAGCCCCCGGATCTGGAGACGCGTATGGCCATCCTCCAAAAAAAGGCCGGTCTTGATAAAATACAGGTGGACGATGATGTAATTGTTTACATCGCGTCCCGGGTTCATTCCAATATCCGCGAACTCGAAGGGGCCCTCATACGCGTTATTGCTTACTCCTCTCTTACCAAACAGCCCATCGGGTTGGACATGGCTACGGAGGTACTGAAGGGAATCCTTCCGGAGTCGGCCAACGAGCCGATTACAGCCGATCTTATTATCGATACGATCCTGCGACACTTCTCCATGGAGCGTCAAACCTTATTCAGTCAAAACCGCTCGCGCCAACTCGTGCTCGCGCGCCAGATAGCCATGTATCTGTGCCGCGAGCTGACCGACCTGTCTCTACCCGCTATCGGTAATATCTTCGGTGGACGGGATCACTCGACTGTTATTCATGCCAACAATAAGATTAAAACCCTTATCAAAGAGCGGCGAGAAGTCTATAACCAGGTTCAACAAATAACCAATGAAATAAAGCGTGATTGAGTGATGTTGAAAGAGTTGTTCGTTCATTCTGGGTGCGCTGTGGATAAGTGCGTCTTCCTGTTTTTAAAGAGACACGTCTATTCGCCCCATCTATTTTTGTACACCGGTGTCAACACTCGTCAACCGCTCTGTTAACAGCCTGTGTACCGCTCCTTGGTGGTATCCGGGCGGTTCTAAACAGTATTCACAGGCCTTACTACTATTATTAAAAGATAAAGATTATTGAAGACGGGCTTGAGGAGGAGAAAATGAAGATCAAATGTGTGAGAGATGACATATCCGCAGCAGTTCAAGCAGCCCAGCGGGTGGTTTCTTCGCGAGCCATCATGCCCGTATTGACCGGAGTCATTCTAAAGACTGTGGCGGAGAACATCCAGGTCTTGGCCACGGATCTTGAAATCAGCATAAATATAGGATTTGCCGCCAGCGTAGAGGAACCAGGGCAAGTGGTGATCAACGCAAGGCTGTTGGGAGACGTATTGAAGAATCTCTCCGCCGAAGCCGTATATCTGGAGAAAAATGGAAATGATTTGGAAATCAACGACGGAAAAGCCGTCTTCAAACTACGCACCATGCCGGCGGAGGATTTTCCTATCCTTCCCGATGTTGAAGAACCACTCATACAGGAGCTGGAGAGCCGCGCCTTTATCAACGCGATCAGCCAGGTGAAGAACGCAGCATCACGTGACGAGCGGCGAATTATTCTAACGGGAATTCTCTTTGATCTGAGGGAGAACGGGTTGACCCTGGTGGGTACGGATAGCTATCGGCTGGCTATGCGAGAACTGGCTGCCCGGACGGTGGAAATACAAGAGAAGAGCATCATCGTGCCGGGACACGCATTGCAGGAGCTGAGCCGCTGGGGAGATTATCAGAAGAGTCTGGATGTTTATAAAAGTGAAGGACAGGTGCGGTTTGTTCAGGGGAATCGAAGTTTAACCGCGAGGCTAATCGAGGGGCGGTTTCCTAACTATGCCGACTTCGTGCCCAAGCAGGTGCAGATGACCGTACGCTTCGCACGGGAGGAAATGGAAGCAGCGGTGCGAAGGATGTCACTGGTCGCGCCCACCATAGTGATGAAGGTGGATGAAAAAAACATCACGCTTGAAAGCAACGCCAGCGAAGTAGGGGAGGCGCGAGAGATCGTAGCCGTCCAAGGGGCAGGGAGAGAAATGGAGATGGCCTTTAACGCGGACTATTTGAGAGACGGGATAGGGGCCATCGACGGAGAACAGGTAGAGATGCTGCTGACGGATGCTGAGAAACCGGCTCTGATGAAAAGCACGGAGAGAGATGATTATAAGTACGTTATTATGCCGGTGAGAATAAAAAAGCAGGGGTAGCAGGGATGCTGGTAAAACACCAGGGGAGTTGAGTTTTGGACGAACCGGAGAGCGCATCCAGCATTATCAGAAGCGTGCTTTGCGACCTAGGGTCGCAGGACATTTTGGCGCTGGCCGATATAGACCGGCGTTGGGATGAGATAGTCGGCGAAACACTATCGGAGAGAGTGCGGCCGCTCAAGATATCCAAGGACACCCTCTTCCTCTGCACGCCAAGCCCCGTCTGGTCCCAGGAGGTTCTATTCTCGCGTGAGCTAATAAAAGAGCGGGTGAAGGAGATTGTGGGCGTGAGTATCAAAGATATCCGTACCACTCAGACACAAGGGGGCAACGAGCCCCGCAAAGAGAGAACGAGCGTAGAGGCAGCACGGGGATTGTCCGGGGCTGAGCCGAACGGGGACGCGCTAGCCATGCTGCAACGCGCGAGAGCGAGCTACGAGCGCTCCAAGGCAAAGAAGCGCCGCCGGTAGGGCAACGCCCAACCACAAACACCGGCCCCCATGATATAATAAAAACGCAGATAGATGACCATTTTATTGTTTACGACGCGTAAAAAGATATGGAAAATACAACAAAAAATAGAATCGAAGAGCTCTACGATGCAAGTAGTATAACTGTTCTGGAGGGCCTGGAGGCGGTTAGGAAACGGCCGGGTATGTATATCGGCTCGACGGGTCCCCGGGGCTTACATCACCTTCTCTACGAAGTGGTGGACAACAGCATCGACGAATACCTCGCCGGCCATTGCAGCAATATATGGATAAGGCTGCACGCGGACGACTCCATCACCGTGGTGGATGACGGGCGAGGCATCCCCGTTGACGTGATTCCGCAATACAAGAAGTCCGCGGCGGAGGTTGTGCTGACCACACTGCATGCGGGTGGCAAGTTCGGAGGAAAAGGCTACCGGGTCTCTGGGGGCCTGCACGGCGTGGGCCTTTCCGTGGTGAACGCGCTCTCCGAGTGGTTGATACTGGAGGTCGGACGCGGTGAGGCTGTCTACCAGCAGCGCTATGAGCGCGGCCACGCGGTAACGGAATTGAAAAAGGTGGGGAGCGGCTCCAAGAGCGGCACGATCGTCCGTTTCAAGCCGGACCCGGAGGTCTTCGAAACGACGCGCTATGACTTCGACGTCATCGGCCAGCGCATGCGCGAGATGGCATTCCTCTCCCAGGATCTGATGATTGAGGTTGTGGATGAGCGCGAGGAGCCCGAGGTCCGGGCGACTTTCAAGTACAGCGAGGGAATTATCGATTTCATCAAACACCTCAACGGGAACAAAGAGGTTCTCAACAACAAGATCATCTACGTACGCGGGGAGAAAGCCGATGTCGCTGTGGAGATAGCCATGCAGTACAATCGCGGCTATGTGGAGAACACCTTCACGTTCGCGAACAACATCAACACGCACGAGGGCGGCACCCACCTCATCGGATTTAAGGCCGCGCTCACCCGGGCCATTAACGACTACGCGCGCAGGAAGGGTCTCCTCAAAGAGAAGGATGAAAATCTCATAGGGGAGGATGTACGCGAGGGCCTGGCGGCTATAATCAGCGTCAAGCTGCTCAGCCCGCAGTTCGAAGGCCAGACCAAGACAAAGCTGGGCAACACCGAGGTGAAGGGGTACGTAGAGACCATACTGAACAACGGCCTCGCCGAGTTCCTCGAGGAAAACCCCGGGGAAGCCAAGAATATCATTACCAAAATAATATCGGCCTCCAAGGCGAGGGAGGCGGCCCGCCACGCGCGCGAGCTGACACGGCGAAAGGGGCTGCTGGAAAGCCTGTCTCTGCCGGGGAAGCTGGCGGACTGTTCGTCCAAGGACCCGGCGCGCAGCGAGCTTTACCTGGTGGAAGGCGATTCTGCAGGCGGCTCTGCCAAACAGGCGAGGGACCGAGAGTTTCAGGCCATTCTCCCGCTGAAGGGAAAGATACTGAACGTGGAGAAGGCGCGGCTCAACAAGGTCCTCGCCTCCAACGAAATCCAGGCGATAATCTCCGCTCTGGGCACGGGCATAGGGGAGGAGTTTGAAATCGGGAAAGCCCGCTACCACCGGCTCATCATCATGACCGACGCGGACGTGGACGGGGCACACATCCGGACGCTCATCCTCACTTTCTTCTTTCGCTATATGCAGGAGATGATCGAGGCTGGCTACGTGTATATCGCGCAGCCACCGCTGTACAAGCTGATGGTCAACCGGTCCAACTTCTACGCCTACAGCGACCGAGAACTGGAGGAGCTGAACGGGCGCTTCGACAAGGACAAGGTCAGCATCCAGCGATACAAGGGCCTGGGCGAGATGAACGCCGAACAGCTCTGGGAGACCACGATGGACCCTGAGGCGAGAACGCTTCTTAAAGTTAACCTCGAAGACGCCCTGGTAGCTGACGAGATATTCACCACGCTCATGGGCGACGACGTGGAGTCCCGGCGGCTGTTCATCCAGAAGTACGCCAAAGAAGTGCGGTTCCTGGATATCTGATGGGCCGCGCACTCAAACCACAGGCCCCCGCGGCAAAGCCCTTTAGGAGGACATAGACGGTGAAGGCATTTGCTGGCAGGATAACGCCAGTCGAGATAGAGGAGGAGATGCAGAGGTCCTATCTCGATTATGCTATGAGCGTGATCGTGGGAAGGGCCCTGCCGGACGTCCGCGACGGGCTGAAGCCCGTACACCGCCGCATTCTCTACGGCATGTACGAGCAGGGGCTGCAGCCGAACAAACCGCACCGCAAGTCCGCTAGGGTTGTGGGGGACGTCATGGGAAAGTATCACCCGCATGGCGACGCGGCCATCTATGACGCACTGGTGCGTATGGCGCAGGACTTCTCCATCCGTTACGATCTTATCGACGGGCACGGCAACTTCGGCTCTGTGGACGGGGACAGCCCAGCGGCTATGCGCTATACAGAAGCTCGCCTCTCCGATATGGCCACGGAACTGCTGCGCGACATCGAGAAAGAGACCGTCGATTTCGTACCGAACTACGATGAGTCCATGAACGAGCCGGCCGTACTGCCCGCGCGCTTCCCCAACCTGCTGGTGAACGGCTCCTCCGGCATTGCCGTGGGCATGGCCACCAATATCCCCCCGCACAATATGGGCGAGATCATCGATGCGACGGTCGCCACCATCGACAATCCGGAGATATCCATTCAAGAGCTGATGGGGCTGGTGAAGGGGCCGGACTTTCCAACCGGCGGCATGATCATCGGCTGGGAAGGCGTCCGGGAGGCTTATACGACAGGGCGCGGCATTATCCGCATGCGGGGCCGGGCCGTGATCGAAGAGACCAAGAGCGGCAGGCACCGCATAGTGATCACCGAGCTGCCGTACCAGGTCAATAAGGCACGGCTGGCGGAACGCATCGCCGAACTGGTGCGGGAGAAGAAGCTCACGGACATCACCGATCTGCGGGACGAATCCGACCGTAGCGGCATGCGCCTGGTGATGGAGCTGAAACGCGAGGCAGTGCCCAAGGTGGTCGTGAACCAGCTCTACAAGTTCACCCAGCTACAGGAGTCCTTCGGAGCCATCATGATAGCCCTGGTGAACGGGGTGCCCCGCACTCTCAACCTGAAAGAGATGATCGAGGAGTATACCAAGCACCAGGTGGAGGTGGTGGAGCGCCGCACCCGCTTCGAGCTCGACCGCGCCGAGAAGCGCGCCCATATCCTAGAGGGCCTCATCGTAGCCCTCGACAACCTGGACGCGGTCATCAAACTCATCCGGTCTTCCGCCAACGCCGAGATAGCTCGCAACGGCTTGATGGAGAAGTTCGGCCTCACCCAGCCACAGGCACAGGCCATTCTGGACATGCGGCTGCATCGCCTCACCGGCCTGGAGCGGGAGAAGGTTCGCGAGGAGCACGCCGAGCTGCAGGGGGAGATAGCCTATCTGAAGAGCGTGCTAGCGGACCCCTGGAAGCTCCGAGGCATCATCAAGGACGAGCTGCAGGAGCTGAAGCGTAAGTTCGGCGATGCCCGCCGGACCGAGATAAGGCCGGGCGAGGAAGACCTGGACGTGGAGAGCCTCATCGCGGAGGAAGAGGTGATTGTGAGCATAAGCCACTCGGGCTACGTGAAGCGGCTCCCCATCTTCACCTACCGCAAGCAGCACCGCGGCGGTCGCGGGGTCATGGGCATGAACCTGAAAGAGAACGATTTCGTGGAGCACCTTTTCATAGGCTCCACCCACCAGTTCATCCACTTCTTCTCCAACCGGGGGAAGGTCTATCGCCTTAAGGTATACGAGCTGCCCGAGGGAAGCCGCACATCACGCGGCCAGGCGCTGGTGAACGTGCTGGCCCTGGCCGAAGGCGAGCGCATCCAGGCCGTCGTAACCGCGAAGGAATACGAGGATCAGTACCTGGTCATGTGCACTCGCCAGGGCCGGGTTAAGAAAACGCGCTTCCGGGAATACAATTCCTTGAGGCGTGACGGCATTATCGCCATCAATCTGACCGAGGGCGACGAGGTCATTGAGGTCAAACTGACCCACGGCGGCTCCGACCTGATACTGGTGACCGAGAAGGCCCAGGCCATACGGTTCTCAGAGGACGACTGCCGGCCGCTGGGCCGGGTTTCCCAGGGCGTGAAGGGCATCGATCTCGCCAAGGGAGACGGGGTGCTGTCCATGGCGGCCGTCTCCGACGACGCGGACCTCCTCGTCATCACCGAGAACGGCTACGGCAAGCGCACCGCCGTAACCAAGTACCACCGGCACCACCGCGGCGGCAAGGGCGTGAAGACGCTGCAGGGCGCGGAGGCCAAGGGCGACCTGAAGGGCGCCATGGTGGTGAAGGAGAACCAGGAACTGCTCATCATGTCCAGCGAAGGCATCATGATCAGGGTTCCCGTGGCTGGCATCCCCCGCTATGGAAGGCTGGCCCAGGGAGTCAAGGTGATGAACCTCGCGGAGAGCGATGCAGTTGCCGCCGTGGCCCGGGTGGTGGCGGAGGAGGACCAGCCGGAGCCGGAGGAGTAAGCGACCCGGCTCTCGGAGATGGGGCTGAGTGCATGGGGCGCTTCGAGATCCTCGAACATACGGCGGACACGGGCATCAGGGCTTGCGCTCGGAGCGCCGAGGAGGCCCTCATTAGTGCTGCACTGGGAATGTTTTCCATTCTCACCGACCCCGACCGTGTAGACCCCGTGCGAGAGATCGAGGTCGAGGTGGATGCCCCGGATCGCGAGGCGCTGCTGCATGACTGGCTCGAGGAGCTGCTCTTCCAGTCCCAGACGCGGAATATGCTCTTTTCGCGCTTCGAGGTACAGCGGCTGGAGGAAACCCACCTCAGTGCCGCCGCCTACGGCGAGTCGCTCGATCCCGATAAACACCCGCTCAAGCTGGAGATAAAGGCCGTAACCTATCACAGGTTGAAGTTCGGCCCGGCGAAGGCCGGTTGGGAGGCCACGGTGATCTTCGATGTCTGAAAAGGAGGCCAGGCCGTGTCCCTTCTGGACGAAGTAGAGAGGCTGGATGAATTCCGCTGGCGCATCCCCCGACGGGTCCGCGAGGGCATGCGCGTGCCGGGGGTGGTCTTCGCCAGCCGGCAGCTCCTGGAGCAGGCGGCCCTGGACGGGGCTCTCGAGCAGGTGGTGAATGTGGCGTACCTGCCCGGCATCGTCGGCGCATCCTTGGCCATGCCGGATATTCACTGGGGATACGGGTTTCCCATAGGAGGCGTGGCGGCCATGGACCGCGCGGATGGGGTCGTCTCCCCGGGCGGCGTCGGCTATGATATCTCCTGCGGCGTGAGGCTCGTCCGCTCCTGTCTTCAGCAATCGGAGGTGAAGGCCCGGATACACGAACTGGCCCAAGAGCTGGCCCGGGTCATCCCCAAAGGCCTGGGTGCCAAAGGACGGTTGGGATTGAATCGCCGGGAGCTGGAGGACGTCTTGCGACACGGAGCACCCCGGCTGATCGCCGGCGGTATCGGTTGGGAGGAGGATCTCGAATACATTGAGGAGCAGGGGGCCCACAGAGGTGCTGACCCCGGAAAGGTGAGCGAGCGCGCCTTCGAGCGGGGAGCGGGGCAGGTGGGGACCCTGGGCTCTGGGAACCATTTTTTGGAAGTGCAGGCAGTGCAGGAGGTTTATGACCAGGAGGCGGCGAGGGGGTTCGGGCTGTTCGAAGGCCAGGTGGTCGTGATGATACATTCGGGTTCCCGGGGCCTGGGTCACCAAGTGGCGACCGATTATATCAAGATCATGGATCGCGTGGTGCAGCGGAAGCACATCAGCCTGCCGGACCGCCAATTGGTATGCGCTCCCGTGGAGAGCAGCGAGGGGAGCGATTACCTGGCCGCCATGGCCTGCGCCGCGAACTTCGCGCTCTGTAACCGGGAGGCCATGACCCATTTCGCGCGGCAAGCCTTCTCCTCGGTCTTCGGCCGCAGCCCGCAGGAGCTGGGGATGTCGCTCTTGTACGATGTCTCCCACAACCTGGCCAAGCCGGAACGGCACGAGGTTGAGGGCAGAGAGCGCGACGTGGTGGTGCACCGCAAGGGCGCGACCCGGGCATTCGCGCCGGGCCGACCCGAGGTGCCGGCGGCCTACCGCCATCTGGGCCAGCCGGTTCTTATTCCGGGCGACATGGGTCGCTACTCCTTCGTGCTCACGGGGCTGGAGAGCGGGATGGTCCGTTCCTTCGGCTCGACCTGTCACGGGGCGGGGCGGCGCATGAGCCGGCACCAGGCCAAGCGCACGGTGCACGGCGAGGAGCTGAAGCGCAGGCTCCAGGAGCAGGGGATCGTGGTGATGGCCGGGCGCATGCAGGAGCTTTCGGAGGAAGCCCCGGAGGCCTACAAGGACGTGGAAGAGATAGTGGAGGTTTGTGAGGGAGCCGGCCTGTCGAAGCGGGTGGCGAGGCTGAAGCCTATGGCGGTGCTGAAAGGATGACCAAAGACCTGCATTATCCGGGCACGCATATCATACGCGGCCGCGTAGGCTGGCCCCTGTTGGGGTTATTGACGCTGGTGGTGGTGATGCTCGGGGCGGTAACGGGATTGGTGATCCGGGCGGGCGCGGCGGGTCCTCCGGGCGGCCGTCCAGATGACTGGTTAAAGAACACGGAGCAGGGCAATTACTGCGTGACAGCCAGCAATCTCAATGGCGACCTGGGGCAGGCCTCTTACAGCGATGGATTCTACCGGGCGGAGCCTGCCAACCAGCCTTACGCGGCCATCGTGGACCAGAAGACAGGCACGGGCTGGCTGGTGAACCTCGAGGACACGACCTGCTTGAAGGAGACAGGAGAAGACCTCGAGGCGCTGAGCCCCTATGATTGGTGGCTTCCCTCCTTTGCCGTTACGGCCTGGTCTCAATTGCCTGGCGTCTGGGAGGGAGGTTTGTTCATAGCGGACGCGGGCGACGGTTTTCTCGTGACCATGGAGATGAAGGGACCGGGGCACCTGCTGTCCACGCTGCTCATCACCAAGAACGGCGAGCTGAAAGACCGCAGGGATTGGGAATATTCGGCCCTGGGGGAGGTCGTTCCGGACGATCTCCGCCCGCCTCCGGGCGCGAACTGCCCTCCGTAAGATACTATATGTTGACGACATGTTTGGTTTATCAACAAGATATTGTTGATATGTGGAAAACCACAAGGAGCAGATGCACCACGCCAGGGCCCGGGACGGCGATCATCCCCACCGGGCACTTTGTTTGCAAGACCCCCGCTATGCCTCTATAATTTCTTGAGTGAATGGGCCTATAGCTCAGCAGGTTAGAGCGCACCCCTGATAAGGGTGAGGTCACTGGTTCGAATCCAGTTAGGCCCACCAATCTTTCCCAACAAGAAATCTCTTGCCCAAGAAAAAACCGCCGGACCGCTGGCGCCCGGCTGTTCCTCCAAATCGCTCGTGCTAGCCCATAGCCATTCCTGGCTTGGGCGGCGCGCAGGCCTCGGCCTCCCTCGGCAACTGCAGGCTCCCGTTCACGCAGCAGCATAGGGGACAAGGTCCCCACCGCGCCCGGCAGACCGATGAAGGAGAACACCAGCAGCACGATAAGTCCGCTGCCGACACCAAGCCCGATTCCCGCCACGGCCGTCAAGTTGATGATGGATACGGCGAACGCCGCAGCCAGCAGAACGGCCGCGAGAACCCGCGAGCCTCTCACTCCGAAGACCACGCCCAGGGCGAGTGCCATGATCAACACGCCTAGAATCAGTGTCCACAACCCGCTAAGCAACAGGAACAGATGTCCGGCAAAGATCCAGAAGTTGTTCGCTCCACCCGGGACCGGAACGGCCGGGGTCGATGCGAAGTTCACACCGCTGGTCGAGCCGCTCAAGACCATGAACGTGCTGAGCAAGATCAGGATCCCCGCGATGAAAACGGCCAGGCCTAGCCAGGAGTCCTATTTGAATAGCGGGACACCTCTGCTCACCTTCTTCAATTCATGCTTTATAAACAGCCTCTTTCACTAGCAGCTCACGACACTGAGTCGGAACAGGTTGGCAAGCCGTAGATAATCGTACATCGCCCACCCCACCCGCAGGCCGCTTAGAGGAAAGGCCTGGGCGGCGGAGAACCTATGACTGGAAGACAGGAGGCGCTAATGCTCGAGGCAGAAGGGCGGCTCATCTGCGCCCTGGACGTGGAGACCGAAGAAGAGGCATGGAGGCTCGTGGACGAGCTGGAAGGCCTGGTCTCCTTCTTTAAGGTTGGCATCATACTTAACGCGGCCGCCGGCCGGCAGTTCCTGCTGGAGCTGCTGAGGCGCGGCAAGCGGATATTTCTCGACCTCAAGTATTTCGACAGACCCCAAACCGTTAAGAGAGCTGTGGCTTTGGCGGCGGGACAGGGGCTCTCCTTCCTCACCGTGCATGGTGACCGCCGCATCATCGAGGCTGCCGTGGCCGGCAGGGGGGAGTCGTCTTTGAAAATTCTGGCCGTTACCGTCCTTACCAGCATGGACACGGAGGATCTGAGCGGTATGGGGATAGCATCCACGGTCGCGGATATGGTGGAGTCCCGCGCGAAGGCCGCACTGGAGCTAGGGTGCGACGGCGTTGTCTGTTCCGCCAGGGAGACAGGCCTGGTCAGGAGGGTGGCGGGGGACCGCTTGCTCGTGGTCACGCCGGGCATCCGGCCTGCCCAGGCGGAAACCCAGGAACAGAAGAGGGTTCTGACACCGGCGGAAGCCTTAAGGCAGGGCTCCGATTACCTGGTGGTAGGGAGGCCCATCTACGGCGCGCCGGATGCGAGAGCTGCGGCTGAGCGTATTCTGGAGGAGATGCGGCAGGCCCTGACCGGCGGCGCGAACTGAAGGCAAGGCGGAGAAGATTTGACGAAGATAC
>JAHEXQ010000184.1 GCA_023252035.1 Actinomycetes bacterium
GCCATATCCCGCAGGCGCGGCCAGGGTACCTGTTCGTAGATGAGGGGAGCAAAATAGAGGGCGGCCGTGAGCGCAGTGAACATGAGGGTAGCCAGGGTTTCCAGATAGGCGGAGGCGAAGATGATCACTGCCATGTAGAGCAGAGCGAGATTGCTGAGAGAACCCCCGGTGAAGTAAACCAGGAGCGCGATGAGTCCGTTGGTGCTCATGAGCAGCAGAGTATAGAGCGCGGGGTGATAGCCGCGGTACGGGAAGAAACGGGTCGCCGGGAATACCAGCCCGGCCAGCACAAGAAAAGCTATGAAAGCCGGCGTGTTCAGGCGGGCCGCTCCGGGCAGAGAGAAGATCAGGGCTCCGGCCACCACGGTCAGCCAGAAAAGCTGCATGATCATGCGGGTCGATCCCAGCATTAATCTGAGCGAGCCTGGAGTCGATGCCTCGCGAAGGGCCTTGCGGCCTCTGTCGCGAAGAACGAACATAAGCCGCCCGCGGGTCTGCTCGGTCATCTCACACCTCTCGCCGCCGGTCGTACACGAAATTGCTGCCCTCAAGGGACTTCACGTATTTCTTGAGCTCTGCAGCGACCTGCGCAACTTTGCCCGGGTGGTCCAGCTCCCGGTAGGTATTATGGACGATGGAGATGGAGATGGTCATGATGCCGAAGCGCAGCGGTTCACCGTTGCGGTTGATGCTCTCGATATAGCCCCTTTCCCGGTCCTGGAGATCATAATGGCCGGTTATCTCGGCCTCGAAGAGGCGGATTATCTCTCCGCTCAGGAGGGTGGCCCGCTCCATGTTCGTGATCATGATGAAATCGTCGCCGCCTATATGGCCGCAGAAATCACCCTCCCGCCCGTACTTGTGCAGGGCCTCGAGTATCGCGTCGGCGGTCATCTGGATGACGGCGCTGCCGGCCATGAAACCATAGCGGTCGTTATAGGCTTTGAAATCGTCGAGGTCTATATAACAGACTGCGAAACGTGTGCCGGCTGCGATGCGGTTCCCTATGGCCGCCTCAATGGCGTGATTTCCCGGAAGGCCCGTGAGGGGACTGGCTTCACCGTCGCGCACGGAACGGCGAAGGTGCATGTTTATGCGAGCTTCCAGTTCCAGGGGGTCGAACGGCTTGGTCATGTAATCGTCCGCCCCCACCTCTATGCCTTTGATCTTGTTGTCGATGTCGCTGCGGGCGGTCAGCATGATGATGGGGATATGGCTGGTAAGGATGTCTTTGCGGAGCCTCGAACAGACTTCCCACCCGTCCATCCCGGGCATCATCAGGTCCAACACCACCAGGTCCGGTTTCACGCGATTGGCCACTTCAAGGGCTTCCAGTCCATCCTGGGCAGTGAAAGCGTCGAAGTGGTCCTGGCCGATGGTCTCCAGCACTAACTCTCGGATGTTGGCATCGTCGTCTACGACCAGGATCTTAGGCTTTTCCGAATCCAAAGTTTGCCTCCCGGTTAGATCGAGATATGTTAGCCAATATCCCTATCGTCAGCTAGCCTATGCCCCTTTACCGGGGACGTCGCGCGTAATGCCTGGACAGGACCTGAATTCAGGGAGTATTGGGATACAAACTCTACATAGTAGGGGCAAGTCGCCCAGGCCACCGTAGTGGCAGCAGCAGAGGACGAAAACGATGCTATTTTCAGAGCGGGTCCCAAGGTAAAGATGATAGGGTTTTCCGGTTCGGCGCGCATTATCCTTACCTTCACGACCAGTCCCCGATGTAGAGCAAAATGCGTCTTGTCCCTAATTGAGGTCTCCTGCCCACGATGCATGCGTGCATTGGACAGGTGGGTTAAAATACCCTATACTTCACTGGAAATGAATAACAAAGTAGAGGCTTCTGCTTCTCACCCCGAGCCTCCGGGCCTCGGGGTTACGCGAGGGAAATGCTTGGGAGGATAGCGTGCAGAAGATGCTATCCTTTTTCTTGCAAGGAGGGATGTTAGATAGTCCAAGAAGCGAAAATCAACCGGGATATCAGGGCGGACCAGGTACGCCTCATTGCTCCTGACGGAACCCAGTTAGGCATTAAACCGTTGGGGGAAGCCCTGACTGTCGCGGAGGATATGGACCTCGACCTGGTGGAGGTGGCCCCCCAGGCGAACCCACCCGTCTGCCGGATCATGGATTATAGCAAGTACCGGTACGAGCAGGCTATGAAGACGAAAGAGGCACGCAAGAAGCAGAGCGTAGTGGTCTACAAAGAGATGAAGATGCGTCCCAAGATAGACATCCATGATTACGAGATCAAGAAGAAGCACGTGGAGAGGTTTCTGAACGAGGGGGCGAAGGTCAAGGTCACCATCATGTTCCGGGGGCGCGAACTGGCGCATACCGACCTGGGCAGGAAGCTGCTGACCCGCATAGCCGAGGACCTGCAAGAGATAAGCCACGTGGAGTCCGAGCCGAACCTGGATGGGCGGAACATGCAGATGATTCTGGTCCCCACGGCGCCCAAGATCAAGAAGGAAACGACAGAGGAGAAGTAATGCCAAAAATGAAGACCCACCGCGGGGCGGCCAAGCGGTTTCGTACTACCGCCACGGGAAAGATAAAGCGCAGGAAGGCCTACGGAAGCCATTTGCTCGGAAAGAAGACCACGAAGCGCAAGAGGGGTTACCACGGCATGCACGATCTGGCCAAGGGCGACGCCAAGCGCGCCCGGCGGCTCATCTCCGGCTGAGGTGAAGATGCCACTGCGAGTGAAGAATAAGAAGAACAGAGGGGCTGGTTGAGTTGCCGAGGACGAGACATAGCGTAGCGAGGAAGAAGAGGCATAAGAAAGTACTGGGAATGGCCAAGGGGTACCGGGGCGCCCGTTCCCGGAACTACCGTGCCGCCAACGAGCAAGTGATGCACTCCCTGCAGTATGCCTACCGCGACCGGAAGGCACGCAAAGGAGAGTTCCGCCGGCTCTGGATAGCCCGCATCAACGCGGCGGCCAGGGCCAACGGCATGTCCTATAATCGCTTCATGAACGCCCTGAAGATGGCCGAGGTGGAGGTAGACCGGAAGATTCTGGCTGAGATGGCCGTGAGCGACCCCGAGGCTTTTGCGGGTCTCGTGGATGTCGCCAGAGGCAGCCTGGAACAGGTCAAGCCGAAGGAGGCTGAAACCGGTTAATGGGTTTTTTGAGCCAGGGACCATTGTAAGCGCCAAGAACGAGAAGGTCCGAGAATGCCGTAAGCTGCTGAAAAAGACCTTTAGGCACGAGGCTGGCAAATTCGTAGCCGAGGGACTTCAGGCTTTGAGAGAGGTGCTCAACTCCGACGCCAAGATCGAGTGTCTCTTCTTCGCCGAGGAAGGCGAAGGCCACCTGGCCGTTTACACCGACATAATCCGCCGGAAAGGCATGAAGGCTTACCGCGTGAGCGCGCCCGTCTTTGATAAGCTGTCGACCACGTCTAATCCGCAAGGGCTGCTGGCCGTGGTCGATTTCCTGGACCGCAGCGCCGCCGATATCCTAGAGGCCGGCCTGGAGCCACAAGTGCTGGTGAACCAGGTACGCGATCCGGGCAACGTGGGGGCTATTATTCGCGCGGCGGATGCGGCGGGCGCGGGGGCGGTGATATTGGGAACCCAGAGTGTGGACCTATACAATCCCAAGACGGTGCGCGCCACCGCCGGTTCCATTTTCCATATCCCCATCGCTACAGAGGTGGACATGCCTGACTATATCACCCGCCTGAGGGAAGGCGGTGTCAAGGTCATAGCCACCGAGGCGAAGGCGGAGACCCGAATATGGCAGGCGAACCTGCGGGACCCGTTGGCGGTGATGGTGGGAAACGAGGCCTGGGGA
>JAHEXQ010000048.1 GCA_023252035.1 Actinomycetes bacterium
ACACTGCCGATACGCTCTCGTTCACAGCCGCGGCTATCGTGGCATAGGCGACCTGGTTGTCCATATAGCTCTGCCGGCCCACGGCGGTCTCCTTCTGCTGCTGGGTCTGGGCCAGCCGGTCGGAGATGCTGATCATGTCCGACACCGTCTGGGCTTTGCCTATGAGGCCCAGGTAGAAGGCCTCCTCCGCCTGCAGATGCCGCAGGCGGGACTGAAGGTCCACGTATTCCTGGGTGACGTCGGAGGTCTTCACATTGGTCTGGCCGGCTTTGCCGAAGCCGGCAATTTCCGCGAAAGCCGCATCGAACTGAGCGGCCGGTATGCGCACCGTCACCGTGCCGCGAGTCAAGCCCTGCGAGTTCTGCGAAGAGCTCTCGCCCTGCAGGTAGCCGCCGAGGGAATCCGCCAGGGCGCTGATCTTCTCGCGCACCTCTCCATACCCGTTCCGGCCCACCGTCACCTCGAGGGAGCCGGTCTTCACTATCTTCTGCCCGATGTCGAGAATCCCCGCCGCATCGGCCGAGGACGAGATAGAGGTCGCCTGACCGCTCAAGGCCCTTTCCTGCTCGTAACTTCCCTGGGATTGTGAGTCGGGCGACGGGTCCACCAGTTGCAGCGCCGGCGGTTCCTGCGGCGACGCTTCCCCGCACCCTGCCAGCAAGACCAACGCCAGGAAGGCCGATGACGCCACCAGGCCCGCCATCCCGGCGCGCAATCGCCCTCGCTTTCTGTCCCGTCTCAGATTCTTCATGCGACTACCCCCTTTGTTCTCAACGCTCTCTCGTCTGCTAAGACGCGCCCTGGGCCATGCGCGGTTCCCGTACACCTGGGGGTGGCGCGGCGCGAGCCGTGAAAAATCACGGTTTCAAAAAGGTGCCCGCACGTATAAGATTCAATGAGTATCCGAGAACCTTACATAGGGGTGATATGAATGGGATTTTTCGACAAACTGAAAGAGCAAGCCAGTGGGGTTAGCGCGCAGCTCCAGGACACGCTGAAGGGAAGCAAATTCGCGAGCCAGCTTAACACCCTGCAGAACACGCGCAAACAGCAAGCATCAGACCTGGGAGAAGCGGTTCTGAACATGTACCGCGCGGGAGACCTGGATCAGGCGGCCCTCCAAGCCCAAGTCCAGCAGGTCTTCGAGACCGAGCGGCAGATAATCGCAACCCAGGAGCAGATAGAGGCGGAGCGGCAGGCCGCAGCCGAGGCCAAGCTGGCCCAGCAGCAGACCCGCCAGGCCATGGCTCCCGCCGCGCCGGCGCCGCCGCAGGCTTCCAGCGCGGTGCGCACCTGCCCCAACTGTGGAGCAGCCATCGAGGACCCCAACGCCAAGTTCTGCCCAGGCTGCGGCAAACCCATCTAGAACCGCAAAAGAAAGCCTATCCTTACATTGGGGACAGGACTTAAAGTAAGGATATCGCCGCCAATCAAGCACGGCTCTCTCGTAGCCCCGCATTATGGCGGTTTATTGCATTCCATGCTAATTTATAGGGCAAACGGGTGGCGGCGGCGCCGGGCCCGGTGAGCCGCCTGCCGGAATCTCAGCGTAAACCCTTGCGGAGGTGAGAGGCATGCTCTGCCATAACTGCGGAGCGGACAATCCACGGGGTAGGCGCTTCTGCGAGGAATGCGGGGAGCGCCTGGCCGCCATAGAGCATAGGCGCGAAAAAGACCGCACGCGGGCAAGACGGGCAGCGGGCAGAGCGCGGCTGGAGGACGAGGGTCTCACTCCGGCCGAGAGGCGTCGCAGAGATGTTCGGGCGCGCAAGCCTACGCTCAAGCTCAAACCCGTCCGGGCATTGGCGGCGCTGGCCGTGGTGGTGGGTGTGGCCATCCTGGTGGTCGTGCTCGTCCTGGCGCTCTCGGGGGGTGCCAGCGCGCCCGTCAAAGCCGTACAGGGATTCCTTGATTCCCTGCAGAACAGGGACCTCGCGGCCTATCTTCAATACACCGATCCCGTGACTTATGCGGAGGTGAAGAATGCGGAGGTGAAGAAGCAGGGCTTGACGCTCGACCCGGGCCAGTATTTCATCTACACCTACCGCATCTCGGGCATCAAGCTGGAGACGGTGAGCAGCACGGCGGATACCGCGGTGGTGAAGATAACCGGGGGGGTCATGGAAGCGAACCTGTCGAACTCGGCATTCAGTACGCAGACCCTGGACTTCTCGAAACATCCCCGGACGGTCCAGCTCGCCAAGCTGGAGGGCGGTTGGGTCATCACTAACTACCAGGATGTGCAGCTCCCTTACGAAGTGCCGGAGCAGGTACCGCCGGAGCAGGCAGGTGTGGAGGAGGGGCTCTAGGGCCGCTTCCGGAGATCGGAGGACTCGATTGAAACATAGAAGACGCGGTGTTACAGGCCTGCTGGGCGTGGTGCTAGCCCTGGTTCTGGTCGCGGGGCTGGCCGGATGCGTGAAGTTCACGGCAGGGCATCCCTTTGCCGAGGAAGCCCCCCAGGATACCCCCATGGCCACCGTCCAGAAATTCTTTAACGCGATGGAGACTAAGAACTTCGATGACTATGTAGCGGTAAGCCCACCGGGTTTTCGTATCGATCCTGCCACCGGCCAGCCTATATCCACCGAGGACATGGACGCGTTGCGCGACGCCTGGACCACAACGGACACCGCCAATCCGCACTACTGGAAAGCGGAGTTTATGGACATAGAGTTTGTCGAGAGGGAGAACGACGGGACCAATGCGGTGGTCGAGGTGAACGGCGGGCTCATCCAGTACACCGGAAAAGAGCCCTTCGGAACCAGCGAGATAAAAGTGGACAACTTCAAGGACAAGCCGGGAAGGATAACCCTGCAGAAGATCGGCGACAAGTGGTATATAACGGGCGGCGGAGAGCTGAGCAGCTCCGACGAGTGGGAAACGCCGCCTGTCAGCAGCCCTTAAAGAAGCGATGAAAAAAAGATCAGTCGCTGATGCCACCGTAGTGGCACCAGCAGAGGATGGGGATGACGTTATTTTCGGAGCAGGCCCCTTTTTTCGCGATAGAGGAACTCCATGGTCCACCGACTGAAGAAAGATATACGCGGGCGTATCCAGGGACAGAGGGACAAGCTGACCGTCGAGGAGCGGGAGGAGCTCTCCCGTCGAGTCGCCGGCCACCTCTGGGACATGCCCGAGTTCAAGGCCGCACACACGGTCTTCTTCTTCATCTCCTTCCGCAGCGAAGTCAGCACCGAGCCCATGATCCGGCGGGCGATAGCGGAGGGCAAGCGGGTCTGTATCCCCTATACCTATCCTGAAACCAAAGCGATGGTGGCTTCGCGCCTCCTGGATTTCGACGCGGAACTGCAGGTCGGCAACTACGACATCCTCGAACCGAAAGAGGAGTTCATCCGGCCGGTGGCACCCGCCGATATCGACCTCATCATCACTCCCGGAGTTGCCTTCGACGTCCACGGCGGCCGGCTGGGCTACGGCGGCGGCTACTACGATCGCTTCTTCGCGCAGCGGAAGGAGGCCTGTCCCCTGGTGGCCCTGGCTTTCGAGATGCAGATGATGGAGGAGGTTCCCCGGGGAGACCATGACCAGCCCGTCGATGCGGTGGTCACCGAGGAGCGCGTGATTGACTGTAAATGTCCGGCGTAGGCAGGCCGAAGACGCCGGGATTGGATTAAGGAGGCTTTCTTGCACCCCTTGAAACGGATAATGTACCCGACCTCCATCGCCCTCTGGGGCGCTTCCGACAACCCCTTGAAGATGGGCACCATACAGATGGCCAACATCCTGGAAACCGGATATACGGGAACCGTCTATCCGGTGCACCCCAGGTTGGATAGCGTGCTGGGCATTCCTGCGGTGCGCAGCGTGGCGGAGATAGACGGGCCCGTTGACCTGGCCTTCCTCGTGCTGCCCACCGAGGTCGTTCCCGGCGTGCTGGAGGAGTGCGGCCAGGCGGGTATCCGCCGGGCCGTGATCATCTCGGGCGGATTCAAGGAAGCGGCCGGCACCCGGGGCCATGACCTCGAGGAGCAGATACTCGATATCGCGCGCCGCTACGGCATCCGCTTCCTGGGACCGAACTGCGTAGGCATATTCAACGGAGTCTGCAACCTCAACACCACCACCATCCCCGAGCCGCCGGTAGGCCCCGGTATCGCTTTGGCCTCCCAATCGGGCGCCTACACGGCGATGATCTACCCCCTGTTGGAGGCACACGGGATGAAGATATGCCAGACGCTCTCCGTGGGAAACGAGGCGGATATGGACCTCGCGGACTGCCTGGAGTATCTGAAGGACGAGCGGGAGGTGAAGGCCGTTGGTCTCTACGTAGAGACGGTGCGCCGCCCGCGCGAGTTCGTGAGAGCGGCCCGGGAAACGGTCAAGAGCAAGCCCGTGGTGGCCATGTACGTAGGGGGAACCGAGGCGGGCTCGCGCTCGGCCCTCAGCCACACGGGAGCGCTCAGCGGCCCAGACGGCGTCTATGACGGTCTGTTCCATCAGGCCGGGATTATCAGGGCCGAGGACATGGACGAGATGCTGGACTTCCTCTGGATGTTCTCCCTGCAACCCCCGGCTCCGGGGCCGCGTATGGCCGTCATCACAAACTCCGGAGGACCGGGAAGCTCGCTCGCCTATCACGCGGAGCACGCCGGCCTCGTCGTGCCGCGCTTCTCCGCTAAGTTGAGCGCGGAACTGGACGCCATCACCGGCCGCCTGGCCTTCACCGGAAACCCCATCGACCTGACCTTTGATACCAACATCTTCCTTTTCAAACAGTTGTTGGAGACGGTCTTCGAGTCGGGCGAGGTAGACGGGGCCTTTGTTTACGGCCTCATGGGCTCGGACTTCATGGTCAACCTGGAGAAGAGGTTCCCGGCGATAACCTATGGCCGCGAGATCTGGCAGGAGCAATACCTGCAGTTCCTCAGGGAATTCTCCGCCATCCCTCAATCCTACGACAAGCCCATGGCGCTGATGTCCTTCCTGGGACCGGCGAGCGACGCCATAGGCCCCCTCATCGAGCTTGGCGTCCCGGTCTTCCCGGGAGCCCGGTGCGCCGCCCGCGCTATGCGAGCACTGAATGACTATGGCCGGATCCGCGACAATTTCTAGTAATCCCGCTCTCTCTTTCCCGGCGCTACGCCAAGCGAACATGTTCGGGGTCAGCTACCTTTCCGTTCGCTTTTAGCCCAACAACCGGATTTTTCAGCTCCGGCTGGCCCCGCTGAATAGTGGTAACATACTGAGGTTGAGGCCAAATCGGAAAGGTCGGCGGAGAGATGGCGAACAACGAGCGGCGAAACCTCATCATGTTCTTATCCGTGCTCGGTCCCGGCATCATCACGGCCATGGTGGATAACGACGCCGGCGGTATAGCCACGTATTCGATAGCCGGGGCCCGCTATGGGTACCGGACGCTCTGGATCCTGGTATTCACCGCCATTGCCCTCGCCATCATTCAGGAGATGAACGTGCGGATGGGCATGGTGACCGGCAAAGGCCTGGCCGCGCTCATACGGGAACGGTTCTCCCTACGCCTCACTGCGCTGGTGATGCTGGCCTTGCTCATCGCCAATTTCGCCAATACCATGAGCGAATTCGCGGGCATCGCCGCAAGCCTTCAGCTCTTTGGCATAACCAAGTACATCTCGGTGCCCATTATCGGCGCGGGCATCTGGTGGCTGGTGGTCAAGGGAACCTATAAGCGCGTCGAGAAGATCTTTCTTATTGCCAGCCTGGTCTACATCTCCTACTTCCTCGCGGCCGTCCTGGCGCATCCCAACTGGGGAGCGGTGGGCAAAGGAGTCGCCATTCCGAGCATGAGCTTCAACGCGTCCTTCATCGTCATCATGGTTACGCTGATAGGAACGACCATCGCTCCCTGGATGCAGTTCTACCAGCAGGCGGCGATCGTGGACAAAGGTCTGGATCTCTCCGCTTACGAGTACGAGCGGCTCGACACCTTCGTGGGAGCCGGCCTCATGACCCTGGTGGCCATGTTCATCATCATCGCCTGCGGTGCGGCCTTCTTCAACAATCCCAGCGTGGGGGCGACCACCATCAACACGGCGGACCAGGCGGCGCGGGCCCTGGCTCCCATCGCGGGGAAGAACGCCTCTTACCTTTTTGGCATCGGGCTCTTCGTAGCCTCCGCCTTCGCCGGCTCCATCCTCCCGCTCTCCACTGCCTATACGGTCTGCGAGGCCTTCGGGTGGGAGTCGGGCGTCGATCACAGCTTCCGTGAGGCGCCGCGTTTCTACATGCTCTATACAGGTTTCATCGTGGGAGGCGGGCTGCTCATGCTCATCCCGCGCATACCCCTAATATCGGTGATGTTCATCTCCCAGACGATGAACGGCGTGCTCCTGCCTGTTGTCCTCATCTGCATGTTGCTGATATGCAACGACCGGGAGATTATGGGAGATTATGTCAACAAAGAGGCCTTTAACACTGTCTCTTGGGTAATCGTGCTGGGCGTCATCGCGCTGACCCTGGCCCTGGTCTTCACCAGCATATTCCCTATAGGCGGATAAGATCGGCTGTCCTTACGGAAGGAGGAGCTAGTTGGAGGAAGAAGGCGAACTAGTAGAACTTGACGACTTGATCAAGACCAAGCTCTACGACGCGCAGGGGAGCCGCGTGGGGCATCTGCACGACCTGGCCATCGACCTGGAAGCCGAGCGCCCCCTGGTAACGCACCTGGGAGCACACCTGGAATGGACCGACCAGGTGGGGGGCATCGAGCTGGTGAGGCCGGTTGAGGATATTGTCCTTCTCATCCCCTGGTCGGAGATCTCCGGGGAGGACGACGAAGGACTGCACCTCTCTTCAATCCATCCCAATTTCCCGGCGGCGAGTACCAAGGGGAAGATGCTGGCCCGGCGCGATCTTCTGAACAAGCAGATGGTTGATGAGGAGGGCAGCCGCCTTCAGCGCGTGGACAACGTCCTGCTGGAGAAGGTCGGGCGCGCCCTCTACCTGGTGGGGATAGAGGTGAGCATGGGCTGGCTGCCGGCCAGCGCCACCATGGAGAAGCTCCTGGCGCGCCTGCACAAGCGACACGGCGCGAAGCCGGAGCTAAACCTCATCCCCTGGGAGGCTATAGCCCGCGTGGATGAAGACCAGGTGGTCATCGCTGTATGATTCTCGAGCAGACCAACTACAGTCCGAGGTCCCGGGACTGTAGTAATAGCCGTCGCCTCGAGAATCGCGCACTAACTGCAATCAAGGATAAGTCGTCCATGCCACGGTAGCGGCACTATCAGAGGGGGAAAACAGTTCAGTGCACCACCGCGATAAGCCCCAACATATGGTATGCTGAATGCTATTTTCGGAACATGCCCCGTGTTGTACTTAGTAAGAGGCCGCCCCAGCCGGGGCGGCCTTGTCCATTGAGATCCCGTGACTTCTTAGTGGTCGCGCTCCACTCCGACGAGTTCCTGGAAGCGATCGTGCAGCTTCTCCATGACCGCGGGCATAGTGGTGTATTCCATCTCGTCCAGCGGTAGGCGGTGCGGCTCGAAGGGCCCGTGCCGCCGCAGGTAATCCGCCGTGTCCAGCGCGAGCTGCCTGGCGTTGTCGTAGCTGGGGTCCGCGAACATATCCCGCGGGCCGATCAGCTTTCCGTCCTTGAGCTGGAAGCCCAGGGCCACGACCCTGGGAGGCCCGTCGAAACGGGTCGGAGTATCGTTTGCGCACCCCACGGGCATCAAGGGACCGTGATGGCTGCCGCGCATCCATCCGGCCACCGTGTGCGGAAAAGCGAAAGGCTCTACGACCTCGCCCACCGCCGGCAAACCGCTCTGACAGCGGACCGCCATAACCGGGTCGTCCTTGCCCACGTAGCGCCCGGCCATGAGGAACAGTCTCTGGGTGGAGGTCACGGCCACGGGCTCATCGCTTCCGCTCTTCCGGAAGATGTGTTTGATGACGTAGCGGGAGGGCGCGCCGATGAAAACCAACATGTCGTAGAGTTCCTCGGGGCATCTGAAGATGATTTTTTTCTCCTCGATGAGGTCGTGAACCTCGAAGCGGAATCCCTCATGCATGCTGGGGTCGATGACGAGCCCGATGGTATTGAAGGGATCCGCGAATATCTTGTAGAGAGGGAAGTTCCAGGCGCCCGGCTCCGTCTTATCCGCCAGGAAGCAGATGACGGGCTCGGACTTGCGCTCCTCGAACTCCATCTCCGCAAATCCGGGGCCCATGCCCCGCAGGTTTCCCGAAAACGCGTCGGTCAGCAGGTCCTGCCCCGCCCCGTACTGCCCGTATTCCTTCGCCACCTCGGTCACCTTCTCGAAAGTGTTCCAGGCGAACTTGTGTATCTCCTCGTTGTCCGTTCCCTTGGTGTGGGTCATTATGAGCGCGATATCATCTCCGCACTTGCTGCGGCAGTAGTCGATGATAAGGCCTTTCTCCTTCGCCTCCGCAAGACACTCCTCCGTCTTGCTCAGAAGCGCCGGGTGGACATCGGAGTGCCCCACATATCCGCCTACGTCCGCCTTGATAATGCTCAGCGTAACTTTCATTCAGACCTCCTCGCTGGAATGTGCACCTTCAACGCCCGAATCATATCCCCGTTCTGAAGCGAAATCATCCCCCTCCAATAAGCACGAGGTCGCGCTTTCTTCAGTGATTATAGTATAAATTTTACGCCGGATTCCATAGAGGCAAACTGAGCCCGCAGGCACAGGCGGCATCCACTATAATGGTAAAGATGCGGCCAAAAGGCCTGCCGAGGAGAAGGAGCCTGATGACCCGGGACGGTTCAGCGAGCGTGATAGCGACACCCCCAGACGAAACGCCCTGGCATACCCTTGAGCCGGATCGCGTCTTGGCGATGCTGGAGACCAACGTGCATGACGGCCTCCCCGACGGCGAAATCCCCGGGCGGCTGGAGGCCTACGGGCCGAACCTGCTCGGCGAGGCCGCCCCCATCTCCAAGCTCTCCATCATGGCCAACCAATTCAAGGACTTCATGATTTACATACTACTGGCCGCGGTGGTCGTCTCGGGAGCCGTTCTGCGCGAGGCCCTGGACGCCGTGGTCATCCTGGCTATAGTCATCGCCAATGCCGTCCTCGGATTCATCCAGGAGTACCGCGCGGAGCGGGCCTTGGTCGCCCTGAAGGAACTGGGGGCCCCGACGGCGCGCGTGCTCCGGTCCGGCATGCTGCAGGTCATCGCCGCCCGGGAACTTGTCCCGGGTGACCTCGTTCTTCTGGAGGCTGGCGACCTGGTGCCAGCCGACGGGCGCCTGGTGGAGGCACACTCCTTTGAAGTCAACGAGTCGGCCCTCACCGGAGAGTCGGAGTCGGTCGAGAAGTCCACGGCAACCCTGTCCGATGCGGACCTCTTGCCGGGAGACAGGCTCAACATGGTCTTCCTGGGCACCCATGTCGTGCGCGGCAGAGGCCGGGCCGTGGTGGTGGCCACCGGCATGACTACCCAAATGGGCGAGATAGCCCAACTGCTGGAGAAGACCGAAGCCACGACCACTCCCCTGCAGCGCGAGTTGCATACCACGGGCAAGCGCATCGCCGTGCTCTGCCTGGCCATCAGCGCCGTCATCTTCGTGGTGGGAGCTCTGAGAGGCCTGGAGCTCGCGGCGATGTTCCTTTTCGCGGTGAGTCTCGCCGTAGCGGCCATCCCCGAGGGCATGCCGGCCATCGTCACCATAGTCCTGGCCTTGGGGGTGCAGAGCCTCGCCAAACATCACGCCCTCCTACGCCGCCTGCACGCAGTGGAGACGCTGGGCAGCGCGGATGTCATCTGCACGGACAAGACGGGCACCCTGACGCGCGCGGAGATGGAGGTACGCGAGTGGGTGCTTCCCGCTCGGGAACAGCAACTTACCGACCCCGGCGCGGAGAGCCTCTTCGTCGCTGCATCTCTCTGCAACGACGCACGCGAGCAGGAAGGCCGGTACATCGGCGATTCCACGGAGGTAGCCCTGGTTCAGGCGGCCGAGAGGCTTGACCTTAACCGGGAACGCCTCGCCGGCGAACTGCCGCGCGTCGACGAGATTCCTTTCGAGTCCGAGCGCAAGATGATGAGCACCCTTCACCAGGTGGCCGCCGCAGACCTGCGGGAGTCCCTCTTCCCCGCCGCAGGGGCGCCTCCTTATATCCTCTTCACCAAGGGCGCGCCCGAAGCAGTGCTCGGACGCAGCGCCTGGATCCTCGCGCCGGGAGGCCTGGAACTGCTGAGCGAGGACGAGAGGCAGCGCCTGGAGAAGCAGGGTGAAGACATGGCGGGGCGGGCGCTTCGCACCCTGGCCATGGCCTACCGTCCCCTGGACACCCTCCCGGCTGGCACCGAGCCGCTGGACGTGGAACGCGACCTGGTCTTCCTCGGCCTGGTCGGCATGAGCGACCCGCCCCGGCCGGAGGTGTTCGCGGCACTCGCGACCTGCCGGGAGGCCCAGATAGACGTCGTCATGATAACCGGAGACCACGCGGTGACCGCGGAGGCCATCGGAAAGGAACTGGGCATCCTCGCTGCCGGAAGGCGCCTGATGAAGGGAGAAGAGCTGGAGAGGATCGCGCCGGAGGAACTGGCCGAACAGGTCGAAGATATAGGGGTCTATGCCCGCGTCTCCCCCGCCCACAAGGTGAAGATAGTGGAGGCCTGGAAATCGCGGGGGTACGTGGTGGCCATGACCGGGGACGGCGTCAACGACGCGCCTGCCCTGAAGCGCGCCGATATCGGCATCGCCATGGGCATCACGGGGACGCACGTGAGCAAGGAAGCGGCGGACATGGTGCTCACGGACGACAACTTCGCCACTATTGTGCGCGCGGTTCGCGAGGGCCGGGCCATCTTCGCCAACCTCAAGAAGTTCATCTACTTCCTGCTCTCCTGCAATATCAGCGAAGTGGTGACCATGTTCATCGCCATGCTCGTGGAGAGTGCCACGCCCCTGCGGGCCGTGCAAGTCCTCTGGATAAACCTGGTAACCGATGGGTTCCCCGCCATGGCCCTGGGCGTGGATAAGCCCGAGCCGGGCTTGATGCAGCAAGCGCCGCGCGACCCGGAGGAGGACATTCTCTCCTGGCGGCGTCAGCGCACCGTCCTCGGGCAGGGGGCCGTACTTTCGGCCGGTGCACTCGCCAGCTTCTTTCTAGCCGTGTATGCGCTGGGCTTCAAGCCGGGCGACTCGACGGACCTGAAGAGCATACAGACCATCGTCTTCACCACCCTGGTCTTCGCCCAGCTATTCCACACGCTGAACTTCCACTCCAGCCGCTTGTCTTTCTTCCGGGCCAATCCTTTCGTCAACCGTGCCCTGGTGGTGGCGCTGGCCGTCTCCTTCGCCATGCAGTTTCTGGTTATACTGGTGCCACCGGTGATGCGGGCTTTCGGTACCACTTACTTGGGGCTCGATGGCTGGTTGGTGGTGCTGGGCAGTTCCATTATCCCGGTTCTACTTATAGATAGGCTCAAGGTAATTACTGCACGATATAGCAGAGCGAAGACTTCACGGTATTGACTGCAAAATGGGGCCTGACCCGAGAATAGCGTTCAGCATACCATATATATTGTGGCTCATCGGTGTGCGCTGAGAACCTGTTTTCGCCCTCTGCTGGTGCCACTACGGTGGCATGGGCGACTGACCCGGGATTGTAGTTGATAGTTGAATGCGAGGGAGGTCTTGATGGTCTTCAATTACCACTGGAATCGTGAGGAGCAGCAGAAGTACGCGGAACACCGCCTCTTTCGTTTCATCCGCAACTACGTGCACGACTTTCATCCGTACTATGGCAAGGTTTTTCGGGAGACGGCATTCGACCCGCACCAGATGAACAGCTATGATGATTTCCGCCGCATCCCACTCACCACCCTCAAGGATTTCGCCGCCGACACCGGCGCATTCGTCCTGCAGAAACAAGAGCAGACCTCTAAACCCACTCCGGCCATGCGCCTCAACCAGGTGGCGGAGAGCGCGGCGGGCGTCCTGGCCGCCTTCCGGTCGGACAGCCTGGGTGAGCGGCGAGGCATCAAACAGAAGCTAGCGGAGCGCTCCTTCGCGGAGTGGCAGCCCATTCACTACCAGTGGATGGCCGGCGAGGGAAAGCCGCTTCCCATAGCCTACACGTTGGGAGACATGAAATGGCCGGTGAGCCGTGTCGCTGCCATGTTGTTCCTGGCAGGGTACCGGCCGGGCATGCGCCTGCTCAGCCTCCTGCCCAGATCTTCTGCGGGATGGCTTCAGTTACTGGCCGCGCAATGGCTAGTGCACCCCGCGATCAGCGCGCTGTATGCACTGGACGGCACCGATCACCTCCAGGCGCGGGCGGACGTTCTGAACGCTTACGATTGCGAATTCATGCTCGGAGAAACCGCCGAGTTGGAGGCCTGGCTGGCGGAGTCCGCAGCCGCCAAGGCACAAGGCAAAGCCGGCCTGGCGGGCCTTAAAAAGTTGCTGGTGGCGCAGGGACTGGACGGCACCGGGATGCTGGAGATGAAGAAGAAACTGGCCCTGGCAGGAGCCGGCGACGCTCAGCTGCTGCAGGGCTACGGCCGTCCCGAGATGCGCGCCCTCTTCTTCGAATGCGCCGAGGGCACGGGTATCCATCTGAACCCCGAGTTCTTCTTCTGGGAGGTGCTGGACCCGGAGAGCCGGGAGCCGGTCAAATGGGGCGAACCGGGCGTGCTCACCTTCAGCCATTGCGACTGGCGCGGCACGGTCCTGCTACGCTACTGGACTGGCGACCTGATCGAAGGCGGCCTCTACTGGGAGCGCTGCCGCAGCTGCGGCATGATCATGCCCCTGGCACATACGCCAATAGTGGCTCTTCCCGCCATTGGCAAGGCCCAGGCTGATTAGCCGCGACGGGAGCGGCTCTTCGAGCAGGTCAGCGAGCTTTGGAGGATACTGCGCATCTTCACCCTCATTGAGGGTTCCTCTGGCGTGAGCGCGAGGGACCTGGCGGAAAAATGGGCGGTGTCCTTGCGCACCATCTACCGCGACGTGGACCTGCTGAAGCTCGCAGGCATCCCCGTCTACTTCGACAGGGGTACCGGGTGCCGGAGGGTTTCTTCCTGCCCGCCGTGCAGTTCAGCTTGCAGGAGGTCCTCAGCATGATCATGGTAGCGCAGTTGCTCGCCCACCAGAAGGGAAAGCCCCTGGGGAAAGGCGTGGCCGGCGCCAAGGAGAAGATCTACGCGGTGCTGCCTGCCGGTTTGCGGGAGACGGTCGTGCGCGAGTCGCGCCTCTTTACGACGGCGCACGAGCCAAGCGTGGATTATCTCGATAAGTCGCTCATCCTGAAGACCCTCGCCGTCTGCTGCGAGCAGAAGCATCCCGTTCTCCTCTAGTACCATTCCCCGGCTCGGGACGAAGTTACCGAGCGCGAGGTAAACCCCTGCGGATTTCTCTAGCGCAGCAACGCCCTCTACCTGGTGGGCCACTACCACCTCCTCGACCAAATCGAGATATTCAAGGTGGACCGCATCCATAGCGCCGAACGCCTGCCCCGGCCTTTCCAGCTTCCCGAGGAGTTCGACCTCGGCGAGTACATGCGTGACGCCTGGGGCGTAGTGTGGGGCGAGCCACACGAGGTCTCCATACGTTTCGCCCCATCCATCTGCCACTTCGTGAAGGAGAGCATCTGGCACCCCTCCCAAACCTGCGCGGACAACCCCGACGGCTCAGCCATCCTCCACTTCAAAGTGGAAGACCTGACGGAGATCGCCGCGTGGCTCATGGGGTTTGGGGGAGAAGCCGAGGCGCTCGAACCGGCCGGACTGCGCGCCTAAAGCCCAGGCTGACAAAAGGTGACCCTTTTGTCAGCCTGGTGCTACTGGGGTTGCAGGGCGGACTCGGTGAAGGTGCATTCGGCGTCCCAGAGCAGCCACTCATCGACGCCGCTTTCATAGCATGCTTTTATCTGCGCGAGCACCTCGCTGGCTCCATAGGGCAGCCTTAAGGTGAAGTCCTGCAGCCAGGGACGCAGCTTGCAGCTCGTCCCCTCCAGCTTCTTCTTGAAGTCCTCCAAGCTAAGGAAAGCTATGTCGTGCGGGTTAGCCTCGGGGTTGGCGATGTTGTACTCGCCGGCGTTGTAATGGGAGGGGTAAACCATGGGCGAGAGATAGTCCAGGTACTGGGCCATCTTGGAGATATTCTGGCCTATACCCATAGAGCCCTGGCCCGACGCGGTCAAGCCGAAGACGTCGGCCGAGACCACCACGCCCAGCGGATGCAACTTGTCCCGTGCGTACTTCAGAAAATCGGCGATGACGTCCTCGGGATCCCGGTCATCCTTGGAGGGATAGCGGCAGGTCACGGTATCGCCGTCCGAGGGGAAGCGCACGTAGTCGAACTGTATCTCCTTGAATCCCAGCTTGGCCGCTTCCATGCCGATGCCCACGTTGTAATCCCAGACCTCCTTGGAGTAAGGGTCGAGCCACTGTCCGTTGCCCCAGAGCCCTCCATCCGCCGTGCGTACTGCCAGGTCCGGCCTCTTTTTGGCCAGGATGGGATCTTTGAAGCAGACGATGCGGCCGATGGAATAGATGTCGTTATACCAGACCTTATCCATAACCCGCTGCATGTCGATGCCGCCCTTGGGGGTAGCGCTCTCCACCAGGCGCGCGAGCGGATAGGTCGTGTCGTAGCCCACCCGGCCGCTCTCATCCTTCAGGTCTATCTCC
>JAHEXQ010000049.1 GCA_023252035.1 Actinomycetes bacterium
GGCCGCCTGCCGCTCATCTACAACATCCGCCACGCCAGCCAACGCCTGCGCCTGCTGCACCAGGTTGTCCTTCTGGCGCTGCACCTCGGTGTGGTTGATGTGGCGCAGGAAGAGGAAGAGCACCCCCCCGGTGAGTAGCAAGCTGAGCAGGACCACCGCGATGTAGCTCCAGATAATCCGGGACCGCAGAGAACCGGACACGTTCAACCGCCCCCGCTGAAGCGGTAGCCGACCCCGCGCACCGTCTCGATGAAGCGGGGGGAATCGGTGCTGTCGCTGAGCTTCTCACGGATATGGCGCACGTGCACGTCAACCGTGCGCGTATCTCCGTAGTAATCGTATCCCCAGACCTTCTCCATCAGCTTCTCCCGGGAGAGCACGATGCCGGGATTGCTCGCCAGCACCGCGAGGAGGTCGAACTCCTTCGCCGTGAGTTGTACCTCGGAGCCGGCCAGGGTCACCCTGTGGCGCGCCAGGTCCAGCACGAGTTCCCCGAAGCGCAGCGTCTCCGCGGGCTGCTCGGCTACGGGTCGCACGTAGCGCCGCAGTACGGCCCTCACGCGCGCCGTCAGCTCCCGCGGGCTGAAAGGCTTGGTCAGGTAGTCGTCCGCCCCCAACTCCAATCCCACCACCTTATCCACCTCGGCCTCCCGCGCCGTCAGGATGATGATGGGTACATCCGATTCCGCTCGCACCCGCCGGCACACCTCCCAGCCGTCCAGGACCGGCAACATGATGTCCAGGATGATGAGGGCGGGGTGACGCTCTCGGAAGAGGCGCAGCGCCTCCTCACCGTCGTAGGCCGGCTGAACCTGGTAGCCCTCGTTCTCCAGGTACAGGGTGGCCAGCTCAACGATATTGGGCTCGTCGTCGACAACCAGTATCAACTCACCGGACATGGCCTTCTTCTCTGCAGGGCTGACACTTCGGACAGTAGTAAGAACTCCTGCCGCTGACCTTGACGCGCCGGATGGGCGCGTCGCACACGCGGCAGGGCTCGCCTTCCTTACCGTACACCATATGGTGGAACTGATAGCGCCCTGGCCGTCCCCGCGCGTCCATGAAATTGTCCACCGAAGTCCCCCGCCGGGCGATGGCTCCGCGCAGGACCTCGCGCATGGCCTTATGCAGCGCGGCCACCTCCGCCGGCCTCAGGCTGCTGGCCGGGCGCAGCGGATTGATGCCCGCCCGGAAAAGCATCTCGTCCGAGTAGATGTTGCCGATGCCGGCTATACGGGCCTGATCCATGAGGGCCGCTTTGACCTTGCCGGAAGTCCCCAGGCGGGCGGCCAGCTCGCCCGCGGTGAAGGACCTCTCCAGCGGCTCCGGCCCCATACGCGCAAGGCTCTTGAGCGGCGCGTACTGCCCCGCCGGCACAACCGCCAGTTCGCCGAATTGCCTGGGATCGACATAGCGCAGTTCGCGGCCGGACTCGAAAAGGAACACGGCATGCGTGTGCTTAGCCGCGGGATCCAGAGGCGTGTGGAAGAGCAAGGCGCCGGTCATCCCCAGGTGGACGATGAATTCCCAGCCAGCATCCAGAGAGAAGATGATGTACTTACCTCGCCTTTTCACATCCCGAATGGTCCGGCCTTTGAGCACGCGGCAGAACTGACGTGGGCCCGGCGTGGTCACGATGCGCGGGAGGTTTACCCGGCACGAGCTGAAGGTCTCGCCTCGCAACTCGCGCAGGTCCCGCCGTACCGTCTCCACCTCCGGAAGCTCGGGCATGGTTAGCGGCCGCCTCTCTGCATAGCACTTGACACCGGTAAAGCGCACATCTCAGCTTCCCCAGCGCAGCGCGGCCCAGTCCGTGGATATTGACATGAGCTGCCGGTAACCCAGGTTGGAGAGGAGCGCGTAGAGCAGAAGCAGCAATCCCGAACCGGGATAGAGGGGGAAGGACTCCTGCACCGCCATTACGGAGATGGCCGACGTGAGTGCCGGCAGGCCCAGCGCCGCGCCGAAGAAGACGCCCAGGATCATGGGGTCCAGGGCTCCTATGGCCGTAGCCGGTATGAGGATAAGGTAACTTAAGACCTCCAGCATCGCCGCCGGCTGTAGGAAGCCGCGACGAAAGGCGAGCATCAGACGGTCCGCCATAGGGGCGACTTTACCCAGCTCTTTGCGCCGCCGGGCAAACGCCTCTTCCAGCTGGCGATTCTCCGCCCGTACCTGGCGCAGTTGCTCGCGCAGGGATTCGGGCAGGCGCCCCAGTGCCGCCGGCCCCTGCAACATGAAGGAGCTGATGTCGCCCTTCTCCGCGTGCACTTTTCCGTAAACGCGCAGGAAGACGTCGGCCTCCGCCGCTTGCCGGGAAAAACCCGCACCGAAGCCGCCAGCCGCCATCAGCTCGCCCCGGTGATAGATGCTCAGGGGCTTCGGGGGCAGGGGGAAAAGGCCGGCGCGGTGCAATCCTCCCGCCGGCCCCGTCTCCGCAGCAAGCCGTTCCGCGATGAACAGCCGCAGCATGCGGCCCGCCGGAAGGCGTTCCTCCCTCAGCGACAGTCCTTCCAGTTCCTGCCCGTTGATGGCCTTGGTGAAGCCGCTGGCGCGGAATATGGGTTTCTTCGCCTCCATCCGGACTTTGACCAGCCTGAGCAGGTTCTCGGGATGCGGCAGAGCGGGCGGCTCCAGCAAGCATACCAGTGGATACCTGGCCAGGTTTAGTCCGCAGTTGACGGCGTCGCCCCACTGGCCCGGCTCCTTCTCCGCCAGCGTCAACTTGGCATCGTCGCTCCTGTACAGGGTCAGGATCTCGCCCGTCTCCAGGACGCGACGGTAGCGCAGGTCCACCCGTTTCATAAAGAAAGCGCCGGCGACTGCGGGGGTCTCCTCGGAGACGCCTTCTTTCACCAGGATCACCTCGTAGACGGGGTAGCGCAGGGAGAGGAGCCTGTCCACGTGCTCGGCCTGTTCCGGCCCAGCGTGCGTGCCGGCGGGCACGATGAAGGAAACGGGCGGGGTGAAATCCGCCGCCAGCAGGCGATCGTAATCCTCTCGACGGTCCCAGGTGACCAGCGATAGCGACCAGCGCAACGCCGCCACGAGCTGGAAGAACGCTCCCAGATTGGCGATAGCCAGGTAGAAGATGAGAACGGCTGCCAGGATCAACACGTCTCTACGTGGTCCTTTCCCCGCCGGAGAGGTTGGCCAGGGCTTGGCGCGCGGCTTCCCGGAGGGAGGGCGCGGCGGTTCCCGCCAGTTCCCGGTAGATCTCCACGAGCCGCGGGTCCGCAACCCCGGCCAGGTCCCGCATCAGGGCGAGCCGCGCCATGTCGCTCGGATAGTTGAGCAGCGCGGTCACCAGCGGGCCGACAGCCCCGATCTCCGCCATGCGCTTTAGCAGCGGCTTCAACGAATCCACGTCCTCCCCCGCCTCTGCCATCTGGAGGTAACGCTCGGGAACGCCCAACTCCTGCAGCGCCTGGGCCGCAGTCTCTCGCGCGAAGCGGTCGTCGTCGTAGAGCATGGCGGCCAGCTCCCGCTCCCCAGCCTCGCCCATGCGGCGCATGGCCTCTGCGGCATTGGCCCTCACCCACCACTCGGAGTCGCGTAGCGCTTTCGCCAGTTGGGAAAGGGCGGCGGGCTCCTCGATCTCCCCCAGCGCCTTGGCCGCCTGACTGCGCACCTCCCAGCGAGCGTCTTCCAGCGCACCCAGCAGGGGTTCCAGTGAACCATTATCGCGCAGGCGGCCCAGGGCTGCTGCTGCGCGAGCTCTCACATCGGTATTGGCATCCCGCAAAGCGGCCCGCAGGGCGGGTAGAGCTTCCTCCCCTCCCACCTTCGCCAGTATCTCGGCTGAGAGAGAGCGGGTCTGCGGAGTTCCCTCCTCCAGGTTGCGGATGAGGAGATCCATCGCCGGACGGCCCACCGCTTCCACAGCCGCCGCTAAACGGTCCTGGGTCCAGCGCGTCGGGTGGTCTAGTATCTTCGTGATCTCCGAGAGGGATTCCTGCGTCCCGATCTTACCCAGGGCATAGAGAGCCGCGTCCGCCACGCGGTAATTGCTGCTCTCCAGCAACCGCGAGAGCCCCGGCACGGCCCTCTCGTCACCGATGTTGCCTAGCATCTCCGCGCTGTAGGCCGCCCTCCTGGGGCGTAAGCTCCCCAGTAGATTGAGGCGCCGGTCGAAGAACCCGAGATGATCGAAGACCTCCTGCACCTTCGCACGCATTAGCGGCTCCGCCTCGGCCGCCACCTTGGCCAGGACTTCCTCCATCGCCCGGCTGTTAGCGGCGGCCAGGGGCAGGAGCAATTCGTAGAGCCGAGTGGTCCCCAGCTTCAGCAGAGAGCCGAGCAAGATAATCTCGTAGTTCTTCTTCGTCTCCAGATGCGAGGTCCGGAGGTACAGCCTCACTATGCGCGCCGCCAGGTAAATGGCAAAACCCGCCAGAAGGATGATGAGGGTGACCAGCACGTAGTAGGGGATAGTCTTCATAGACGAGCCTATCCCAGCTTCTCGAGAATGTTCCGGCCTCGGGACGTAATGGTTCTCATAGCTTACCAGTTATTATATATGATGAGCGCCGCGAAAAGCCCTGCAAAGCGACGCGATGTCCGGCGTGGGCACGGTGCTCGCCGGATGCCCCCGCACAAGGGATAACGCCCGGCCTGCCAGAAACATGCAAACGATGATAATCGATGCTCACACCCATATATTTCCCGAGGAGGTTCTGGCCAACCCGGAGCGCTTCGGCGACCTGGATCCCGCTTTCGGCATGATGCACGCGGGCGGTGCCCGCATGGTTTCCCCCGCGGAGCTGCTGGAGGAGATGGACCGGCATGGCATTGACAAGGCTCTGCTGACGGGATTTCCGTGGCGCGCCCCCGAGCTGTGCCGCCTGAACAACGACTTCATCATGGAGGTCATGCGCACCTACCCGGGCAGGTTCCTGGGGCTGGCCGTGGTCAACCCGTCCACCAGCCGCGGCAGCGGCCCGGGGGAAACGCTGGCCGAAGCCATGCGCTGTCTGGAAGCCGGGATGCACGGCATCGGAGAGCTGCACCTGGAGATGCAGGGATTCAGCCTGCACGAGCGCGAGGTTATCGAGCCTCTCTGCGATGTAGCCATGCAATACGACCGCCCCCTCATGATACACGTGAACGAGCCCGTGGGGCATAACTACCCCGGCAAGGAGCAGGTCGCCCTCTCCTCCATCTACTCCCTCATCTGCGACTATCCCGAGATGAAGCTGATCCTGCCCCACTGGGGCGGCGGTTTCTTTCTCTACGAGCTTATGCCCGAGGTGGCCCAGGCGGCGAGCAAAGTCTTCTACGACAGCGCCGCCAGCCCATTTCTCTATGACAGCCGCATCCATAGCGTGGCCGAGAACTGCGCGGGTGCCCGCAAGCTGCTCTTCGGCACCGACTTCCCGCTCATCCCCTACCAGCGCTGCCTGGACGACGTGTACGCCGGGGGCATGAGCGACGCCGGCATTGCGGCGTTTCTGGGTGGGAACGCCCGGCGTCTCTTCCGCATCGAATAACCAGGTAGAAAGGGGTATCGGAGACGAATTGACGCTACTCGCCAAGGAGGATCAACAGTAGCAAGCTCGCTCTGGTTGACCCCACCGATAGAATGAGGTGGAAGGAGCGAGCCTGGTGGAGGTTACCATGCAAAAACGACGCAGGACGAAGATAGTGGCCCTGGTCCTGGCGCTGCTGGCGGCGCTGCCGCTGCCGGCACTGGCGGGCTGTAAGAGCTCCCGGCAAGGAGACGGCGGGCAGAACGAGCAGACGGGACCGGTGGCACCGGCGCCCATAATAAATCCCCTTACCGGCAAGGCGGTCGCCTCGGTCGATATCATCCGGCGCCGGCCGCTCGCGGTTAAAGTGGAGAACGATCCCGCAGCGCGGCCCCAGAGCGGGCTGCCCGTAGCGGATATCGTCTATGAGGAGATAGTAGAGGGCGGAGTCACCCGGTTCATCGCTCTCTATCTCAGCCAGGACGTGGGCGTCATCGGCCCGTGCCGCAGCGCGCGTCAGTCCGATATCGACATCGCCTTCTTTCACCTGCCGCTACTGGCCTGTTCCGGCGGGGCGCCCGGCATAATGAAGCGTATCCAGCAGGCGGGCATGCTCGGTATCGAGGAGGACGGGATCCATTTCTGGCGGGACAAGTCCCGCAAGGCGCCGCACAACCTCTACACCAGCACCGACCGGCTGCGCGCCGCGCTAGCCTCCTGGCAGGACGATTATAACCAACTGCCGCCCTCGAGCCTCACCTTCATGAGCGAGCAGGATGCGGCAGCCGCGGCGGCGTCCGGGAGCGCGGGAGGCGAGATGGGACTCGCCGCCTCGAGCATGGATATCGTCTACGGAAACGGCTGTGACGTCCATTACGACTACGCCATAAATGGAGACGGGTACCTGCGCGCGGTGAACGGACATCCCAGCACAGACTTGACTACCGGGGCGCAACTGCAGCCGGCCAACGTCATCGTTCAGTACGTGGAGGTGGTCCCATCGGGACTGAAGGATGTCTTGGGTGCTGACTCGCCCGACTCCATCGTCATCGGCACAGGCCGAGCCGTGATCTTCAGCGGGGGTCAGGCCATCAACGCCACCTGGAGCAAGACCAACCGCAACACCCCCACGGTTTATAAAGATGGGAACGGCGACGTGGTTCGGCTTCACCCCGGCCAGACCTGGATAAACCTCATCCCGGAAAGGATAGCCCTTAACTACCAGTAGTGGCGGGGGTTGAATTCGCCGTCCGGCTTGCCTTGCAGCCCTGCTTGTCGCCTTGAGGCCCGGCAACCAACCTAGAGGCCGAGCAGCGGGATGAGCTCGTCCAGCCCGCCTATCACTTCGCAGTCGCCGTGAGGAGCGTATCCCCGCCGGTCCAGTAGCACGGGCGTTATTCCCGCGGTGCGGGCTCCCAGGACATCCGCGTAGAAATGGTCTCCTACGTGCATAGCCTGTTCGGGAAGCACCCCGGCGCGCGCCAGGGCCATCTCGAAGATGGCCGGCTCGGGCTTGATGCGCCCCACCGCCGCGGAAGAGATGATGAAATCCAAGTAGTCGGATATGCCCAACTCGTGGCAGAGCTCGGGCAGGCGCACGTCCCAGTTGGAGACGATGCCTAGGATGAGCCCGCGCTCGCGCAGGAACTGGAGGGTGGAGATGACCTCGGGGAAGGTGGCCCAGCGACAGCCCTCGCCGAACTCGGCATAGAGGCGTTCTCCCATCCGGGTTGAGTCGGCCTCGAATCCCACTTCGCGCATTAGCAGGTCGTACATCTCGAGCCAGAGCCCCTGCGTCTTCTCCTGAGAGGCCCAGAAGGTGTCATCGGCCCAGTAGCGCTGCTCATAATGGCGGTTGGCCAACTCGTTGCCGCGCCGGATGCTCTCCATGTCGGCCCTCATCCCATGCCGCTCGAGCAGTTCTGCGCAGACCTCCTCCACCGAGGGGTGCGGCATGAGCAGCGTGTTGCCCGCGTCGAAGAATACCGCCCGGCAACTGTTTGACTTCATGAACTCATTCTAACAGAAGGGTGTGTCAGCGAGATTGACAGGCTGCGCACCCGGAAAATTCACCAAAAGGGTCAGGCACTTTTGGTGAATTTCACGCTCGCGCCGGTGCAGGTTGACTTCGCTCCACGGGCGAAACTAGAGTGATAGCTGGCTAAAGCTTATTGTTCGCTTAGCCTAAGTCGAAGCGAACATGTTCGGGGCCGGGTACCTTCTTGTGCGCTCTTAGACGGCGGGGGTTCGTGTGAGGATCAGGTTGGCTGCGGCTGTGGCCGCATGTAGGCTCGTAACTGCCCTGTCACGCGGTTTGGGAACCGGGGCGGGGTCGAATTTTCCCGGGCGGGTGTCGCTGCGCATAGAGCCGCGGGCCACCCGCCTGCTGGCGGGTGGCCTGGAGCATGGATGCATTGTGGTGTCGGGGACCAACGGTAAAACGACAACCGCAAACATGCTGGCGGGCATCCTCCGGCAAGCTGGCTTTGCGCCCGTGCATAATCGCGCCGGAGCCAATTTGATCAGCGGCATCACCGCCGCCCTGGCGCAGTCGTCGAATCTGCGGGGCAGGCCTGCCGGGGACATCGGGCTATTCGAAGTGGATGAGGCTACGCTGCCCAAAGCTCTCGAGCGCCTTCACCCGCACCTTATCATCATCACCAACCTCTTCCGGGATCAGCTCGACCGCTACGGCGAGCTGGAGAGCCTGGGTAGGAAGATGAGCGCGGGAATCGCGCGCATGTCGCCGGATACGGAGTTGCTGCTGAACGCCGACGACCCGCTGGTAGCCACCCTGGGCGAAGCGGGCGGCCTGGAGAAGATTTACTTCTACGGCATCGAATACGAGGGCTACGGAACCATGGCGCTGGAGCACGCCTCGGATTCCACGCACTGCCGGGTCTGCGGTGCCCTGCTGGACTACTCCGTGGTTTACTTCGGGCACATGGGTAAATACACGTGCGCCAACTGCGGCGCCGGGCGCCCCATCCCGGACTTCGCCGCCACCCGGCTCGAGATAGAGGGGATGGATAGGACGGAAGTGGCTATGCAGAGCCCCTTCGGGTCGCTCAAGCTCGAGGTGAAGATCCCCGGCCTCTACAATGTTCACAACGCGCTGGCGGCGGCAAGCGGCGCTCTGTTGCTGGGCATCGAGGCCGAAGCCATCCACACGGGGCTAGCCGGCTATGCCACCGCCTTCGGCCGGGCCGAGCGCATCCAGGCTGAGGGACGTGAGATATTCCTGGTGCTCTCCAAGAATCCCGCCGGTTTCAACGAGGTCATCCGTACCATCGGCTCCCAGGGCGGGGACGGCCTGCGACTGGTCATAGCCCTGAACGACCTCATTGCCGACGGCCGCGACGTCTCCTGGATATGGGACGTGGATTTCGAGGACCTGGCGGTCCGGGCCGACCGGGTCGTCGCCACCGGGTTGCGAGCCCCCGACATGGCGCTGCGTATGAAATACGCGGGCATGCCCGCGGACCGTATCGAGCTGGAGCGGGACCTGGAGCGGGCTCTGGCCCGGGGCATCGCCATGACGCCCACGGGCGAGACCCTCTTCGCCCTCACCACCTATACCGCCACGCTGGCACTACGCCGGGTCATGCAGCGCAAGGGCTACGTGAGCCACTTCTGGAAGGAGAAAGCCGATGCTTGAGACCGCCGTGGCTGAGACTAGCGCCGCAGCTGAGACCGGCGCCATGGCTGAGATGACGCTGCGCATCTGCCACCTCTATCCGGAGCTCATGAACATCTATGGAGACCGGGGCAACATCATAGCGTTGCGCAAGCGCTGCGAGTGGCGGGGCCTGGAGCTGGAAGTCACAGGCCTCTCCATCGGCAGAGAAGTGGACCCCGACGCCTATGACTTCTACTTTATAGGGGGAGGGCAGGACCGCGAGCAGATACTGGTCGCGAGCGACCTGGTAAACATGAAGGGGGCCGCCCTGCGCCAGGCAGCCGCGGAAGGTGCCGGTTTCCTCGGCATCTGCGGCGGCTATCAGCTGCTTGGCAAGTATTTCCTTACCTATACCGGAGAGACGCTGCCGGGTATCGGGATCTTCGACGCCTGGACGGAAGGGGCGGAAAAACGCTTCATCGGAAACATGGTCATCGAGTGGGAGCCGGCTGCGGGCGGCAAACAGACCCTGGTGGGGTTCGAGAACCATTCCGGCCATACTTACCTGGGCCCGGACATGAAGCCTTTAGGGCGCGTCATCAAGGGTTTCGGCAACAACGGCGAGGACGGAACGGAGGGTTGCTGCGCAGGCAACGCCATCGGTACGTACCTGCACGGCTCCCTGCTACCCAAGAACCCGCGGCTGGCTGACGAGATCATCCTGGCTGCGCTTAAGCGCCGGTACGGCATGGATTCGCTGCCGCCTCTGGATGACACCCTGGAGGAGCGCGCCCACGAGGCGGCGGTTCGCAGGACTTGAAGGGGCCGTTGCCAAGAGAACGGGGAGAAAGGGATGAGGAGGTCTGCATGCCTAAGGTCTTGACGGAGAAGAAGGGCCACATCTTCTATATCACCATCAACCGCCCGGAGAAGAGGAATTGCATCGACGCCGAGACGGAGGATCTGCTGGTCGAGGCCTGGACTGCGTTCGGGGGGGACGACGATGCCTTCGTGGCCATCCTGACCGGGGAGGGAAGCGAGTCCTTCTGCTCGGGCGCCGACCTGGGGGGCTACTATCCCAAGCTGCTGGGTGGGCCCAGTTACCTGAGGCGGCGGGCCTACGACGGACCAGGTTTTGGCGGCTTCACCCGCGGCATCGACATCTTCAAGCCCATACTCTGCGCCATCAACGGCCTCTGCGCCGCGGGTGGCCTGGAGCTGGCTGCGGCCTGTGACATCCGAATAGCCTCGGAGCATTCCACCTTCGGATGCCTGGAGAGGCGCTGGAATGTGGGGCTGGGCGATGGGGGCACGCAGCGGCTGCCGCGCATCGTGGGGCTGGGACGGGCGCTCGAGCTGATCATCACCGGAAAGCTCATCGACTGCGAGGAGGCCTACCGCATCGGGTTGGTGAACGAGATAACCCCGAAGGACAAGGCGTTGGAGCGTGCGGCAGAGATGGCGGAGCTCATCTGCAGTTTCCCCCAGGGCGCCATCCGCGTGGACAAAGAGGCCACCATGCGCGGGCTGGGCACTCCTCTCACGGAGGGCCTGCGCGTAGAGAACCTGCTGTTCAATACGCTCATCGGGACGCACGATTTCCTGGAGGGGCCCCTGGCCTTCACCATGAAGAGGAAGCCGGAGTTCGACAATCAGTAGCCCTGTGCGCCGGCAACCGCGCCCAGGCCAAGGGGTTGAGCCTGGGCTTACATTCATGCACAATGGAATGCGATAAAAGGGTGTGGCCCTTTACTTGCGGGATTCCCGCTGCAATGCATCAAAAGGTCTGACCCCAACAGTCACGTTGAATTGCGATGCCCGGCATGCCCTTATGCAACGCGGTGACCTCTTTGTTGCATTGATCTAAGCTAGCTATAAGCAAAGGGCCGGACCTTGAGGAGCGTCGAGACCTGGACTATTAGGATATAAAGAGTAGCCATGAAGCACATGATCATCGGGAACGGCGGCGCCGGGATTCGCGCGGCGGAGGTCATCCGGGCACGGGATACCGGGGCGGACATCACCATTGTCGATGAGGAACCCTACCGCTGCTACTACCGCATGATGCTTCCTGACTTCATCTCGGGATGGAAAGAGTTCGACGCCGTTTTCACGGTGCCTGAGAGCTACTACCGGGATAAGCGCTTCGAGTTCCTGCCCTCCAGCCGCGTAAGTTCCGTACAAACCGGGATTTCGACGGTGAAGCTGGTCGGGGGTAGGGAACTCGGCTATGACCGACTGCTCATCGCCTCCGGAGCCTTTCCGCGGAGGCTGGAGGTGCCCGGTGTCGGCCTGGACGGCGTGGTAACCCTGCGTACCCTCGACGACGCCCTGAACATCGTGGAGCGCTGCAAAACCGCTCGCAGCGCCGTCACCCTGGGCGGGGGACTCCTCGGCGTCGAGCTAGCCCGATGCTTCAACGAGCGCGGCCTCGCCAGCCATTACCTGATACGTGAGGACCGTTTCTGGCCCCAGATGCTCGACGCCGCCGGCTCGGCCATCGTGGAGCGGCTGCTGGCCAAGAAGGGCGTCATGCTCGCCACCGAGGAGACCATCGCGGAGATAAAGGGCGAGCGGGGGCGGGTGGCCGGCGTGATCACCTCCAAGGGCCGGGAACTCGAGGCCCAGATCGTGGGCATTAGCGTGGGGGTAGCGCCGCGCCTTGCTTTCCTGGCGGGGAGCGGCCTGGAGATGAACCTGGGAATCCGGGTCGACGACCATATGCGCACCAATGTGCCGGAGGTCTTCGCCGCGGGTGACGTTGCAGAAGCTTACGATGTCGTGCACAACGAACACCGTATCAACACCAGCTACATGAACGCCCGCCGCCAGGGCGAGGTGGCCGGCGCCAACATGGCCGGCGGGGACGAAGCCCAGGGGGGCACCATCCCCTTCAACCTCATCCGCATCTACGGTCTCTCCGTCACCTGCATGGGCCTGAGCCTTCCGCCGGACGAAGGCTACGACATCTTCACCGGGCCTTTCCCCCAAGGCGACCAGTACAAGAAGCTGGTGCTCAAGGACGACGTGCTCGTCGGCGCCACGCTCATAGGCGACGTCAAGGAGGCTACCAAACTCGAGGAGCTCATCAAGAAAGGTGTCAAGGTGAAAGGGGCCAAGGAAAAGCTGATGGAAGGCGATTTCGACCTGAGCGAGATCGTCAATAAATCCGCCGGCTGAAAAGTCCTGTCCACAGGGTTGATTGCGGCACCATCCTTCATTTACCCCGGGCTTCATGTGTGGTATAGATTTACCTGGAATTTACTCTTGGTCCGGCTTTAAGTTTTGAGGGTGGAAAAGGAGGATAAAATAATGGCGGATAAGAAGCCGGTATTCGATGCGGATGAGTGCACCGGGTGTGGCCTTTGCGTGGACGAGTGCGAGGCGGAGTGCCTCGAGATGTCCGATGACGACGTGGCGACCCTGGCGCGTCCCGACGATTGCACCGGGTGCGGAACCTGTGAGGAGAATTGCCCCTCGGAGGCCGTGACCGTCAAGTAAGACGCGGCCGCGTAAAATGGTTGAAGGGGAGCAATCGCTCCCCTTTCCCATTGAAGGAGGTGCGGGCGCATGCAAGTAGAGAGAGCGGACGCCGCAAGGCTCAATAGCCTCTGGAAGAACCCTATATTCAACTTCCTCAGCGCCGAGGAGATGGACGAGCTGTCCAGCCTGATGACCGCCGTCTCTTACGGCAAGAACGAATTTATCTTCAACGAATGCGAACACCCGAAAAAGCTCTTCGTGGTGGCCAGCGGTGGGGTGAAGATCCTCAAGCAATCGGAGGACGGCAAAGAAGTCATCCTGGATATCGCCATGCCCGGCGATCTCTTCGGTGCCGTGGCCATCTACGACGGCAAACCTTACCCGGAGACGGCGCAGGCACTCGAGGACAGCGTGGTGCTGTCCCTGGAGCGTGCGGACTTCTTCAGCTTTCTTCGCAAGAACCCGGATGTAGCCCTGGAGATAATCACTGAGCTGGGCGGCATGGTGCGCCAGTACCAGGACACTATCCGGGCCCTGGCCTCAGAGCGCGTGGAGTGGCGAATCGCGCGCGTCATCCTGAACCTGGCGCGCAAGAGCGGCGTCGCGGCCAGCGAATCCATAGCCATCGACATACCTGTTACGCGCAAGGATATCGCGGAGATGGCCGGCACCACAGTGGAGACCGCTATCCGCGTCATTAGCAACTTCAAGAAGCAGGGCATCTGCGAGCCTCAGAGGAAAAGGATCGTGATCACCGACCGCAAGCGGCTGGAGGCCATGGTGAGCGAGGGCTGCGCCGCCGTGTGAGGTGGATCTCTGCGAATTAATCTGGGGGACACGGCAATCGCCTGACGAAGTACATAGAGGCGACATTTGATGTTTCAAATCATACTCGCAAGGCAAGTAATCCCTATAATTCGATTAGAGGAAAAAGGGAGGTTCGACGATGGCTGTGCAACCGATTAAGCTATATTCCACACCGACCTGTCCTTATTGCGCGATGGCCAAGTCGTTTTTCGCCAGCATGAAGATACCCGTCACCGAGCTGGATGTATCCCGCAACGAGGAGGCGGCACACGAGATGATGCATAAGACCGGGCAGATAGGTGTCCCCGTGATCGAGATACGCAACACCATCGTTGTGGGTTTCGACCGTCCCACCGTTCTAAAGGTCCTGGAGCAGGAGGGGGTCATCCGGAAGAAGGCCGAGAAATCGGGGGCCGCGGCGGCGAAACCGGGAGCGAAGGCGCCCAAGGCCGGAAAGACCGCGGCGGCGAGGGGCAAGACTGCGCCGGGCGCTGCTAAGACCGCGGCGGCGGGCAAGACCAAGCGGGCAGCGGGATCGCGCAGGACCCCTTAGGCAGGGAACCCGAGAAAGCGATGCCCGATGCACAGAGGCTGGGTTTTGCGCCTGACTGCATGAGTACAGCCATGGCTATCATGCCGCACTGTAACGCCGGGGAGGCGCTGGGTGCGGCTCTTCGTTTTGATATCCCGTTCTGGCCCCAGCTCCCGAACATCAGCTTCCGGGAAGACAGTTACGTCCAGACCGCGCGGGGCTTTCCCGGCATCCTTGTTAATGAAATCGAGCACCGGCTGACCTGGGATGAGGACCGGTTCCTGGCCGAACTCGAGGGATACCTGTCCTATGACGAGGAGGCGCCCTTCTTCGGCGTAGCGCCGGAGGACTCGCTCACCTATAGCCTCTTTCTAAGCGAACCCCTGTCTGACCGCCCGGCCATTCGCGGCCAGTTGATGGGGCCCATCAGTTTCTGCCTCAAGGTCCTGGACGCGGAGAAGAAGCCCATCATCTACCGGGATGATGTGCGCGAGCTGGCCATTACGCATATCGCCCGCAAGGTGAACCACCAGTGGAGGGAGCTGCGGGCCTTGAACCCGCGCGCCTTTGTCTGGGTGGATGAACCCGGTTTGGAGATACTCTTCTCCGGCATCACGGGGTATGCCTCAGACCGGGCACGGAACGACATGGCGGCTTTCCTCGCGGCTCTGGAAGGTCCGCGCGCGGTCCACCTCTGCGGGAATCCC
>JAHEXQ010000050.1 GCA_023252035.1 Actinomycetes bacterium
CCAGGCCCTGTAAGCATCCACGGCATCTACGGACGCGATCCGCGATATCGACCGGTTGTTCTGCCGGACAATCCAGGTGGAACCCCCATCATCCGTCGTCTCTATCCATCCGCGACCCGCGGCCCATGCCCGATCGCCCTGCACCGCCTTTATAGCCTGCAGGGCATTGCAGTTTTTCGACTCCTGGATGGTCCAGGCGGTGCCGTTGGTGGTTTTCAAGATGACGCCGGCATCTCCGGCTGCATAGACCGTACGGCCATCCGCAGCCGACACGCCGGATAGAGTCTCGCGGGTGGGTGAGGCCTGGATTCCCCACGTCGTACCGTCGCTGGTCGCCACTATCGTCCCGCCGGCGCCGCAAGCCCAGACACTGTCCGTCCCCGCCGCGGCGGAAATCGCCCGCAGGTCGTTAGCTGTGCCCGAGGCCTGGGATCTCCAGTAAGCACCCTCCGAGAACTGGATAGCGCCCAGATCGCCGGCTGCCCATACGTGGCCAGCATCTGCCGCCGCTACCCCGCGCAAGTTCTGGGATGTATCCGAAGCCTGCCGGGTCCAGGTCTTGCCGTCATAGAAGAGGATGGTCCCCTCCGCGCCCACCGCCCAGACGTGGGTCGCATCGAGCGCCGATACTCCGAACAGGTCTTCCTGGTTTCCGGAGTCCTGGAGCTTCCAGGTCTTACCATCGGTGGTGGCCAGGATGGTGCCGCCATCCCCGACCGCCCATGCGGCCGCCGCGCTCAAGGCTGACACGGCGTTCAGGGTTTCGGTGACCCCGGAAACCTGGTTGCGCCACGTCGCCCCGGCATCTTCCGTACGCAAGATAGTGCCGGACTCGCCCACCGCCCAGCCCGCGCGGGAAAACGCATCTACCGTTCCCGAGATGCCGAGCAACGCTTGGGAATGCTGCGGCAAGCTCTGCCGTTCCCAGGCAGGCGCAGCAGCCGCCTGAGCCGCGCCACTCCCCTCTGCCAGCGCCCAAGCGAAGATCATGGAGGAGGACAGGACCAGTGTGATTGCGAACAAGAGGCTGGTCGCTCTTGGGAGACCAGCCCGAGTACCTGTCATTCTTGCGCTACCTCCCGGCCGAAACGCTAGCCATACCTGCCGCCTACACCGTATTAATCATATGCCCTTTCGGAGCTATTAGACATCTGTCGCGCGGCCCTCAGCCGGCTTGGATTGAACCCGGAATCACGGGGAATGATGCTCCGGAGGTGGGCAGTGAAGGAAAGGGGGTGAACCAGCGTGGCGAAAACAACATCGCCACTAGCCTGCTCGCTAGTCACGCAGCGATAACGAGGGAGCTGTTCGTGGGATTGGAGAATAGCCGGCGCTGCTCCGGGGGATGTGGCCGGGGATGGCTCCCGCCGGGTTTTTCCGACAGCTTCTCAATGGAAGAGTGGAGCCGACGAGGAGACTCGAACTCCTGACCTGGCTCCTTGACTATGTATACGAGTGAGCTGCTTGCAGCTCAGGGTGGGTGAGTCGATTCAGGAAGCTGGAGCCGACGAGGAGACTCGAACTCCTGACCTGCTCATTACGAGTGAGCTGCTCTACCAGCTGAGCTACGTCGGCTCGTTTCAATCAAGTTGACAAAAGGGTCTGGCCCTTTTGTCAACTTCCTGACGTCTTGGGTGTTAGGGCCGGGGCATGATCTCCAGGTCCATTATATGCTCGCGCATCTTGGCCGTGAACTTCAGGCTCTCCACGATGCCGGAGATGCGTTCCTGGATCTCGCCGACGCGTTTCTCGTCCTTCTCGGGAGAGAAGAGGTGGCGGAACCTCCCCTGCATGCGCAAGTACTCCTCCACTGGCTTGGCGGATGAACGGCCTTCGATGAGGCGGGCCGTGCCCGAGGTATAGTGGGTGTGGCCGTTCTCGCACTCGTACAGAAGCCAAAGGCCGCTCTGAACGGCCAGCCTGCTTACCTGTACGGTGGCCTCGCTCGGGAATTTCCACGCCGGCGGGCAGGGCGCCAGTATCTCGATGTACTTAGTGCCCGGAATGGACTTGGCCTTCTGCATCTTCTGGTAGAAATCCATGGGGTAAGCCAGGGAGGCGGTGGCCACGTAAGGCACGTTGTGCGCCACCATTATCTGGGCTACGTCTTTGCGCCATTCCTGCTTTCCGCTCACTGTATTGGTGGTCCAGGCCGCGTAGGGGGTGGCGCCGCTGCGCTGCGTTCCCGTATTGCTGTAGGCCTCGTTGTTGTAGCAGACATAGATGAAATTGGTGTTGCGCTCGGCCGCCCCGGAAAGCGCTTGAATTCCTATGTCATAGGTCCCGCCGTCTCCCGCCCAGACCAGAACGGTCGGCTCCTCGGTGAAGACGCCCCTTTTCTTGAGACGTCGCACGGCAGCGGAGATGCCGGAGGCCACGGCTCCTCCCGAGGCGAAGGCCATGTTCAGCACCGGCAGATCCAAGGCCGACACGGGGAAGGGGCTCTGCAGCACGGATATGCAGGAAGCGATGACCACCAGCAGGGTGTTACGGCCCAGGGCCTTGAAGGCCACCCTCAGAGCCATGGAGCCGGGGCATCCCTGGCAGGCGGCGCTCCCCTGAAGGAAGAGTTCCTCCTCCGGCAGATCTTTCAGCCTCATGACGCACTCCTCTTTTGTCTGCCTTGCCAGGCCGCCTCGACGCCCCGCTTGCTGGCGAGGTGATGTTCATTCAGACGCAGTGCGGGCCAGCGTACCGTCTCCGCCTTCCCCTCCACGGCCGCGCGCACCGCCCCGGCCAGAAGCCCGTAGGTAATATCACGGCCGCCCAGGCCGGTTATCAGGTTATAGGCACGGGCGTCCGAATGCCCGTAGGATGCCGCCTTCACGTCCGAGAAGAGAGCGCCTTCCAGGCCGAAGGAGCAGTCGCGATCGATGACCACCAGGGTGCGCTTGCCCCGCATGACCCGCTGAAGCTCCTCCACCGGGAACGGCCTGTAAGACCTGATGCGGACCACACCGCAGGCCAGACCCTCTTCCCGCAACTGCTTGACAGCCATCTTCGCCTCCGAAGCGATGGAGCCCATGGCGACGATGATATGCTCTGCGTCTTCGGTCATGAACTCTTCGGTGAGATCGCCGTGGTAATTACCCACTATGACCCGGTACTCGGCCGCTGCTTCGCTTATCACTTTCCTAGCGTTTCCGTGCGCTTGCTGCATGGAGAAACGGACTTCTTCGTAATCATCGGGATAAATCACCGACCCGTGGGTCATGGGATTGTCCAGGTCCAGCTTCCACATGGGGTCCAGCTCCGGCAGGAAAAGGTCCACCGTCTCCTGTTCGGGAAACTCCACCTTCATATAAGTGTGCGATAACACAAAGGCGTCATAGTTGACCATCACCGGCATAATGACCCTGTGGTCCTCGGCGATGCGAAAGGCCTGAATGAGCGTGTCCACGCATTCCTGGTGGGAAGCACAGTAGAGCTGTATCCAGCCGGTGTCCCGGGCTGCGATGGCATCCTGGTGGTCACACCAGATGTTCCAGCCCGGCCCCATGGCCCGGTTCACGTTCACCATCACTATGGGAAGGCGCACTGCAGCGGCCCAGTGCAGGAGCTCATGCATATAAGCCAGGCCGTGGGATGAGGTCGCCGAGAAGACTCGCACGCCGGTGGCCGATGCTCCTATCAGTGCCGCCTGGGCGCTGTGCTCGCTCTCTACAGGGATATACTCGCAGTCCATGATACCCTCATCGATCAGGCGGGATATCTCCTCGATGATCTGCGTCTGCGGGGTTATGGGATAAGCGGAAACCACCTCCACCCGGGCCAGCTTAGCCGCATAGGCTACGGCATGGTTGGCGGTATCTATGATCTTCATTGCTTCTCCTCTTTCACCATCTGGATGGCATTGCGCGGACATTCCACCGCGCATATCCCGCAGCCTTTGCAGTAATCGTAGTTAATGGAGAGTTTCTTGGTGATGCAGGCCTCGGGACAGTATATCCAGCAGAGCAGGCACTCGTTGCAGCGCTCTTCGTTCTTGACCGGCTTGAATATGCGCCAGCTCCCCGTCTGGCCGGCACTTCCCACGCTCGGGAAGGAAATGGTGGTCACAAAGCCGATCTCCGCCTCGGCCTTCACGTTCTTTCTCTTATCCTTGGCTGACAACTCCTCATCCTCCGGCTATATCTCTGCGAAGACCTCGCCTATCAGCGAGCCACCTCCGGTAAAGGCTTCCGGCGTCGCGCCGGGGCTTTACCGTTCACCTCCAAGACCGAGGTGAAACCCCGCCTCGCCGCCTCCATGCTTACTTCCATGTTCTTCTTGCCCATGGTCTCCCGGATGACCTCGGTCACCACCTCCAGCGGGACGATATCGGTGGCGTAGGAGATGGCCCCGAATACAGGTATGTTTACTAGGGGCATCCCCTCGACCTCGAGGTTCAGTTCCAGCGCGATGGAGGTCGCATCCACCGACAGCAGCGTGTGATTGATGTCTTTGTATTTCGCCTTGGCATCCTCGAGCGGCTCGTTCACCAGGATCACGGTATCGGGCTTGAGTCCCTCCGATAACCCCAGGTCCATCAGAGTCGGGCTCATGATCACCAGGAAGTCCGGGATATAGATCTGGCTCCGTACGTCTATGCGGGCGTCATCGAAGCGAGCAAAGGACTTGACCGGCGCCCCTCGCCTCTCGGCCCCGAAGAAGGGGAAAGCCTGGACTTCTTTGCCGATTTTGTCGCCCGCGATGGCCAGCATGCGAATCAGGGTTACCGCTCCTTGCCCGCCCAGACTGTGAAATCGTATCTCTACCACGCCGTCCTCCACCAAATCTTGGTCACACCAAAGTGAAATGATAACATACATCGATTAGGTTGGCATGGATGAAAGAGGGCTGAGGTGGGTTTTTATCCGGTGCTCTGCTTTCGGCACGTGATTCCGGCGTCATTCCGTTCTGGTGCAAACCCGACGCAGCCGGCGGTGTCTATTTCTCTCCAGGAGCGCTGCCATCATCGCACAGCTCCTCGGCTCCTGCCTCGCGCAGTTCCGCGAGGGCCTCTTCCTCGCAGACCTTCTCGTCCTCTCCCTCCGGCAAAGCCTGGCCGTACTCCTCCCCGAAGTCCTCGGGGTCCAGACAAAGCGTGTCGCCTGAAGGCGTCTCTACCCTTACGCGCATGTTCGGGACGTCATAACCGGTGACTTTGCCCGCGCCCTTCTCGGTCTCCACCTGCGCCCCGACCTTGGGCACGCGCCGCAGGAAGTCGCGGTAGGCCTCCTGCTCGTAGCGGAGACAGCACATCAGCCGTCCGCAGATGCCGGAAATCTTGGAGGGGTTGAGCGGCAGGTTCTGCTCCTTGGCCATCCGGATGGAGACCGGTTCAAATTCCTCCAGGAACATGGCGCAGCAGAGCGGACGCCCGCAGGGGCCCAAGCCGCCTATGGCTTTGGCCTCATCGCGCACTCCCACCTGCCGCATCTCGATGCGGGTCTTGAGCGCGGAAGCCAGATCCCTGACCAGTTCGCGGAAGTCCACCCTTCCATCCGACGTGAAATAGAAGGTGATGGAGTTACCGTCGAAGACGTAATCCACGTCCACCAGTTTCATCTGCAGGTTGCGCTCGCGGATGAGTTCCAAGCACTTCTGGCGGGCGGTCTCGCGCCGGGCCTGGTTCCTCTCCAGTTGGGACCTGTCCCTATCGGTGGCCCTTCGTAAAACCTTCTTCAGATCGGCGGGCAGGCAATCCTCGCGCATATCGTGCGCTGCGCGTGCCACTCTCCCGAACTCCACGCCTCTCGCCGTAGGCACGATAACCTCGTCTCCCTCGGCCAGAGAAAGGCGGTCCGGATCATAGAAATATATCTTGCCTACGCGACGGAAGCGGACTCCTATTATCTCCACCATCGATTCTCTTACCTCCAAAGCCGCGCTCAAACGCCCGGCCAGTTATAATCTGGGCTCGTGACCTCTTTTATCCTCAGCATCATATCCTCGAGAGCCAGCCGCGCATTCGTGTTGGCCGCTAGAGCCTTTCGCGTACGCTCGATTGCCCGCATGCACTCCATGACCGCCTCGGGGTATAGCTGATGGACCGCCTGGTCCAACTCAGGACCCCTCTCGTTCATGAGGGCCAGCCCCTTCTCCCCAGGCCGCTCATCGCTGAGCTTTAGGACCATTATATCTCTAAACCAGGAAGCCATCCCATCGAGGATATCAACGGTAAACCGGCGTTTTTCCCGGGCCAACTCCCGCTTATTGCTCTCCTCCGAACGCTTCTCGTAGAGCTTCAGGCTGCGGGCATCCAGAGCGCGTGCGTATTCGGCGAACCGCTTTTCCTGGCTCTTTCCCAGCGCCTTCACCTGCTGTTCCACGATGCCTTGTATCTCACCACCGGCTTGCAGAGCCTCAGCTACGTTCATGTCCTGAATACGGCGAGCCATCCCCACGGCGCGCATCCACCTCTCGAGGCGGTCAGGGTGTTCGAGGTTCAACACGATCTTGCCGAAAACCCCGCCGCTCACAGCGTAGAGACGTCGGGCCTCGGCGGGAGATACGCCTCTGCGCACCAGGTACCGCGTTATCTCAGCTTCCGGCAGCGTCCGGAAGCGGACCTGCTGCAACCTCGACCGCACTGTTGGGAGTAGGGAGTCGGGACGCGATGTTATGAATATGAGAAAGGAGCCCGGGGGAGGTTCTTCCAGGGTCTTGAGGAACGCATTGGATGCCTCCCGGTTGAGGTTATCCGCCTCATCTACGATAGCCACCTTGCGCGCTGACTCCAGCGGCTTCATCTCGATCTCGGAGATGAGTTCCCTGACCTCATCGATGCGGATGACGTTTCCCACCTGGCGGAGCACCAGCAGGTCTGGATGCACCTCGCGCAGCACGCGCTCCCGCTCCTGCTCCCTGTGCTCAACCTCCAGCGGGTAGAGCAGGTAGGCCGCGAAGATCCTCGCCACCAGCATCTTGCCCACGCCGGCAGGCCCGGCGAACAGGTAGCCGTGCGTCAGATTGCCGCTGGCCAGCGAGCCTTTGAGCAGCTCGACCGCTGCCTGCTGGCCGTATACCCCTTCCCACAACATGGCCCGCCTCAGATCATCTTGGCCAGGCGGCCCATGATCTCCCGGTGGATCTCATCCTTATCCTTGGTGCCGTCAAGGATAACGAACCGCCCGGGATATACCCTGGAGAGCATAATGAACGCCTCGCGTACTTTTTCGTGAAAGGAGGCAGGCTCCGACTCGATGCGGTCCGGCGCGGCCGTGAGCCGGCCTAGAGCGAGGCTGGCGGGCATATCCAGCAGGAAGGTTATATCCGGATACAGGTCGTTGGTCGCCCACTCGTTCAGGTTCTTGACCCCTTCCAGGCCGATTTGCCTGGCCGTTCCCTGGTAGGCCAGGGACGAATCGATGTAGCGGTCGGAGACCACGGTCTGACCGCGGCGCAAGGCGGGCAAGATCACCTCGTGCACGTGCTGGCACCGGTCCGCGGCGTACAGAAGCGCTTCGGTCAAGCCGTCCATCTCCTTGAAATCGGGATTCAGCAGGATTTTGCGTATCTCCCCGCCCAAAGCCGTTCCGCCGGGTTCGCAGGTGCCGACCACGTCCAGACCCCTCTGGATCAGCGCCGGCACCAACATCTCGTACTGGGTGGTTTTGCCTGAGCCCTCGATGCCCTCGATGGACACAAAGAGCCCGCGGTTTCTGGAAGCCTCCGTGCCGGAAACATAACTCATAGCTTACCTCTCATTCAGTCCTCATCGCCTGAAAAATATCGCCACCCTGCAGGTCATAGGCTACGAAGAGAGGCATCTCTACAACCAGCAGCCGGGAAATCGCCTCTGGCCCCAGCTCCGGATAGGCGACCGGCTCGCTAGCACGCACCCGGCTGCCCAGCAGGGCGGCCACGCCTCCCACCGCTACCATATATATAGCGCCGAAGCGGGCGAAGGCCTCCTTCACCTCAGGAGCCCGCGGGCCCTTGCCTATGGCCCCCTTCAAACCACGCTCCAGCAGCGGCATGGTGAAAGGGTCCATGCGCGCGGCCGTGGTGGGGCCTATGGAGCCGGCGGGCCGCCCTTCGCTCGCCGGAGTCGGCCCGGCATAGAATATTACGGCACCCTTGAGCGGGAAGGGCAATTCGCCGCCCCGCTCCAGTGCTTGTGCCATCCTCCGGTGCGCCGCGTCCCGCGCCGTGTAGATAACACCGTTCAGGAGAATCCGGTCACCCGCTTTGAGTCCCGCTAGCTTCTCCAGGTCCGCCCCGGCCAGCGGGGCCTGCAGATACACCGACATCTCAGGGCTCCGTTCCGTCGGGCACCTCTTCATCCGCCTCTTCCCCGGCATCCCCGGGTTTGCCGGCCTGAGGGGGCGCCGGCATTTCGGGGTCATCGCAGATGAGCGACTCGGCGCCCGATGCATCGACTACAGCGAAACACTTGCCGAAACCGCGCAAGGAGTATATACCCGCCAGAGTGATGACCACCCCGCCTATGGTCAGGATGACTTGCGGCCCGTTCAGTTTGACATGCAAGCCGAAGATGTTCACATCGGCGAGATACTTGTTGATGAGGTCGGCGAGCGGACCGGCTATGATGATAGAGATGAAGATGGAGCTGCGCATCAGCGTCTGAATGGCCGAGAATACCCGCCCGCGGAACTCCTCCGCCAGGTTTTCGTGCATCAAAGTGATCATGCCCACCGTGCTGTAACCCATGCAAACTCCCGCCAGCAGGCAGATTATGAGCGTGAGCCAGAAGAAGGGCGTTATCAGTGCAAAGAGCACTATGCCCGCTCCGAATAGCGCGACCAGCGGACCGATGAGCTTCTCCTTTTGCAGGTAATTCTTGAGCGCACCCGCGGCGACGGCGCCGAACATCATGCCCATCAGGAGCAGGAAGACAATAGTCAGAAACGAAGCGTCGCCACGGTGTAGCACCTGGTGAGTGAAGCCCACGGTGAGCACATAGACCGTCCCGCCGCCGAGGAAGCAGGTCACGGTCAGGAATAGGACCAGCCTGGTCAGCCGGTGGGATTTCATGTAGCGGAAGCCCTCCATGAAATCATTCTTGACCCGCACTGCGTCTTTCGACTTCTCTTGGCCGCCGTTTGCAGCCTCGGACGAAACCCCTCCGAACTGGATGTGGTAAAGAAGCCAGGCTGAGACGGCGAAGCTGAGGGAGTCCGTAAAGAATACGGCTTTCTGCGGCGGGAGCAAGCCGGTCGCGCTGAAGAGGCTGAAGTGCTTGCCCAGGAATTCGAAGATCCCGATGAGGCCGCCCGCCGCACCCATGCCCAGGGCCATGCTGGCGAAGAGCGATACCTGGCTCAGACTGTTCGCATTGAGGAGCTGATCCTTCTCCACTATGAGGGGGATACTGGCATCCTTAGCCGGGTTATAGATGATGGAGAAGGTTTCCACCACGAAGGTCAGGATGCAGACCATGGCCAGGCTGTTGGAGAAGGCGAAGGCTATTACCAGAGCCCCTCGAGCCAGGTCGCAGAAGATGAGCGTCGCCTTGCGGTTCCAGCGGTCGATGAAGACCCCGGCCAGGAAACCCAGGAGTACGGCGGGCAGAAACCGGGCGAACATCATGAGGCTGATGGCCGAGCTGGACGACGAGAACTTATAGACCAGGGCGAAGAGGGCCCCTACGATGAACCAGTCTCCCATAGCCGAGATGATCTGGCCTATCCAGAGCTTTAGGTAATTGCGGTTCTTGAGCAGTTCCCGGTAGGCGGCGGGTTTTATCTGGAAGGAGTCTTCGGTCCGCTTGAATCCGTCGGTGATCTCTTTTGGGGCGCGGTCGTCGGTCATAGAACCACGCTCCTACGCCGCAGGGCATGGCAGGATAGGCTGATGCCCAGGGGCAGGCAGGCGATATGGGTGGGCGCCTTCTCTATCATCACGGCGAGTGCCGTGAAGTATCCCCCCAGGCCGGCCGGACCGATGCCCAACCGGTTGATGGCTTCGAGAGTCGTCTCCTCTATCCTCCGGTATCCCGGCTCGGGATGCGGCTTCCTTACATCGCGCAGAAGCGCCTTTTTGGAGAGCTTTAACGCGCCATCCGCATTGCCGCCGATTCCTATCCCCACTACCACCGGCGGACAGGCAAAAGCCGCTTTCTCCTTAACGTGCTCGACGATCACCTCGACCAGTTGCTCGGGCGTGGCCGTGGGCAGCAACATCTTCAGCGCCGTGACGTTCTCGCTGCCTCCTCCTTTGGGCATAACCGTCAGCCGGACCTGGTTTTCAATTCCCGCGCCCTCGACATAGAGGAAAGCCGGCCTGTTATCGCCTGTGTTGCCGCGCCCCACTAGCGGGTCGCTCACGAGCGAGGCGCGCAGATGCCCCTCGGAGGTGGCCATGGCAATGCCAGCATCCACCGCCGGTGCCGGCGGGCCTTTCAGGCAGACCCCCGGCCCCAGTTCGAGGAAGACGTTGAACATGCCGGTGTCCTGGCATAGCGGCACGCGCTCCGCTCGGGCCATGGCGGCATTCTTCAAAATCATGGATAGCACCTCGCGGCCCAGCGGGGCCGTCTCGGCTGCGAGGGCTGTTTCCAGTGCCGACTGTACATCGCCCGGCAGGTCGAAGGCGGCTTCCAGGGCCAGCTTGGTCACGGCCTCGCGCAAGGCATCCAAGCTGAGAGTTCTCATCTCAGCCCAGTCCCAGGTCTTCCAGTTTGGCGGCGGTGGAGAGAGCGGCCGCCTGGAGGGCTTTGCTCTCTTCCTCGCTCAGCTCCAATTCGATTATCTCCCGCACCCCCGAGTTGCCCAGCCGCACCGGGACACCCAGGAAGATGTCGCGCAGGCCGTACTCGCCCTGGAGCAGGACGCTGGCGGTCATGATCCTGCCCTCGTCCAGCAGGATGTTCTGAAGCATGCTGAAGATCGCTGCGGAGGGGGCAAAGTGAGCGCTCCCTGATTTCAAGAGCGACACGATCTCCGCCCCGCCTTTAACGGTGCGCTCTTCAGCTAGGGCGATCTCATCGCTGGAGAGCAGCTCGCCCAGGGGAGTGCCGGATACGGAAGCTCCGCGGCTCAGGGGGATCATACCCTCCCCATGGGTCCCCATAACCAGCGCCTGCACCGAGGCGGGTAATGCGCCGAGAGCCGAAGCAGCGAAAAATCGGTAGCGCGCCGCATCCAGCATGCCCGCCATACCCATGATCCGCTCGCTGGGAAAACCGCTCGCCCGCCATGCCAGGTAGCTCATCTCGTCCAGGGGGTTGGTCACTACCAGGAGTATGCTGTCCGGCGCGATCTCCTTCAGGCCGGCCACCACCTCGCGTACTATCTCCGAATTCTTCCTGAGAAGGTCCAGCCGGTTCATCCCCGGCGCGCGCGCGAATCCCGCCGTGATGACCACTACCTGGGCGCCCGCCGCCAACTCCAGGCGGGAGCCGCCACTGACGGAAGCCGCTTGTGGAAAGAAAGCCGTCGCCTGACCCAGGTCCAGGGCTTTGCCCGCTGCCAGGCCCTCCTGTTTATCGATCAAAACGACATCGGCGAGGCCGGATTCAACGATACGCATAGCGGTAAGCGACCCGACGAAGCCGGCGCCGATTATTGCGATTTTGGGCATGGACCCTCCTTAGACAGACTATGGTTATTCTCTAATAACCAAAAACCCTTTGCAAACCGCCAAGCTTGATATCGGGGATGAAACATCTATAAAGGAAAAATACGCTGTTAGCTTTCGCTCAGGGACTGGTCTGCAAGTAACGGACACTGAACGCCAAACTGGGAAAGTCTACACTATCCTTTACTTGAGGACCTGTCCCCATGGGAAAGTTGGCTTTCGGCAGCTTCCTTGACTTTGCCGTCCCCGGTGTCAAGATTGGCCGTTTCCGCTTTCTTCTTGGTGGGGCAGTTGGGGTCCAGGCAGAGAACCCAGGGCCGCCTTCCCTTGGAGATTATCTTGATGCGCGGGGTCCCGCATTCGGGGCAAGTCTCATCCGTTGGGACGATACCACCGCTCTGGGGAAGCGGGTAGGTCGTATTGCACTCCGGATAGTTAGAGCACCCCACGAAACGCTTCTTGGTCTTCCTGGAGCGGATAACCTTCAGTTGGTTCCCGCAGTTGGGACAGATACCGACGATCTTGTCCTCGCGGATGCCGTTGCGTATCTCCTCGGCGATGTCGTCCTTTTTGGAATTCAGGGTCTCGAAGATGCCTTCCAGGATGACCCGGGACTTATCCACCACTTCCTCGGGCTTCTCTCTGCCCTCGGCGATGGCATCCATGTCCTCCTCCAAACGGGCGGTCATCTCGGGAGTGACGATGAGGGTGGCGAATTTGCACAGGGCTTCGGTAACCGCCGTGCCGGTCTCAGACGGAGCGATGGGGTCCCCGTAGATATAGCCTCGCTCGTAGAGGTTTTCTATGATGGCATGCCGGGTGGACTTCGTGCCCAACCCCAGTTCCTCCATCTTGGCGATGAGAGTACCCTGCGAGTAGCGGGCCGGCGGTTGCGTCTCGCCCTCCCCCAGTTCCTTCTCCTTCACTCGAACCTCGTCGCCCTGCTGGAGCGCGGGAAGGAGCAGGTCCTTCTTCCGACCGTAGGGGTAGTAGCGCATCCAGCCCTCCTGGAGAACCCGGGAACCGCGAGAGAAGAAGGGCTCGCCCTCGACCTCCAGATCGACTCGCATGGACAGCGTCAAGGCGGAAGGCGCCAGTGTCGCCAGGAAGCGCCGGAAGACCAGTTCGTAGATCCTCCAGTCCTGCGGCTCCAGTTTCTCCCTGGCCACGGCCCCTGTTGGGTGGATAGGCGGGTGGTCGGTGGACTCCTTCTTGCCGCGCGTAGGCGTTATCTTGTCCTGCCCTAGTATCTCGCGGCAAAGCGCGCCCAGCTCCGGGCTGGCCGATAGCTCTCCCAGGAGTTCCCTCAAGTCGAGAGAGGCTGGATAGACCGTGTTGTCCACGCGTGGATAGCTGATGTAGCCGTTCATGTACAGGCTCTCCGCCACGCGCATCGCCCCAGCCGCGGTGAAACCGATGGAAGCGGCCGCGGTGAGAAAGCCCGTGGTATTGAAGGGAGCCGGGGGCGCCGTGGTCTTCTCCTTCTGAGCGACCTGGGTCACGGTTCCCTTGCCGTTGAGCCGGCCGAAAGCCGCCTCGGCCTCCTCACGGCTCTTGAAACGCTCCTGGCGATGCGTCGCCTGGAACTGCTCTCCGTCACAGGAGCACAGGAGCTTGATGGTCCAGAACGGCTCAGAGACGAAAGCTTTACGCTCCTTCTCCCGGTCCACGATGATGGCCAGGGTGGGGCTCTGTACGCGCCCTACGGAGAGGAACTGTTTACCCAGCCGCTTCGAGGCCAGGGAGATGAAACGGGTGAGGCTGGCGCCCCACACCAGGTCTATATCCTGCCGTGCCTCTCCCGAAGCCGCGAGGTTGTAGTAGGGCTTCTCCGGCTCCGCAAAGGCTTGGTTTATCTCGGCGGGAGTCAGGGCGGAGAAGCGTGCCCGCAAAACCTCGGCGTCCGGATTGACCTCCAGAACCTGGCCGGCGATATCGGCCCCTATGAGTTCGCCTTCGCGGTCGAAGTCGGTGGCTATTATGACCACGTCCGCGTTCTTTCCGAGGTTCTGCACCGTTTTCACGAGGGTCTTCTGGAGCGGGCTCTTGATTATCTCTGCGCGTACCAGCGCGGCGGGGTCCACGTCCTGCCACTGCTCGTATTCCGGCGGGAAATCGACCTTGAGCACGTGTCCCTTCAGGCCTATGCACTGCCACTCGTCACCATTCGCGCTGAAGCTATAGACAGGGTTGCGGGAACCGCCCTCCTCTTTGAACTTTCCACCCGAGAGGATGGTGGCGATGCGCCTGGCTGTTATGTTCTTCTCTGTGATTATCAGTTTCATCTACACACCTTGGCCCAGCAAAATTCGCAAGCCGCAAAGAATCCTACTCGCAATGTTTTGCCCCGTCAAGGGGACGCGAAGCGTAATTGTTGAACTAAGCGTGCTCCCCGATACGTTCTTCTCCCTCCGGTAGAATCCTCCGCGCCGCCTCTTTCGATTGCCTCTCGGGAAAAACACCGGATAGCTTAAGGGAAGAGCCGCACTTTGAAACCCGGGAGCCGCAGAAGTCCGAAGGAGATGAGGGGGGAAGCTTGCCGCGCTGACCCCATCAAGGAGCCAATGAATCCACTGGGCAGGTTTCAGACACTACTTCCCAGCCTTGTTCAGCTTGGTCGGATGACAGGCCGCCGTGATCTGCCCACCTGAAGCTCAGCTTGAGCAATAGGGGCGTGAGGATATTGGAGACGAACACGAGCGCGACCGTCATGGCGAAGATGCGCGCATCAATAATACCCGCCTGCAGGCCTAGCGTGGCCATGATCAGGGCCACTTCCGCTCGCGGTATCATCCCCACCCCGATCGCGAGGGACTCTCGCATGATAATGGTATACCGCTCGTTGAGCAAGAGAAAAGGCTTTCAGGTTGCCTTTGAAAGCGCCGGAACGACGGATCGACATAGGTAAGCCCTCGCGGGCTGTCCCTGTCACACCACCGTGCGTACGGGTCCGTACACGGCGGTTCGGTAGAGTTAAGCGGCACAACGGGCCGCCAAGGTGATGAGGCCGAGT
>JAHEXQ010000051.1 GCA_023252035.1 Actinomycetes bacterium
TCAACCGCTTGTAGATATGCTCTTTGTCCCCGGTTTCTATTTGGTTAAGGGAATGGACACTGGTTATCGCGAATTCATCCACGACCAGCCGTTCCAAAGACCTTTTCTTGGGTTTGACCATCTCCACCATCCTGCTATGACTGCTGCTCGATCGAAAAGGCCGCACAAACGCTTCCTATATTATAATGCTAATTGGATGCGGCGACCATCTACGCGAACAAGGCTGAAACGGGGGGCGGGGGGAACCCGCGCAAAACCATGATACGGAAGGATGCGGAGCAACTGCAGTGAATGGAAACGCCCGGCCGCCGGGTGACCCTGAGGGCATACGTGCAGCCCGCGGAGGCTGGCGGCCTGGAGATGGATCAGGGAATGGGCATGTTGCGGCAACCCGCTCCGCGTCTTCCCCGCAGAAGCAAGCTCTGAAGCGCATAGCCGTACAGAAGGACCCGGATGTTATCGCGGCCGTTGATCCCCCGGCGGGGTGTACTGTGGGCTTCATAGCGCATCGGGAGGCTGGCCGAGGCGGACCGACGGGGCAAGTTGAGACCGGCAGGGCCTGCTGGAAGCACTGGTTATCAAGGTGAGCGAGGACTGGCGGGTTTGGGCATAACCAATGTCATGATGAGCGTGGGCGTGGCAAATCGGGTCTTCGATTCCAAGATAGTCATGTACACCGGCTTCATCCGGCATTGGGATATGGCGGCGTAGGCTTATCCAAGGGGATGTTACCGGGTGTTGCTCCTGAGGTACCTGGAGGAGGCGAGATTGCGGTATTTCCGCATAGGCGATCCCAAGGTGAGGTTGGATCCGGGCGAATTTCCGCACCGTCCGCGTGGGGAAGAGCATACCCGCGGGGCCGTTCGGCGGTTCTCGGCCATGCCCTTAGTGGGAGACGTCCCGGAGGAGCAGCGCAAGCCCCGGGATTTCGGGGAAGCGCTCGCTTAGGATCGCGAGGATTTGAGCTTTGGATAGCCTCCATGGGAGAATATGCATGGGAAGAATTGCTGCAAACGATGCGGCCAGTGCCGGTTCAAGGGGGAGGCCGCTTGTTACGAACAATATAGGGGGAACGAAATCGGGTAGCGAGTGCTTGAGGAGAAGGAGATGACAAAGGTAATAGCTTACGTCGAGGACGACCGGGATATGATAGATCTCGTATCCATCATCCTGGAGAAACATGGTTACGAGGTGCTGGGTTTCAACGACAGCATGGATATCCTCGAGCGGCTCGAGGCATTGAGGCCGGATCTCATCCTGCTGGACATCATGATGCCGCGCGTGGACGGCTTCGAGATCTACGAGGGCTTGAAGAGCAAGCAGGCCACATCGGCCATTCCCATCGTGGTCATCTCCGCCATGAAAAGGGCGGTGGACCAGATTGAACAGGAATCCCGCATCAAGGTAGAGGGCTGCCTGGTGAAGCCCTTCACCATATCGGAGTTGGCCGAGCTGGTCGCCAAGGTCCTTTCCAACTAGGGATACAGCCCGGTCGGCTTCTCAAGTTGACTAAGCTTCCCGGTTCGTATGAAAATGTATCTGGCCGTGCGCCAGGTAAGGAAGCCGACCCGCAAGGGCGTGACTCGGAGGTGACCCATGACCGATCAGGAGTTGAAGTCGAGTATCGCAGAAGAGATTAAGACCACGGGGGATCTTGCTCCGGCGGGGAGATATTACTGCGACAAGTGCGGGGCCGAGTTCGAGCAGAAGGATGCGAGTCAGGCGCTCCCGAACTGCCCGGCAGAGGGGATATGGACCGTTTGGGATACGAACAAACCGGTCTCGCGTTAATCAGGCAGGGAGCTTAAGAGCTTGCAAGGGGCGGGTTAACCCGCCCCTTGAGCTTCTGCCCAGGGCTTTTAGAGGGCGTGTTTCAGGAATTCCGCATAGCGGAGCATCTTGGAGATGACCTGCGCGGCCTTTTCCGGGGAGGTGAAGATAACTCCCCGGCCTGCCTCCAGTTCCACCAGCGCATCGTCTCCGATGAACTGCATCTCCACATCGACGAGGGGTTTTTCGCAGGCATGGGAGAGTTCCAGCATGCGGTCGAGCATGCTGCGGTTCTTCTCCTTCAGGCTGTCCAGGAAATTCTTGAGTTGTTGCTCGTCCCAACCCGCGGCAATGGGATCGGAGGCCATCATGGACATCCCCATCAAGGAGCCGGTTCCCAGCGAGCCTAGGACGACGACGGAATCGTACGAGGGAGACTTCATCATCTCTTCGATGATGCGCAGATGTCCCTCGGCGTTGAAGCTCCCCACTAGGTCGACGGGATTGCCGTGGCTCCAGAAGGACGGCAGGTATTCGTCGCAGACGCGGATTATGTTCTCATCCGGCGGCGGCAACTCCAGGTTGCAAAGGGCTGCGGCGTCTGTGGCGATAACGCCCCATCCGCCGCCGAGGGTGATGATGCCCACGCGGTTGCCGCGGGGGAGGGGAAGGCGGGAGACCGCTTTCGCCAGGTCGAGCATCTCCTGGGTGGTCTCCGCGCGCATGATGCCCGCTTGGTGGAAGGCCGCTTCATAGATCTTATCCGAGCCCGCAAGGGCCCCGGTGTGCGAAGCAGCCGCTTTCATTCCGGCTTCCGTGCGTCCTGATTTCAGCGCGATAATGGGCTTGCGCTTTGCGACCTCGCGGACGATGCGCAAGAAGTCGCGGCCATCGTCCAGCCCCTCGATATAGGCCAGAATCAGGTCCGTGTCGGGATCCTCTCCGAAGTACTGAATGAAGTCCTGGCAGTGCAGGGTGGCTTCGTTCCCACTTCCGGCGAATTTGCCGAAGCCGACCCCCTGGCTACCCGTCCAGCCCAGCATCTGCGCGCCGACGTTCCCGCTCTGGGAGACGTAGGCGATGTTGCCCCTGATCAGTTGGAGCGGCGCGCCGACGGCGTACATGTCTTTGCGGGTATTTATGACGCCCATGGTGTTGGGGCCCACCATCATGAGGCCATGTTTGCGCGCTACCTCTGCTATCTCCCGCTCCAGCTCCGCGCCCTCCAGCCCCACTTCGCTGAAGTTGGAGGATATGACCACCACGTGCTTGAGGCCCTGGGCAGCGCACTCCTCAAGTATTCCCGCCACGAGTTTGGCCGGCGTGGTTATGATCACCAGGCTAACTTTGCGCGGGAGTTCTGCCAGGCTGGGATAGGCCTTCAGCCCGTGTATCTGTTTTTCGTGCGGGTTTACCGGGAAGATGTTCTCGTGTCCGTAACCTCCCCCCATGAGGTGGCCGAGCAGGAACGAGCCCCACTTGTCCGGCCTATTGGAGGCCCCTACCAGAGCTATGGAATCGGGATTGAAGATGGGATCCAGGTCAGATGTCATCAAGCTCGACCTCGCCTTCTGATGCTCTCCGTTAAAAACCGTAACTCCTCGCATTATAAGGCCTCACAGGTTGCCTCTCAACCGCCTGTGCCGCTGCCTCTGCCGCCGCACGCCGCGTGGTTTGATTCCGGCTCAGAGCGGGTCTGCTGTATCATGGTCGCGTTAAATATGGTGCAGAAGGCCGGGCGGCACGCCGAAGGGGGGGTGAAGTGTCTCAGAGGGTTCCCACCGGAACAAAGGGGCTTGATGAGACGCTCGGCGGAAGCCTGCTGCGGAATTCTGTGACGGTGTTCAAAGGCGCCCCCGGGACCGGTAAGAGTTGCCTCCGCATCGAATAGATATCTGGCGAGGCGCGGCCGAATTCAACGAGCCGGGCATGACGTAGGCTTCGAGGAATTTCCGCGCAAATCCTATCGAGACGCTGCCTCCATCATGGGAACTACGAACGTGGCTGAGGCCGGCCTTCCGCATATCGCCGATACAATCATCCAGATGCGCTGCGTCAAGATCTACTCGCAGATGACCAAGGCCTTGCTGGTCTTGGAACACCGGGCCTCCGATCATGATCTGGACATCCGGCAGTTCGAAGTAACCCCGCAGGGCTTCGTGGTACGGGCGCCTTTCGAAGGCAGGGAGAACATCCTGAGCGGAAACCCACGCGCAGTGAGGAAAATACAGAAAGCGCGGGAATTCTTTGAGGAGCCGCTCGGCGAGAAGGAACACTGATGGAGAAGTACGAAGACATCAGCCCGCGGGTGAAGTCCCTTGTGGAGCGTTATATCGAGTCTTTCATCGCCTGGGACCTGGCGCTCTTCCTCGGGGACTGCCCCTACGTGGTGGGCTCGGCCGAGAGCCTGGCGCCGAACAGGGGGCGGCGTCGCTCGCATCTTCAACTGCACCTGAAGAAGCTGGCCGAGCAAGGCATTCTATTCAGGGAGAGTTCGTCGGAGAATCCGAAAACCGATCTATTCGTACCGTCCTCCCGAGGATTACATGACGGACGTGGAGGAATTCAGGAGCGCGCTGCGGGATTCTGGGGCCCGCTTGATCATCGTGAGCTGGGTATTGAGGCAGGAAGGCGGCACGTTGAGGACGCCGGTCGGGAACCGGCACGGAGAGCCGCAGAGGCCGTTGCGGGTCTTCCGGCTCGGTGGTATATTAGTTACGCTTCAAGCGGAAGTAGCTCAGTGGTAGAGCGTCACCTTGCCAAGGTGAGGGTCGCGGGTTCAAGTCCCGTCTTCCGCTCCATCCAAGAACAGGGTAGATGGCTTGCCATCTACCATTTTGATGAGGCGGCGTGGCCAAGTGGTAAGGCAAAGGTCTGCAAAACCTTGATCACCGGTTCAAATCCGGTCGCCGCCTCCAATACTTTTGGGCAAACAAGGCCTAAAGCATTTTCCAACTTCAATCCGTCCGGCGAGCCTCCTGAATCTCCTCGGAAACATCAACGAAAGCCTCCCGCGCTCTTAAGCGCTCAGTCAGGTAATAGTCGTCGCTCTCTATTGGCATATCAACCAAGACGATCTGCACGGGTACGCTCGGGAAATTCTTGCTCAGCCGTTCGAGGTCATAGATCAGTTGTTCTCCATAGCTCACGCCGGAACTCATTTGTTTCTGCAGAAAATGGCAGGGAACAATCTCGACTCCAAGGGCGATCAATCCTTGGTTGAAGAAATATTGGAATTTCGCGAGATCGTAGAACATGAAAGCGTACTTGCCAAATTGCACCTCAACGATTACCTTGTCTTTCCGAAAATCGCACTGCTTGAAAGCACCTTTGATAATATGGGGGAAACCCGGAAGCTCCACATCGTAGTAATCGCGAATCCCGGCCCAGCCTCGATCACGGAAACCATCCTTGAAGAGTTGGTTCAATTCGCTGGGCGAGTAAAGCATTTCGCCAGGTTTTGTCTTCTCCTTGCTGATTTTGTTCCGGCCCGGATTGGGGATTTCACCGATCACTTCGAGTATGTCAACCCTGTGCCGCGGATAGCGAACGAAAAGTATCTCCTCGCCTCCAAGATGGGAGTAGGTATAGATGATATCCACGAGGGCTCCCCTAGGACCGCTCGTCCATAAAAAGAGGCGGCGTGGGGGGTTCAGCGGCCTTGCCCGCCGGATTGTAGACAGGTCTATTCATTGGTCTCGTGCGGAGCAATCCGTTCGCTGCAAGGATAATGCGTTCCCTCGCGGCGTCTACATATTCAGCGACGATATCGGCTCCAGCAGCCTTCCTTCCATGGATGACAGCGGCAACGGCGGTTGTACCAACTCCCATAAAAGGGTCAACCACAAGGTCGCCTTCATTCGTCATGGAGAGCACCAATCGTTCGATCAATTCAACAGGAAATTGGCATGGGTGCTTTGTCTTCTCGACGTGATTGTGCTTGACGTTGGGGATTATCCAGAGGTCGCCGGGATTCTTGCCTTTTGGATTGCAGGAAAATTCCCCCGCCTTCGGCCCCTTGAAATATTTCTTGCCGGGATATTTCTGAGGCACCCTGACGGCATCCAGATTGAAGGTATAATCATCGCTAAGCGTGTACCAGCTAATGGTTTCGTAACGACCACTAAAACGGTTCTTGCAATGCAGGCCGTGTTCGAAATGCCAAACGATCCGGTTGCGCATTCTGAGCCCATGTTTCGCGAAAACAGGATGAAGGAGAATGTCCAAGGGGAGTATCTCGCCCCTATCCACATAATTCCCTACTTGCCAGCAGATGGAACCTTGAGGGTGCAGGATACGTACGCACTCATCGATGACCTGCTCTTGCTCCGCAAGATACTCTTCCAGTTTTTTCTTGCGCTCGTAGGCCTTTCCGACGTTATAGGGCGGAGACGTGACGACCAGCTTTACTTGCGCATCCTGGATTTTCGAAAGCAAGTCAAGGCAATTGCCGAGGAAGAGGATCGCGTCGGCAGTATCCGAGTAGGTATCCGAGATTTCTATTTCATTCCGGATCAGTGCAAGCTCAGCTGGGTTCATAAGACCTCCTATTTTCCAATTTTCGTCCGAGGCCCGCAAATCTCCTGCCTTTGGACATTGGCGCCGGTATTCCCATCAGATGGTTGAGGTTCGTCTTATGGCCATCGCTTCAGCAATACTTCCTGATTCCATTATAGGAGGACGAGTGACAAACTCTGAGTTGCACCGCGGGGTTTATTCGGGGCAAAATGGTAATCGCGTGGGCGCGTAGCTCAGTGGGAGAGCGCTTCCTTGACGCGGAAGAGGCCGTGGGTTCAATCCCCTCCGCGCCCACCATTATCCAAGAGAAAGACGAGCGGCATGTCGCGAATGGGAGCTCAGCCCTCTTAGAGATAGCGAAGACGGAGGATCTGAATGAGGATCTGCCCGAAATGCAGCGCGGAAAACCCGGAAGACGCCGGGTTCTGCAATCTCTGTTACCGGAGTTTTGAGGCAGAATCCGGCGAAGGGCGGGAATCCGATCTCACGCATGAGGCTGCCCGAGAGCCCGGCACCAGCGTGCGCTGCCCCAACTGCGGCACCATCGGGCCGGCGAGCGGCGAGTTCTGCGGCCGCTGCGGTTTTGCCTTCTCCGGAACAGAGCGCCTTGGGGTGGAGCCTGAGGAGCAACTCGGCGAGGAGCAGGAGAGGCTGGATACTTTAAGGAGAGAGACCCGCGACCTGATGGAGAGGCCGCTGACCGTGACCGCGGATACGGACGGCTCCGAGCTTATGCGGCGCCTGGCCGAAAGTCTTGAGCAGGGATACCGGCCCAGGGTACGGGCGGCCGGGAAGGAGCCCATAGCCATGGCGGTTAAACTGCTGGCGCGCATGAGCGAGGAATTCGGGGCCAGGGATGAACAACTGTGGGTCCAGACGCATTTTGTGGACAGCCGGGCCGTACGCTATCTGGAGGAGCTGGCGGTAGAACTGGTGTTGGTGTTATCAGCGCGCGCCAGCTGAGCGTATGGCGCGCCCGGAAGGCGGAGAGTATGTCTGCTGCGGAGACGAAGAGAGAGGCTTTGGAAGCACGCCAGACGATGCGCCACAGTGCGGCGCATGTCCTGGCGCAGGCCGTGCGGGATTTCTACCCAGGAACGAAACTGGCTATCGGCCCTGCCATCGAGGAGGGCTTCTACTACGACCTGGATATACCCGTATCGATAAAACCGGATGACCTGGGGGCGATCGAAGAGCGCATGCGGGCTATAGCAGCCGAGGCCCTGCCCCTCCGCCGAGAGGAGTTGTCCCGGCAAGCCGCCTTGGAGCTATTCCACGAGCTCGAGGAACCTTTCAAGGTGGAGCTCCTTGAAGATATGGAGGACGAGACGGTCAGTATCTACCGGCATGGGGATTTCGCAGATCTATGCCGGGGCCCCCACGTGGAGGATACCTCCCGTATCGGCAGTTTCAAGCTGCTGTCCATAGCGGGTGCCTACTGGCGGGGAGACGAGAAGCGGCCCATGCTGCAGAGGATATACGGCACCTCCTTCGCGACACCCCAGGAACTGCAGGACTTCCTCACCATGCGCGAAGAGGCGGAGAAGAGGGACCACCGCAGGCTGGGAAAGGAGCTCGACCTCTTCAGTTTCCACGAGGAGGCCGGGGCCGGCGTCGTGTTCTATCATCCTAGGGGCGCGATACTACGGGGCATCGTCGAGGATTTTCTGAAGGAGGAGCACCGCAAGCGGGGTTACCAGATGGTGATAACGCCGCACCTTTTCAAAGGCGACCTCTGGAATATATCCGGTCATCTCGACTACTACGTGGACAACATGTACACCCTCGAAAAGGAGGGCACGCAGTACGTGGTCAAGCCCATGAACTGCCCGGGCCACATGCTCATCTACAAGACCAAGCCTCGCAGCTACCGGGATATGCCCCTGAAGTACTTCGAACTGGGCACGGTCTACCGGTATGAACGGAGCGGCGTGCTGCACGGCCTGCTCCGGATGCGCGGGTTCACACAGGACGACGCCCATATCTTCTGCACGGACGAGCAGCTGGAGGAGCAGATAATCGAGTGCCTGGACTTCGCCCTCTACTCCCTGCGGGCCTTCGGGTTCGAGGAATTTAAGCTCTACCTCAGCACCCGGCCGGAAGGGTCGGTGGGGAGCGATGCGGTATGGGAGCGCTCCACCCAGGCACTGGCCGATGCGCTCCAGCACTACGGCATGGAATACGAGGTTGACCCCGGGGAGGGGGTGTTCTACGGTCCCAAGATAGACGTGAAGCTGAAGGACGCCATCGGCAGGTACTGGCAGGGTCCCACCATCCAGGTGGATTTCAACATGCCCGAGCGCTTCCAGATAACCTACGCGGGCGCGGATAACCGTCCCCATCAGCCCGTCATGATACACCGGGTAGTACTGGCGGGCATCGAGCGTTTTCTCGGAGTGCTCATTGAGCACTACGGAGGCGCCCTGCCGGTATGGTTGTCGCCCGTGCAGGTGATGGTGATACCCGTGGCCGACCGGCATCTGGAATACGCCTTGGGGCTGAAGGAGCAACTGGAGGCCCGCGGAATCAGGGTAGAGGTGGACGATGACCACCAGACCGTGAATCTCAAGATACGCAACTCGCAACTGCAGAAGGTGCCTTTCACCCTCGTGGCCGGGGACCGCGAGGTGGAGGGGGGTACGGTCTCGGTGCGGCTGCGCACCGGCGAGGACGTACGCGGCGTCAGCCTGGAGGAGTTCGAAGAGGGGATCAGCAAGCTCGTGGATAGCCGCAGCACCGGCCTGGAGTGGCGGTGAGCGCGTGAAGAGGCTCTGGTCTCCCTGGCGCATGCGGTACGTTTCGAATGTCGAGGATTACCGCAAAGAAGGCTGTATCTTCTGCGACAAGCCGGCGTCGGGAGATGATGCGGAAGCCCTGATCGTCCATCGCGGCAGGACCTGCTTCATCATGCTGAACGCTTTTCCTTATAACACCGGACACCTGATGATATCCCCTTACCGGCATGTGGGTGAGCTGGAGGAGCTCCGCTCCGAGGAATACTGCGAGATGATGGAGCTGGCCGTACTGGCCAGCCGGGCTATCCAGGCGGAGGTGCACTCGCAGGGGATGAACCTGGGGATGAATCTGGGTAAGGCTGGCGGGGCGGGGATCGCCGACCACCTGCACATGCACCTGGTGCCCCGCTGGGACGGAGATACCAATTTTATGCCTGTAATCGCGGAGGTGAAGGTGATGCCCGAGACCCTTCCCCAGACCCATTCCCGGTTGTCGGCCGCGATCAGGCGCGTGCTGGAAGGGGATGCCGGCGGCGCGTGAACCACGGGATCTGGCCTTTTCGTCCATCGTCAAGCAAAGCGAAGCCCGCTCCGGCGCGCCGAAGCGGGCTTTTCACGCAGGTAGCGCTCAGGAGCTGGCCTTCTCCCTCTCCGCCTTGTAAGCGGCGATGATCTTCTCAGCCACGTTGCCGGGAGTCTCCTCATAATGGGAGAACTCCATGCTGAAGGTGCCGCGGCCTCCCGTGAGCGACCGCAGGTCAATGCTGTAACGGAACATCTCCGCCAGGGGAACCTGGGCCTTTATCAGTTGCAGTCCACCGGACTGCTCCATGCCCATGATGCGTCCTCGCTTGGCGTTGAGGTCTCCCATTACGTCGCCCATGAAGGCGTCCGGGACCAAGATCTCCACGTTCATAATGGGCTCCAGGATGTAGGGCTGCGCGTCTTTCAACGCGTTCTTCAGCGCCAGCGAACCGGCGATTTTAAAGGACAATTCCGAGGAGTCCACCGGGTGGAACTTACCGTCGTAGAGGGTGGCCCGCATATCCGCGATGGGATAGCCCGCCAGGAAACCCTCTTCCATACCCTCCCGGATTCCTTTCTCCACAGCGGGAATGAACTGGCGCGGAATCGCGCCTCCTACGATCTTGTCCACGAACTCGAAGCCCTCGCCCCTGGGCAGGGGCTCTAAGGCTACAAAGGCCACGCCGAATTGACCGTGGCCGCCGGTCTGTTTCTTGTGTTTGCCCTCGGCCTTGGCGGGATTGTGTATGGTCTCTTTGTAGGGCACACGAGGGGTGGTGCTGTTAACCTCGACGCCGAACTTGCGGGCCATACGCTCGAGCACGCTCTCCAGGTGCGCTTCACCCATGCCGGAGATGATGGTCTGCTTAACCTCGGGATCGCGGCGCGTGCTGAAAGCTGGGTCCTCGTCGGCCAGGCGTTGCAGGGCCGTCCCCAGCTTGTCTTCATCGCCCTTACTCTTGGGCTCGATGGCGAGGGAGAAGATGGGCTTGGGGAACTCAATGGGATCGAGAAGGATGGGTTTGGCGCGGTCGCAAAGGGTGTCGCCGGTGGCCGTTTCGGTGAGTTTGGCCACGCCTCCGATGTCACCCGCGATTATCTCGCGCACGGGTATCTGGTTCTTGCCGCGGATTACGAATACCTGGCCGATGCGCTCTTCCTTCGCTCCCCTCGGGTTGAAGACGGCGCCGTCGGCCTTGAGCGTCCCCGAAAATACCCGGAAATAGGTGAGCTTGCCCACATAGGGATCCGACACGGTCTTGAATACCAGTGCGGCGAGAGGTTCTCCCGGCGACGCCTTTAGGACGACTTCCTCCTCGCCGCCCGGCTTGTGCCCCCTTATCTCGGGCCGGATGAGCGGGGAGGGGAACGCCGCAGCCACCGTGTCCAGCAACTGCTGTACTCCGATGCTGTGGGTCGCGGAGCCGCAGAGGACCGGTATGAGCGCGCCCTTGGAGATGGACTCCAGGAGGGCCTTGTTCACTTCGCCGGGATCGAGGGCCTCTCCCTCCAGGTATTTCTCCAGCAGCGTGTCGTTCGATTCCGCCACACCCTCGATGAGCTTCTCGCGCGCCTCGGCCACAGCGCCCACCATCTCGGAGGGTATAGGCTCTTCCTTGAATGCGCCGGCGTCGAAGGCCAGGGCCTTGTTGGAGACCAGATCCACCACTCCGCGAAACTTGCTCTCCTCACCTATGGGCAATTGCAGCGGAACGACCTTGGTGCCGTACAGCTCATTCAGTTGCTCCAGGCACTTGCCGAAGCTGGCGTTCTCCCGGTCCATTTTGTTCACGAAGACCAGCCGCGGGAGGCCCCGGGCGTCGGCCCTCTTCCAGATGAGTTCGGTCTGGACTTCCACGCCGGATACGGCGGAGAGAACGACGATGGCCGCATCGACGGCGCGCAGAACGCCGATGACCTCTCCGATGAAGTCAGCGAAACCGGGGGTGTCGATGAGGTTGATCTTCAGCTTATTCCATTCGAAAGGCAGCAGCGTCGCGTTCATAGAGATCTGACGCTTCTGCTCGTCGGGATCGTAATCGCTCTGGGTCGTGCCGTCACCCACATTGCCCAGGCGGTTGATCACACCGGAAGCAAAGAGCATGGCCTCAGATAACGAGGTCTTGCCCGAATCGCCGTGTCCGAAAAGGGCTACGTTCCTGATCTTCTCCATCGGGTATTTTTCCACGCAGAAAACCTCCTTTATCCGACTGCTGAATATTATAACGCCGGGGGCTGCAAAATCTACGCCCTGGTGGCGGCCGGATAAAGGCGCGCGCGAGGCGCCAGTTCGGTTGAAAAGGCCTGTTGATTATGGTAGATTGATGACGGTTGAGAGCACAGATATGGTGGGCAATTGCCCACTTTTTCTTTGACCGTTCTGTCGAGTTCCGGAAAATCGGAGGCTACGGCGCCGGCCGCGCGAGATGAAACTAGCAGACATCGAGAAGCAGGTCGAGGACCTGGTTGAACCCATAGTAGCCGGTGAGGGGGTCGCGCTGGTCAGCGTGGAAGTGAAGAAGCGGGACCGGGAGGCGGTCCTGAGCATATACCTGGACAAGCCGGGTGGCGGCATAGACCTGGACACTATAGCGGCGCTTTCCGAGGAGATCGGGAGGCATCTGGACGTATCCGATATTTTGGACACCAGCTACAAGCTGGAGCTGGCATCGCCGGGAGTGGAGCGCGTCTTGCGCAAGCCGCGCGAGTACCGCTGGTTCCGGGGGCGCCAGGTGGAGATGAAACTGCGGCAGCCGCGCGGCGGCGCCAAGAGCTTCACCGGCACGCTGGGAGAGGCGGACGACGAAGGGTTCCATCTGCTTACGGGGGAGACGGATATGGCCGTCCGCTACGACGAAGTCAGGCAGGTGAAATTGGTGTTCGAGTGGGGCGGCAGATAGCCCCGCCCGGAGGAGGATGGTTTTGGAACTGGACATCTATGGAGCGCTGCGGCAGATAGAGAGGGAGAAGGGCATCAAGGCCGAGACGATGCTCGAAGCCCTTGAGGCTGCCCTGCTTGCGGCCTATAGAAAGAATTATAACGTAGAGTTCGACGCCCGCGTGGAGATCAATCCCGAGGGCGGCATACACGTCTTCGCACTCAAGACGGAAGAGGACACGGGCGAGGTCACGGAGGAAGAAGTGACCCCGAAGGACTTCGGCCGTATCGCCGCTCAGACGGCCAAGCAGGTCATCTTCCAGAGGATGCGTGAGGCCGAACGCGACATCATGTACGACGAGTACCACGAGCGCGTGGGAGACATCGTGACCGGGATCGTTCAGCAGAGCGACCACCGCTATACCCTGGTGGACCTGGGGAAGGTGGAGGCGCTCCTGCCCGCTTCCGAGCAGATCTACGGAGAGCGCTACGAACACGGTGCGCGCATCAAGGTCTTCATCGTGGAGGTGCGCAAGACCAACAAGGGTCCGCAGATCCTGGTGTCGCGCACGCATCCGGGGCTGCTCAAGCGGCTCTTCGAGCTGGAGGTGCCGGAGATTGACGAAGGCTACGTGGAGATCAAAGCCGTGGCCCGCGAGCCGGGGCAGCGATCCAAGATAGCCGTGGTTTCTCACGAGAAGAACATCGATCCCGTAGGAGCTTGCGTGGGAGCAAAAGGCTCCCGCGTGAGGATGGTCGTCAACGAGCTGCGGGGAGAGAAGGTGGACATCATCCCCTGGAGCGAGGATCCCGTGCAGTTCGTCATGAGCGCTCTGAGCCCCGCCAAGGTAAAGGAAGTCATCATCAATGAGGATGAGGAGACGGCTGAGGTGGTCGTCCCCGACTCGATGCTGTCCCTGGCTATCGGCAAGGAGGGGCAGAACGCGCGCCTTGCCGCCAAACTGACCGGATGGCGCATCGATATCAAGAGCGAGAGCCAGGAGGCCAAGGAAACCGCGGGTGACCAGGAGGAACTCGAAGCCGAAGGGGACGAATTGCCCGAGGAGGCCGAAGCCGAGGCTGTGCCGGAAGATATGGAGCCGATAGAGCTCGAGGAGGGAGAGGCCGAGGAGCTTGAAGCAGAGGCCCCGGAGCTCGAAGATGAAATGCCCGAAGCCGGGGAGGCTGCGGCTGAGGAGCCGGAGATGCCCGCTGAGAGCGCGGAGGAGTCTCCCAAGACCGAGGATGAATAGTTTGAGAGGCGATGGCAATGGCCGCTAAGCGAGTACACGAACTGGCTAAAGAGATGGGACTCGAGAGCAAGCAGCTTCTCGCAGCCCTGGAAGATATGGGTAAAGGCGTTATAAACGTCCTTCAGTCTGTGGATGAGAAAACGCAGGCTGAGCTGGCAAAGAGATTCAAGAGGGAGCCGGAGAAGGCTGGAAAAGCCACAAAGGCGGCACCCAATGTGCCGAAGCCGTCCGCTAAGACGGTGGCAGCCAAGACGAAGGAAACTCACCCGGACGCGCCCGTCAAGGCCAAAACAGCCGAACCGGGCGCCAAGGGCGCTTCTGCGAAGGTAGAACGCAAGAAAGCTGCGCCACCGAAACAGGCTGTGCGAGCACCGGCCTCTGCCGCGCCGGAGAAGCCCAAGGTAGAGAAGCCACGCGTGGAACAGCCGGAGAGCCAGAAAGCCAAGCCGGATGCGCCGGCAAAGTCGCCGGTTCCGCCGAAAGCGGAGACACCAACTAAACCGGCGGCCCAGCCCCGGCCCGGGGCGGCACCAGTGGGGAGAAAGCCGGAACCGCCGCGCCAATTGAGGCCCGCGGGGCCGCATGGCCAGCAGAGGCGCGCCATCACCCGTCCGCGTCCCGCCAGACGCACTGGACGGCCAGGTCCGGGCCGCGAAGCACAGTCGCCGTCAAAGGCGGCTCCCCTAGGGGCGCCTGCTGGAGAGGCGCGGGAAGGGACCAAGAAGCGGCATCTGCGCCTGCCCTCTGGAATCACCGTCAAGGACTTCGCTCAGAAAGTGGGCAAGACGCCGGGCGAGATAATCAGGCTGCTCATGGCATTGGGTGAGATGGTCTC